>NZ_JCAUAN010000005.1:0-311693 GCF_059691975.1 Paenibacillus sp. J22FR5 | reverse complement strand
TCCTTCAGATTCGACCTCACGGTCGACACCCTTGTCTTAAGCTATGGCTACTACTGCCTTCGCCATTCGGGACTTGAACCCTAGAGATAGCGCCCATGCTGGGCGCACACGCAAAAAGGCGACCGATTCTTAGATCGGTCGCCTTTTACTTGTTATAAGTTGCGCCTAAAGATGTTCTGCTGACTCCTTCGGCTTTTTGGTATGTCATAACCTCGTCTACTAGACTAGCTCCACATCGATAAGCTTAAACTGGGTTACATCAACAAGCCCGCGGTTCGAAATGCGAATTTCTGGAATCACAGGCAAGGCGATGAGGGAAAACGTCATGAACGGCGCGTTCATGGAACAGCCGATTTGTTTCCACGCTTGATCAAGCTTGGCGACCTCTTCAACGACTTCAGACAATGATTTATCTGACATGAGGCCTGCAATGGTTAATGGAACTTGTGCCAATACAATCCCGTTCTCAACCACGATTGTACCGCCGCCTAATCGAATAAGCTCATTTGCTGCGAATGCCATATCGGCTTCATCGATCCCCATCACTAGAAGATTGTGGCTATCATGCGCCACTGTCGAGGCGACCGCGCCTGATTTGATTCTAAAGCCATGTGCAAAAGCAAGCGAAATCTGACCTGTGCCTTGGTGCCGCTCGATGCAAGCCAGACGAACGATATCTTGCCCCGCATCTGGCTGGATAATGCCTTCTTGGACCGGAAGCTCCGCCGTCATCTTTTCTGTTCTTGCACTGTTCTCGATGACCTTGATCACATTGACCTTCGTCTTATCCTGTTGGATGCAACTCGCAAGCTTGAAGTCAACCGCAGTTAGTTCCCGCTTCACATTCATGGAATTCCGGATGTGTGCCGGGTAGGTGAATGTTGGGAATTCCACCGTGAGCTTGCCCTGCTCGGCAATGATTTGACCATCCGTAATGACTGTGGATGGCTCCATCTTCTGCAGATCATCGATCAACAAGATGTCCGCACACTTACCTGGTGAGATAGAGCCTAGATCATGCTCCAGCTTGAAATAGCGCGCCACATTGATCGTCACCATTTGGATCGCTGTGACAGGGTCAACACCTTCTTCAATGGCGCGTCGCGCCACATGATTGAGATGCCCCTTCTCCACCAGCGTTTGCGGATTCACGTCATCCGTGACAAGGGAAATATTGGACGTATTGACGCCATCCTCGGTGACAATTTTAATGACTTCTTTGACATCATGCCAGGCGGAGCCTTCCCGAATCATCAGGTGCATACCCATGCGAACCTTGTGCAAACCTTGCTCCCGAGTTACCGTTTCATGGTCAGAGGTTACGCCGGATGCAAGATAGGCTTGAAACATGCGATCATCGTCACTTGGAAAATGGCCTGTAACCGTCTTTCCGCTTTGCAGTGTCGCTTCGATTTCGCCGCACATTTTGGGATCACCGTACACGACTCCTGGGAAATTCATCACTTCACCCAGTCCGACCACGTTGTCCCACTGCAGACCCGCTTGAATATCCGCCACTTCCAGCGTTGCGCCCGCATCTTCTAAATCATTCGTTGCTGGCACGCAGGATGGGAAAGTCGTAAACACCTTGAGCGGCAGCTGCTGCCCCTCTTCATGCATGAGCCGAACACCTTCCGAACCAAACACATTCGCAATCTCATGCGGGTCCATGAATATCCCCGTCGTGCCTTTGACGATCGCGGCTTTGGCAAATTCCGTCACAGAGAGCATCGTGCTTTCCACATGCATGTGGCCATCCAGTAAGCCTGGCGCCATGTATTTGCCAGCAGCATCGATCACGACCGTTTCAGGCCCGATGGTATGGTCTGCCTTCCCTATGTAAGCAACTCGTCCAGCCGCAACCGCGACATCCATATGTGTAATAAGTTCACCTGAGTAAACATTGACTAGTGTGCCGTTTTGTATGACGAGATCGGCGGAGGCTTCTCCCATGGCAACCTTAGCCAATGTGCGGCTTACGTCTGTTAGTTTGTTTCTTTTTGTGGAATAGGTCATAGATTTCGTGCTCCTTTGTATATGTGGGAATCTTAGGATGATATTCCTCCTAGTTTAGCACAAACCTCTTTATTAATATAAATGTAGATTAAAACCACCGCTTCAGCGACATCCTATCCCTAACCTAGCTCCACTTCTCTCCCCCTTAGTCGTAGGCCATATGCCACTATCGTGATGATTTTCATCCTTACAGCATGCGAAAAGGACGTAAACTAGTTAAATCTTATGCTGCAGCGATGATTTTCACGCTTACAGGTTAGATTTCCCTGGAAGCAATCAATTGAGAATACCGAAAAACCCCTCTCACAAGGGGTTTTTCATCATGCTATTTAATTATCCGAATATACCACATCTTCGATCAGAAAAATCCAATCACATCTTCGTGGTGACACATACCTTAAATAATGGGTTCAGGGCGCAGAATAGCATTGGAGAACCCATCCAATTTTGTCAAACATGAAAGGTGTGAGGCTTACGGATGATTTCACGTGCTGTTTTTGATGTAAAAGTTGTGCCTGATTTTGAAAATCGCGCGGAGTTACTCGGTGATTGCGGAGGTTCCCCCTTGCCTGAATTTGGCGTCACAATACCCAACGGTAGGGTGGTCTTGCGGAAAGGAACTGCTAAGGTAAGGGTTTCACTAACTAACAATGATTCTTCTGAAATGTATTGATAATATTATTAGTGTGGGTGTAATAACTGCGCGAACGTTAGGCTTGATCAATAAAAGGCGTTACATTCTGCGGTATGACTCGGTAGGTCGAAGCATTTCTTTTTTTGCAAAGCCAGTGTCACGAACCACGATTGCCACGAGAATTGGAAGCACGGTCGTTGAAAAACCGACGGATGGCCGCACTGTAGTCACTCATATAACCGACAATGAAATATTTGTTTCGGCGATCGGCGTAGTGGAACTATACCCCGTGAAAGTAATCGAATAAATACATCTTTTGAACTGTTGTCCAATGGTAACTTTTACCTTAAAATGAAATGGAATCATAAGATATGATATTGAAACTAGCAATGTACTCAATCTAAGGCGGTGAATTTCATGGGTTATCACTCACATGTTAAATATAACCATTCGTCGGATCAGATGGAACTGCAATCAAAATCAAACACATCCGCCCATTTACATAACGCGCAAGCAGCTCCTCTCCCTTTCTCAACATCGCATGTCGCACAACTACAGAGAACAATTGGGAATCGTGCAGTCGCTCAGTTATTTCAATCACGCACACAAACACAATCGGAGAAACCCATTCAGAAAAAGGAAAATAACACAGGCATGCCCGATCAGCTGAAATCAGGTGTAGAGAGCCTTTCGGGTATGTCGATGGATTCGGTTAAGGTACATTATAATTCGGATAAACCTGCTGGCTTGCAAGCCTTAGCTTATGCGCAAGGGAATGACATTCATGTAGGACCTGGTCAAGAGCAGCATTTGCCGCATGAAGCTTGGCATGTGGTGCAGCAGCGTCAAGGCAGAGTATCCCCCACGCAACTGGCTGGAGGCGTCGCCATTAATGATGATCGCGGATTAGAATCAGAAGCGGATCATATGGGGGCTAAAGCAGCTGATTTTGGCGGAGAACGTATGCAAATGAAGCGATCGGACAACGCTAGTTTAGTAAGTGAAGATACATCAACCTCATCGGATACCATCCAAAAGGTGGCTGCCACCCTGTATGATGGATTGGATGCCGCTGATCCAAGTACCTATGATGTCGGTGGTGGGCATTCCTATGCCGATCACGGGGCACATACAACAGAAGAGCAACAAAGGGAACGGTTGAAAAGTGGTACAGCGCCTTCGGGCCGAGTGAGTAAAGTGCCATCAGGCAAAGCCGCTTCCAAATTCGTATCCAATGATAAGCATAAGGAAGCCTTTACGACGGCCTACAGTGCTTTGGTGACTAAAAATAAACCGAAGCAAAATCTAGTCGGTATGGGAAGCATCATTGACGTCGCCGGAGCAGGAGTCGGTTATCTCCGAGATGGCACCGAGGTGGAATGCGATAAGGTCCAATTAGATATTCAACCCGATGGTGGTAAATTGAAAATTAATACGATGTTTCCAGTTAGCTAGGAGGATTAGGGAATGGGTTCATCAAAACGGAACATACTACGCCAACTCTTGGATGAGCTGGCAACAGCGTTAACAGACGGTCCGCCGGTGGCGAATCAAAAGCAAGCTTTCGAGGAGCTCATCGAAACAAACGAGTTGGAAGCACCAGAGTCTGCTCCCTCCTGGCTTATTGATTTGCTCACTGCGGTGAAAGATAGAAAGGTCACAGGTCATTGGGTTGATTTTACGCGTGATTCGGGCGATGACACGAATGTGTTCGATTTCATCCGACAGCTGCATCAGGTGCTCCCGATCCAATACGAGAACAACGAGGAGAGTTGGTTGCTAACCTTTCCTCAGCTCAAACTGGAAGCTTGTATTTCGTTGGAGGGTTCCTGCTATAAGGTGAGTGGGATTGGCGATACGTGGGAATTAGAGGATGAGCTGAATTAAGTAAAGGGTCAGTTTCAAGAGTAGGTATTTCTACTTTTGGGACTGACCTTTTTAGTTGTGCTTAAGAGTGGTGAACCACTCTTAATTCGAAGAAATGATTACTCGGTAATGAAATAGAAGTGGTCAACCGCTTCTATTCTGTGTTTATGCTCGTTTGGAGCATCTACTTCTGCCGTTTAAGAGTGGTTCACCACTCTTATTTCGAAGAAATAGCTACTTGGTGACGAAATAGCGGTGGTCAACCGCTTCTATTCTGTGCTCTTCCCCTCTTAATCCTTATACGGATCAAACTCATCCGCCCCTGCCATACAAACACCTATTGGCTTCAACACGTGCAGAACCTCTATCGTCTCCTCATGTGCATGAAGCACATCCTCCAACTTCCGATAGACAAAGGGACTTTCGTCCGTTCCAGCTCCACGGAGCTCAATGCCGAAATCTTTCACCGCATCCATCATGCGTTCTGGTGAAATTTGCCCGCCGCTTCGGGTGCGGGTTTTCCAGTTCATTTTGCCAGCTGCTTGCGTCCGACTCATGACCCTGCCGGCGCCATGTACGGTGCTGTAGAAAGCGTCCCTATTCTCTTCGGTATCTTTACCTCTGACAATTACGGAGATATCACACATGCTGCCCCCGATAAAGCCAAGTTGCCCCGGAGCAGAAGGCGTAGCCCCTTTACGGACTACTATGGTCTCCTGACCATTATGAACCTCTTTCCACGCAAAATTGTGGTGATTATGTACCGCGAAATCCGCTTCTGCGCCTAAAATAGTGAGTACCTGCTCCATAACATAATCTCGCCCCGCATAGGCATAACGCCCGGCCAGCTTCATGGCTCTGTCATACATGTCTCCCAGTTCGCTCGACAAATCTAGGAGAATCGGCGGCTGATCCATCTTTTCACCAGGTGCGTTACCCAGAAAGTCGCGGCCAGCCGTCAGATTGATGAAACCGCTCGCTGTCTTATGGCCAAATCCACGGCTGCCAAAGTGATTTGCCACCCAAACGCGGCCTGTACTCACTTCCTCAAACACATCCACAAAATGATTACCACTGCCCACTGTACCGAGTTGATCACGTGCTAGTGCCTTTAATTTGTCATGCTCTTGTTTGCCAATTGCTTTATAGACGACCCAATCCGGGTCATCGAACAATGCATGATCAACCTTCTCATTGTTTACACGCCCAACGCCAAAGGAAATCTTACGTGCAATTTGATCCATCATGCCTGCCATTCGAGGCTTAACATCCCTAGCCATTAAGTTCGTTCTTACAGCTTTATTCCCGCAAGCGATATCGTAGCCTACGCCAGAAGGCGATAATTGACCGTCGTATACGACAACTCCGCCTATCGGCTGGCTATATCCTTTATGATGGTCAGCCATTAGGAGCGTTTGAACAACTCTTCCCGTTTCTGAACATGTTTTTGCTTGTGTCAAAGCGCCATCATCTGGTTGTCCCCAAACGCGTACACCGTCTATATTTTGATATGCCATGTAACTCAGCTCCTGTAATTGAAAATTGTTGATTCATGGGTTTTGCTCACCCTATCCCCATACTTCCTTCAATGCCTTTCGAAATAAATCGTCAAGCTGGCTATCCTCACCACCCTCACCCGTCTGCATGGTGGACGCCTTTCGATCATAATAAGCTATTCTCGCTTCTAAAAACGCGTTGATCGGATTGATTCTTGGCTCATAATCCATCTCGTCGCCCGCTATTTTACGGACTAGTAATTCTTGAATAGCAGCCTTTAGCTGACTGCCCTCTGGGACTAAACTGTCGACAAGTACTTGAAACTCGATGGGTGGCATTGTGTTATGTCGCTCAATCCATTCACAGGCCAAGATCGGGCGCAGGACATAGAAATACTTTTTAATTTTGACTTGCTCACCTTGCAAGTATTCCCGATAATTCCCCTTTGCCATGTGCAGGTAGTGGTGCATACAAGATTTTGGCGAAAAGGTTAGCGGAGAGATTTGACGGATTTGTTCAGCTATCGTGAAATTCTCCATATACGGAATGGGAGACTGTAGCCACTCGAGCAACGGCGGGTTCGATTTGCGAAACAGATTTAAGGCTTTCTTCAAATCCCAGCCATTGATATCCAGCATATCGCTGATCGGCCGTTCGATGACATCGCGTTTTTCAAAAATCGATAGGTACCAATCCACGGGTCTGATGTATATAAATCTTACGTCATAGTCGCTATCTTTGGACGGGAAGCCCCATGCTCGACTGCCTGATTCACAAGCATACAAGATGCGAACTCCTTCTTCCATTTCGATGCGTTTCAATTCTTCTAGGATTTGTTGATGAACATCGGACATGTGGTCTTCCTCCTTTGATTTATGTATGTATTCAACCACAGGTTGTTAATCCCTTCCAAATGAAGATGAAAGACCACGAACTCTTCGTTGGTGGCCATTTCACCCTCACTCAATATTATCTAACTCTATCGCTGCTACCCGCTCCAGAAGTGTTGAATACCCTTGTACAGACTGCGCAATGTAAGCAAGCACCGTGTCGCTCCACCCATAAATGTAAAAGGTTTGAGGATCCTGTACCGGAACCATCGCATGCCGGTATGGGGCTATATCGACGATGAATGCCTTCACGTCTTGGTTCACCTTTGAGCGATACCGCTTCAAATCTGCGTAGAAGGAACTGCCGCTGTTTTGCTGCTCATCTGTGATGATAATGATTTGATCCACTTTCTTGCGCTCATGAATAAGCTTCCTTACCGGTGCCCCTGTATCCGTTCCGCCGCAAGCGTGTATCTGTGCCGCCTGAGTTAGGATACTATCCTTGCGTGAGGGTTTAGCATCCACGACATCCGTATCAAATAACCAGAATAGGGAGTTCCCTTGCGTCTTTTTGTACAGAGCCAGTGCGAAAACCGAGCCAATTTCTAGATATTGACCGTTCATCGAACCCGAGATATCTAGGAAAATAGCTGTGCGTTCTCCGAGGTCTGGCAGATTATCAAACGTGAGGTCCGTCGCTTCTCGTAAAGCGTCTCGCAAATCCGAATGCTCCACCTGGCGGAACGCGGTCGCTAAGCGGAATGGCATGATCTTTGCTTTGCGAAGCGCCACCTTGTCCGTTATCCGATGGATGACATAGTCCAAGTTCTTCTTTTCCTCCAAAACACCAGCCCGCAACAATGCGTTCATATGACGAAGCAGCGCGAATGTCGGCATTTGATAGAGCAAAGCCTCCCAAACTGCCTTCGATGGCTTGATTGCACCTGTAACGGTTTCATACGGCAGCTTCCCCCGTTCAATCCATGCGATCTGATCCTTCTCCGTTGTGGAAAGCTTTAAATTCTCCAGCGCTTCCACCTGCGGCAGCAGGGCAAGATTCGCTTCTTGTCCCCGCAAATAACGGAACAACGCCTGCTGCTTCAAGTCTTGTGGTTTCGGATGTGCAGTAGCGATCGCATCACCAAGGCTATATCCTCTTCCTTGCCCGTTATACTTCATCGCCCAGTATTCAGATACGCTGGCTAAGAAGCGGTTTACCTGCCGTTTCACTGCACGCCCGCCTTCTCCCCGTCCAAGCCCATTCAAGATGGTCAGAAAATCAGACAAATCCGAAGGTATACGGACAACCTGTAGGAAGACTTTCGCAAATAAATCTGGACGGTACTGGGACAAAATCGCAAGGCCGAACAGCGGCTGCAAGCGCATGAACCCTTCATTTCGAGCGAAAACAATTGCTTTGGCCATAAACGTCGGATTCGCATCCGCCATCTCGTGATGAAGCTGCGCCGCTTCGGCTACGAGTTCATTTTGATCCGCATAAAACGTATTGCTCATTGTATTGGTTAGAAGTGTCTGTAGATACTGCTCTTCCACAGATCGCGTGAATGCAGGATAGTTGTTTTTGTTAACGGTATTCGGTCTAAGCGAACCAAAAAGCTTCTTGGCTATACTCATGTTCATAAACCTCCTTGAATTAAACACTGGTGAGGAAAAAGCGAGATAGGTTGTCTGCAGGAGTCGAACCTGCCATACTGCCCGGGTTTTACTATTGTTCGATTTAGCTCGAAGTAACCCATCTCAGCGCCTCACCAGTTATGTATTTGTGTGAAAAATCATCGAGGAAATGTGTCGGAAAGGTACAGACTGCTCTACCACTGAGCTATTCTGCCTTTCGGCAGAAGTTGGATTCGAACCAACGACATGTCGCGTCACAGGGCGAAGTAACCCTTCCAGGCGCCTCGATGATTTTTTTTCCAACACTTTATCGTGTCGGCCTTATGTACCTATTTTCGCTCATTTCTAACGCAACGAACATGGCAAAAGTATTACGACCACAGAGAAAGTTTTCCATTTCGCCCAATTCCATCCCCTGTTACAATGGGTATATGATGCAGATTGAACGGAGGATTCGGGTGGCTAAGGAAAGCTTTGATAAAGAGATCCAGTTTCTACGCATGCTTGTTCTAACGAGTGGCGCCTACAACAGACAGCAATTCTCAGAGAGACTGGGCATCTCGATCCACACCTTTGACAAGACCATTCGACGTTTAAAAGAGATCGTGAGCTCCACCTACCAGCACTTACCGCAGGAGGAGCGTAAAGAATTCGCTGAGACGATTCGCTTCAGCTATTACGAGTCCACGGATCCGATGCTGTTGTTCTTGTTTCGTGCCAAATCCCTGAAGGAATCTGAATCGCAGAGGATCTCATTGCTCTTAGGGGCCATGAATGAAAAAGCGCTGACAGCCATGGAACTGCTAGACTTCTGTTGCGCCAGTCAGTCTTCCGAGCTTTCACTGCCCGATGAGAAAACTATTCGTTCCGATCTCAAGTATTTGGAGGAAGTTGGTGTCATTACAAGACAGCCGGGGGCTCGTCCTTATCGATACTGTATCCAGAATAGCTTGATAGAGGAATTGTCGGATGAGGAACTTTATGATGTATATGATTTCGTGGATGTCATGGCGAATACGCAAGTACCATCTGTTCAAGGCTATTTGCTGCGCGATGGCTTGAAGAAGCATTTTCTTCGCCAGCAGGCTGAGAAGCATGCCATTGAACCTTTTTTATATAAGTACCACTACTACTCACGGATTTTGGATGAAGCACATTTGTTTACGATCCTTCATGCCATTCGCAGCCATCGTAAAGTTCGCTTCTTATATTTCTCACCGAAATCCGAAAAAAGCTACGCCTCCAAGAACACGAACCCTTTATTCGAGCGAGATACGAATGGGAAAGTTGAAAAAACACTCCCCCTTAAAGTCGTCTACGATCACCAGTATGGACGATGGTATTTACTCACAAGTGGCAGAGAGGGAATTCGGAAGTATCGCTTGGAGGGAATCACCCAAATCGAAGAAGATGAGTCCGTAGCTGAAGATGTATTTGAGAACAGGACGAATGAGCTGCTTGAGAAAATTCGGTATAGCTGGCTGATTGATACGGGGCGGCCCGTGACGGTTCGTGCTCGATTTTACAATCCAGAAAGGGCTGAGCCTAACTTCGTCAAGGAGCGAGTACGACTACAAGGTCAATGGGGGCAAATTGTGCAAGAGGACGAGCACTCTTTTATCTATGAGATCACGGTGAACGGGACGACTGAAATTAAGCCGTGGCTGCGCAGTTTCGGTTCTAGCTGCGAAATCCTGGAGCCTGTCCAGTTACGCAGGGAAATGATCGCCGAATGGAAGGAGATTCAAGCCTACTATGAATCTGTTTGAGAAAATTTTTAACCACCAGATTATTTCCCGTCTGGAGGACTCGGGTACGTTCATGGTCACCTCGCACGAAAGAGCCTGGCTCAAAACGATGCTAGGGCATCCCGCGGCGGATGAAGCTTTCACGCCTGACACGTTAGGCAAGCTGCGCTCGATCCTCGAACAGGATGCGGTCATGGATACCTCGGAACATCTCATTGAAAAAGCCAGAAGTATGGAAAAACAGATGTATCATCCGCTGTTGCGCCCTTTAAGAAGGCTTATCACTGAAAAGAGCGCAATTCGTTTAACTTGCGAAATCAAAGGCGGACGCATTCATTCGAACCAATCCGGACTGCCTTACAAATTAGAATATTCCATGGTCAAAAGAGAATGGTACCTGCTGTGGTATCATCTCCGCCATCACGCTTTTATGAGTACCAGACTGGATAAGATTACATCTGTTTCTGCAGAAGAACTTCAAACTTTTGATGTAGATAGCATTCTTATGAAAATCAAACAGACCCTCGACTCTCGTAAAGCCGAAGCTGTTATTGAAGTCGTTCGTGAATATAACAGAGAGTTATCCCGTATCCTATACGCCCTCTCCAGCTTCGAGAAAGACGTTGCATACGATGCGGATAATGATATTTATAGAGTTCGAGTATGTTTGCTCGGCGACGAAAAGGAGTATTTGCTAAGCAAGATCCGTTTTCTCGGGAAACGAGTTCAGGTCATTGAAGGGGATTATTTGAAAAGACGTATGTTGGAGTCATCGACGAAGGCATTGGAGCGGTATGGGGTGTTTTCGGTTGGTGAGGAGTTATCTTTGTAATATTTTGTTTTGAATGCTTTTGTAGGAGGAGTCCATTTGCAAAATTTCATCACGGTTAATCAAACAACGCTTACCGTTACTAAAGGGGACATCACAAAAATCGAAGTTGATATTATCGTTAATGCTGCAAATACAAGCCTTCTTGACGCGGTGGCATTGATGGCGCTATACATAGAGCCGGGGGCAAAAAGCTCCTAGCAGAGTGTGTAAAAATTAGAGAACGGCAAGGAGGCTGCAAAGTCGGTGAGGCAGTAATTACAGCTGCAGGCAACTTACCTGCCTCCTACGATTTAGACAAGGAATGGTGATCTAAAATCAAAAAATCAGATGATTGGAATCATGAACATACAGACAAAAATGCTAGAACGAAGAAGCATAGATGGATTGCAATTGCAGGCGTAGTGTTTATTCTTGCTGGTGGGCTATTTTTAATGTTCCTCTCAATTAAACATTTTCTAACCCAAATTTGTGATTTGACTCATTGTTAGTGAACAGCTTAAAATGAACGATCTACTGGTTCTTCGATATGTATCGTGCAGGCACTACATCGGCAAGCCAAACGCCATGATTGGCAGCATAAAACTTCACGCCATTGTCGAACGCAGCTTCGCCATCTACTTCAAGAATAACTAACTCTCCTCGTCTTTTCCCTGCTAGAATTGCGAATTCAAGTGACTCAGATAGATGAACATACTGCCTGCCCATAGGCTTAATCCCATCAGAAAGAATGATATCAACAACTTTCGTATTGGTACCATGATAAAGTACTTTGGGCGGCCTCGACTCTTTATATGCCAACCTGTCTACACTGTGACCATAGTTGGCACGAATACAATCATTTGCGATTTCATAACGCTGTTTAGAGCAGTTTCTAACCACCTGAGTGATATCTTCAATTGAGATAAATGACCATCTAACCTCTGAGCATATAGCGGCTAATAACTCCTCTAGATGGCAGAACCCCTCGTGGTCCAAAGCCAAACCAAAATGCTCAGGAGTATGTCGTAGAATCTTACTCATAAATTTACTTAAGCTCTCTTCTTGCTTATTCGATAGCATGTTGACCTCCCCTTCAATTAGCGCTTTCTTTTGTTTTCCCTAAAACATCACCCTTAAAATAATAGAAAAAATTCAACCCATTGTCCTTTGATGTGCCGATACGATCAGCATGCGAGTGCGCATCAAAGTTATATCTACTATCATCCTCTAAGTCGGTAAATCCGTCTGCAATATCAGACAAATTCAAGAGAACATCACGACCACCACTTATAATCAACATTTTGGAGTAAGCCTTTGTATGAAGTAGATTCTTAAGTTGCCAATATACATACTTTTCTTTATAAGAACGAAGAACTTCATAATCAGGTTCAATTCCAACTGTCGTTTTGGGAAGGTACCGAATAGCCTTTATAACTTTTTTTATATCTTTCGAACGAATATGTAAGTTGTGAAAGTTAAACATAACCAAGTCCAAATCAAATTCACCAATTTTGTACCAACTCTTGATTTCGTCTATTGCCATGGCTGGTGTTTCTTGATTTAACATTGGCCTAGGCACATAGAACATGACATTGCTCTCTTTATGTTGGGAGGCAATTAGAAGCAAATCTCTCATAAAAGTGAACCCTTCCGCATTGGCAAGCACGCTACGCGAATCAATGACCGGTTCTGCGAACCATAGTTGATGCGGTATGTTAAGCGGTTTTAATACAGTAATTACTTTACTATTCACTTGTATTTCATATTTTGAAAACTTCTTACGCCACCAAATTCCCATTCTACATAACTTCATCTCTAATCGTACCACATATTGGAATTTATATGGTTAGGACAAATTTATTAAAGCAATACTATCCTCAATTTTGAAAAACGGTTATTATTTCTCAACAATCACAAACCAGCCCTCACCCCAAGCAACCGCGCCGAAATCTCGTCCAAGCGATCCTTAATCAAAATCGCCTCCGCATACTTAGCAGGAATCTGCTCATAGCCATAATAAATGCCTGCCAGCCCACCGGCAATCGCGCCAATCGTATCAGAGTCTCCGCCTAAATTAGCTGCTCGTTGTACGACCTCACTAAAATCCGAAGCCTCCAGCAAAATGTAGAGCACCCAGCGAAACGTATGAACCACAAACCCACTGGCTTCGCAATTTGGCTCAGACGTGAGTATACTTTCATATTCGGTTCCGATCAGCTCCTGCTGGATCACCTCTTTCAACTCTTCTCCCTGTAATAATCGAAAAGCTATGCGATTATAAATGATACAAGCTTGGCTGCACCTTTCATCATAGTGGGTCATTTTGGATTGCATATGGGAGATGCGCTCCATTTCATCCACGTTTGTGTAGGCCAAAGCGACGGGCAAACAACGCATTAAAGAACCGTTTCCTCCGCTCTGACCCATATCGAGATCCGTTATATAAGCAGCCTCGAACCAATTCCCTTCGTAATTTTCAAAAGTATGTCGAATGATATTGCCAATATCTTTTGGCCTCGTTTGATACCAATTCATAAACTGAACACCGATGGCATCTAGCGGATTCCTCGGCTGTTCCAATATCCCCTCGGTCACACACAATGTCATCATCGTATCGTCTGTCACTTCCCCGGGCTCTAATCGCCACACACCCCCGCCAATGATCTCCGTCAAGTACCCATATCTCGCTTGGATTTCCCGAACACTCATAAATTCGGTCGTTCCGCCCAACGCATCGCCAATGGCGACGCCATACAGTCCGCCTTTGATTTTGCCCAACAAGTTCGTTTCATTCATGATCATTACTCCCTTCCACCGCTAACTGTATTCGTCATTAAACATTCACTCAAACTACGATATTTACGATATTGCTTCAAAATCTGGCTGACGTTTTCTGCTCTCTCTTCGAGAGTCCCATTTAGCATGAAATAAGGGATTTGTCTCATTTTCAGATCAGCGATAATCTGCTTCTGGAACACAAATCTCTGTACCTCCCCTGAACGATCCCAGGTATCCGCGTAGGGAATATCCGTATCGCAAACAAAAACAAGATCATACCGTGACGCCGCATCCACTGCCATTTGTGTCAAACGTGGCGTCGCCTTGCCGTGATAGTAGTGAGAGAACATATACGTTGTAATCGCATTGGTATCGGCGAAGAGAACATCTCGCGCTTCCTTCATAAGAAGCTCCTCCCTTTCCAAATGTCCCTCCGCAATCTCTTCTAGCTGCTCTAATGTTAATCTTCGATCTACTTGGTGCTTCTCCCAATATTCCCGTCCATACTCTGCCATCCAAACTGTATTCTCCCGCTTCGCCATGTAGGCGGAAAGGGTGGATTTACCTGTCGAAGGAGCACCAAGAAATACGACTTTCGCAATCATATCCTTATAAACAAGGGGACTCAGGAACCTTCTATTGTCAAAAGGCTGTTGCCTCACTTGGGTACCAGAAACCGGAAATGTATGCCGATCCGGATCGACCTGGCGGTTAACTGCCCCTAAAGCAGCACTCATATGATCCCCGTAAAATTCGCTGGAATAAAAGTGTGTAACCTTCTGCCCCTTCAGCTTCTGCAGAATATATGCTTCATGCATGCTTTTAATTTCTGGCGTATCCCCCATTTCCATAGGACCGTCCCACGCTTCGATAATCTGCACCTGCGGATAGAGGGTACGGATCCAATTAGAACGGACACGCAAAGGAATATCCGTCGTTTCGGGACAATCGTAGATGACAACGATCACTTCATCCATCTCCTTGATTGCTGTCTCAATCATGAATTGATGACCCCCATGCAGCGGCGCAAATTTCCCGAGTGTCAAGCCTGTTCTGTGTTGGGACATAGCGGCTCCCTCCGATCTACGAATTGTAACTCTCGTTTCCATCCGACATATCCGGCAATGGCGATGAACAAGAAAATAAAGTACAGGAAGGCTACTGCATACAGATCTTTGTAAGCATACATGGCTACTGACATTACGTCGACGGCAATCCAGATGAGCCAGTTCTCAAGCACTTTCGATGAGAGTAAATACTGAGCTATGACGCTTAGGGTCGCAATGAGAGCATCGGCATATGGAATCGATGCATCCGTATATGTTTGTAGAACATAGCCCCAGAGCAGGGTCACAGCCACCAAAATAATACTTAAAATGAACGTGAGTCGGGATGTTATTTGTCGAGTGGGGCGAACCTTCGTTCCTTCTCTTTTCGTCAGCCAAATGATCCAACCATACACACTTAAGACGAAAAAGATCACCTGCAGCATCATATCCGCGTAAAGTTTGGCCTCCCCGAACATCACGAAGAAACAACCAACATTGACCAGGCCTACCGGCCACGCCCATATATTTTGCTTAGCTGTCAACCATACGCACAACAAGCCTGTCGTAGTCGCAACGATTTCAATGGACGTTGATGATGTGTAGATGGCAATGGCAACCATACTGATGAATAATACCAATAATGACCATGCTTTTTTCATACAAAACGCCTCCTTAAGTTTAATTCCCGCCAAATAATACTGTCAATACGACATTATCAAAGGGTAAAAGAGAAGCGCCTAGCTGTAAATGGACAGCTGTGGCGTCAGATCGGTAAAACGGTATAACTGCGCTGCTCGCTGCGAGTAGCGGTTTGAAAGCTTTGGCACTCCGTTACGGTCTACTGCTTCTTCAATAATTCCTTTGCGGCTTTGCGTAGACGTGATTTTGCGAATGAAGTTACTTTCCTCAAAATTCGGAACTACGGTTTGGATGACTTGATACAGTTCACCAATCGTAAACTCTTCAGGAAGGAATTCCTTGGCAATCGTCGTTGTGAGCATCTTTTCTCGGATTTTCTGCAACGCGTCGGTCAATATCTCCCTATGATCAAAAGCTAACGCTAGCCCAAGAGCCTCCTCAACAGTAAATAAGCGCACATCAGACGCATCCGTGTCGGCACGCCTTTCAGCTAACCACTTCTCGTGAACTAAGGCGAAGAAAGCGTGAGAAATGATCCATCCTCTCGGATCACGGCCAGGTTGACTGTAGACGTTAAAGTATTCCATATGAACATCCGTCACACTGGTTTCTTCTTGCAATTCCCGCATTGCACATGCGTACATACTTTCCGTCTCTTGGCAAAACCCGCCAGGTAAAGCCCATTGGCCTTCAAACGGCCATTGTTTTCTTTGTATTAGCAGGACCTGCAGATCCCGAATGGGCAGCGCCTTTTTTGTGGTATTTTTCTCAGTTGAGGTAATAGTGAAGATGACGATGTCGCTAGGTGCTCCATCAGGTGTCCGATATTTATGGGAAGTGTAGGGTGATTCATTTTCGTTAGTATCCATTGTGCCACCTGCTTTCACAACTTTAATGTCGATTTGATATTATCATTATGACATGTTTAATCGCAATGTCAAGTAGTTCATCGCCCCCGCTATCCAATTTGAATGCTTTAAATTCCTAAAAAAAGAAGCCCTATAGGCTTCTTCTTCAATGATCTTGTTCGTTACGTTTGACGATTTTTCCTTGTCTATTTATGCTCTCTTTTGCTTTTTCACTCTTCTTTTAGTTGCTTTTATTCGCTTTGTTACTCTTCTTTTAGTTGCTTTTATTCGCTTTGTTACTCTTCTTTTAGTTGCTTTTATTCGCTTTGTTACTCTTCTTTTGGTTGCTTTTATTCGCTTTGTTACTCTTCTTTTAGTTGTTTTTATTCGCTTTGTTACTCTTCTTTTAGCTGGTATATTTTTCTTTAAGATGTACTTTTTTCCTCTTAGCAGTTTTAATTTTATTCTTCTTCTTAGCAGTTTTATTTTTTTTCTTCTTAGCAGTTTTAAATTTACTCCTCTTCTCTTCAATTCATTAATTTTTTGTTCATACAACGTGATATATTGGTCCACCATTGTAGAAGTCGTGAACTTGTTAAGCACATATTCCCTTAGGACATGTGATGGCGGGAATGACTCATATAAAGCTTTGTGCGCAAGTTCATCTATGCTATTGCATACTAACTGAGGAAAACCTTCAAGTACCTCTAAGGCGGCACCATTGTTCAAGGCTAATACGGGGGTGCCTGAAATCATAGCCTCAATCAAAACAAGTCCAAAAGGCTCCTTCCAAATAGACGGAAAGAGGACACATCGAGCTCTCTTAAGGAGCTCCTGTTTTTGTTTGCCTGCAACAGCGCTTATATATTGAATGTTTTCATTATTATTAATACGGGGCAGCAAAATGTTACGGAAATATTCTTCATCATTAATGGGTCCGGCTATAATAAGCTTTTGATGATTGCGTTCAGCGACTTCAATTGCATGAATGACGCCTTTGTCGGGTACTATCCTCCCGATAAACAATAAATAGTCATCTTTTTCTTCACTGTACTCGTATTCATTCGGGTTAATTCCGTTGTGAACGACTTGGCCTTTGGCGCTAGCATTTTCCCGAGCAGCGTAACTGACATAAACGGAATCATGGAATCCTTTATTGGTAGGTAAATGATGAGTGGGTAACACGGGAATTCCCATTTTTCTTAATCTGACGATAGATGTAAACGTGTGATCATGAATCAGATCTACTTTCGAAGGTCTTGTTTTTCGGATAAATGCGGGTAAGTGTCGATCTTCGAAATTTTTGGGGAAGGGTACTAACTTGGCTGAAACTTTACTTCCCTTACGAGCATATAAAACAACCTTATGTCCACGTTTTACCAATTCCTGCGTAATTTCGTAAACCATTTTCTCTGTTCCAGCTGCGTCAACAGCTGATACAGGGGTACAGACAGGTGAAATGACTTGTATGATTCTCAAGGTTCGTTTTTTGGGAGCCGCATATTTTTTCGTTCTGTTGTTAAATAAACCAAATAAGTCACGAATTTCTCTAGTTTCAACTGCTTTGCGATTATACTCTCCGCCGCTTAATAGTTCTCGATGCTTCCTTGCATATGCCCAGAAATGTTCAGCATACTCCGGTTTGAATCCAATATAATAATTAATACATTTGGTTACAAAAAAGAGAATTTCCTCTTTAAACCTATAATTCAAGTGTGCATGTTCGATTAAACGGTCCCAGGCTCGTAAAATATCTAATACTTTGGGTCCGCTGCTATTTGCGATAGAACCAGGTCTAGACCTTTTATAATAATATAAGGGAACATTCAAATAAGCTGGTATATTCGCTAGACTGATCAAAATTGGAGTTGATGCAACATCCTCATACCAAATATTCAAATACTGAATTTTTTGTAGTAATTCCTTTTTGTAGAGCTTATTCCAAGGAACCACTTGAGCGTAAAGAATAGCCTGTTTTTGCGTAAAGATGTCTTGTGAAAATCCCTTCTCTGGAATAGTCAGATCTTCATCTTCATACCTACTAAAATAATCACAAATTACCATGTCATGCCCATCTAAAGCTTTTGTATACAACACTTCAAACATATTGTTAGCAATCCAATCATCCGAGTCAACGAAACCAATATAGTCACCTCTAGACTGTGCAATCCCTACATTCCGAGAGTTACCTACACCTTGGTTTTCAGCAAAGTGTATACTTATAATACGTTCAGGTTCTTGTTTCACGAACTCTTTAATAATTTCGGAGGAATGGTCTGTTGAACCATCATTGATAATAACTAACTCCATGACACTCCATACTGTTTGGTTAATTATAGATTGCAAACACTTACTGAGGAATTCCCCAGTATTGTAAACAGTTACGATAACTGAAATTTTGGGGCGAACTGATGTTTCTCCTTTTGAAATGATCTCTGTCGAGCCAAGAATAGGTTCCCCCTCCTCTACTGTTGAATTTCATACATTCATATTCCCTATAGATGACTATGGCTTGTGTATCTGCTGACTTTCCCTATAAATAGGTATGATTACTTCCGGTAAAAGTGATTTTTCTTGTACAAATCTTAGCTGAAATAGGAATCATTAATAAAGAAAGACCGCCACGAATTTGTGACGATCTAAGAAGGGTGCTCCAGCATTTTCAACAGAACCGTTACAGCCTCTGCTGAATAATGAGGGTAATTCTCAAGCATTATCTTTAATTAATTTTTAAAAACCTGCTTGCCTTTCGGTAATATGTCATGTTAGTTAGTATAAGTAATTATACAGATTATAGATTAGAACGGCAGCTTGCGCTTTTCTGGTGGTTGTATCTTTAGGTTGTACGGCATTGTCAAACCCGTGGATTAAACCAGCCTGTACCAAAGCATTGACGCTTTCTGCGGCATAGCCGGCAATGGTAGCTTTATCTGTAAAATGAGCGATTGAATCTACCGATGCATCCGTCAATAATTGTTTACCAGCTGCTTTCAAAGCACGATTGGTTAAAACCATCATATCTTCTCTCGTGATCTTGGCATTTGGATTAAACCTATTATTGCCGTCGCCGAAGGTAATGCCAAGCTTTCTGGCGATTCTGATCGCATCACTGTAGTACTTGTCAGCGGAAACGTCGGCAAATGATTCACCCAATTCGCCTTGCAGTCCAAGGGTTTTAACCAGTAGGACTAGGAAATCAGCGCGCGTTACCGCTTGTTCGGGACTGAACTGATTATCCGATGTACCATTTATGATCCCCTTGGACGCCAACGTTCCGATTTGCTCTTTAGCCCAATCTAATGCAGCCACATCTTCGAAGGTCTTATCCACGTAGGATACTGCATACGTACTGAAATGCGTAGTAGAGAAAATGACGGCACCCGTTTGAGGATCATATTTGCCGTTTGGTACAGGAACGACTTGTCCTTTTCCATCGATATAAAGGACCACAATGTGTTCAGGATTTTTCAGCTCCTGAGCAGTCGGTGTATACGGTATGCTGACCGTAACTGGCGCACTTGGATTACTCCAGCTCACTTTGGTATCCCCAGACTGAACATTCAGTTCAATAACAGGGCGATTCCCAACGGCGTTTTTCGCAGCACGATTTAAACTATTTTTGTCTACATGAGCAATCTTGAGCGAGAGATCGCCTGCAGGTGCGTCTGTTCCTTTAAACATATTGCTTGGTACATCGATTGAAGCAATAGCCGTTTTAATCACAAGATGAATAGGCTCTTTGTTGCTAGAGATTGAACCCTCCGGCAATTGCTGCACGTATTCTTTGGCTCCTGCGATTTCTTTAATGTCCAAACTGATTTTCGTTTTGCCGCTAGCATCTGAATTTGCCTCGTCAAGTGCCTTTTTCCATTCGTCTGCATCAACAGTTGATTGAACGGAGCCATCTTTTACAGTAACTTTCGACTCAACTGTGATTTGTTCAGGGTTTGGTGCTGGCGTTGGTGTCGACGTTGGTGAAGAACCGCTATCCAATTGACTAGTCGTAGATGCAGCCGCACGTGTCACCGTGACGGTGTATGTTTTCGTTGTTGTACCGTCCTGTGCTTTCACGACTACCGTAATGGTATTCGCACCTACGCTAAGCTGAATTGCTTCGTTTGTATTACCGTTAGTTACACTTACTCCGTTCACCTTCACACTTGCCGTTGCATCTGATACCGTCGGTGTGACCATCAGGCTCGTCACGCTGTTCGCTACGCTTTGCGTATAGCTTGTTGTTGCTGAAGCAAATGTCGGGTTCAACGCTCCACTGCTTACGCTCAAGCCGCTTAAGTCTGCATTGCTGCTTGGTAAATCTTTGATCGTGATCTGTGTAGAACCCGACACGTCAGGATTGTTAATGGAGCTAGCAGTCACTTTCACGGTGCCGGCCGATATTGCTGTTAACTCACCATTCCCATTTATCGTTGCCTTGTTCGTGACTAAACCGTCTGGTTCATATACTGCCCATGTGACAGAGGACTCCGTCACATCCGCAGGAAGCACATCTGCGGTAAATCGTAGTGTATTTCCTGTTGTGATCTCCGTTTCACCATTCTTCGTACTGACGTTAACCTTCGTCACCGCTTGAAACGATTGGATTAGTCTGATGAAATCCAATTCAGCAAAACCTTCATTTTTTGTAAACCGTATCGTGTTCTCCCCCGCAATTAGCTCGACAGTCATCGTAATGATCTTACGGTTTCCTTTATTCCCAAATTCATTTATCCAACCCCCAGTTGGAGCCAAGATAACCGGAGATAGTTCAATACCGTTTACAGCAAGCTTATCGGATGCATTACTGCTTGTTCCGTTACCATATCCGATCTCCATCGTATAAATGCCGGAAGTTGGAACGATAACGCGATGCTGTACATAGCTGTTAGAGTTATTTATGAAACCGACATAGCCAGCATCCGACGCGTAACTGCCGCTGAATGTCAGCGCATCGTTGATCTCGGATTTCTCTGCTTCCGAACGAAGCTCGAATATTCCCTTCTTGTTCAACTGAATATAATCGATATCGACAAGTCCCCCTGTCGCTCCTTTTATCAGTCTGATCGTATTCTCACCCGCGATTAGACTAATATTAACGGATTTTTCACCGGTATGACCGTTCGAGAGCCAGCCGCCGGTTGACGGATAAGATACTGTAGCTGTGGCTTCATTATTAACCAACAGCGATTGCACGGATTCGGTATCTGTACCGTTAGCATATCCGATTTGCAAGGCATACGTAGCGGTATTAGGCACCTTTACATGAAATTCCACATAGCTGCTCGGATCATTCATGAGTCCGACATAGTGTTTATTCGATACGAAGTCGCTTTCCAATATTGTCACTTGATGAAGGGTCGCATGCTCACCTTCGTAGCGGGATTTCTCCGTACTCGATGGGGTAATGAGCAAATGATATCCCCAAATCTTATGCATATCGGTTATCGGCACCGTGATTTGGCCATTCACAATATCGAATTCACCTTCATAGAGAGCGATCGGCTCTTTTACTGCACTATCAACACCATTCCACGGGGATGCTTCCACCTTCACGTGTGCTCGCTCGGAATAAAGAGACGAAGAATTGAATCCATTGACTACTATCCTATTGCTGCCATTGTCTCCGCCGAATAAGACATGTACTTCACCGCTCGTCTCATTGAGGCTTGCTATTCCGTCGAGTCCCATTGCAGCGGTCCTTGCTGGTACCGTCATGGTCATCTTCCCTGACATATCTCCGTACCATTTGTACAGCCACCAAGATCCATTTGCTTCACCCGTATTCGTGATAATATTGCTCATCCTACCGGGTCTGAACCAGAAAGCGGCATTTGCAGTCTCCACGCCGCCTCGTTCAAATTGAGCGATATATTGGATCGTATTCCCTGGGATCGTATCCTCGGAAGCCGCCATATATTCGTTAATACTGATCGGCAATGGAGCAATGCCAAGATCCTGCTCAATCTGCCTGTACGTCCGTATACGCGATTGAATGTTTTGCGGATTAGGTTTACCTTCGTAGTCACCTAACTCGTGCCAGCTAATGATATTGGGCAAACAATTATTCTCTTTACAATAAGTCAAGAATGCTCTCATCTGGCTTTCTACAAATATACTATAGCTTGGGCCCATAATTGGCGTTGTTTGATCTAAAACCCGAACGCGGTTATAGGTGTTTTTCCAGCCTGCAAGGAAATTGCCAGCTTTCGTTGTATCCCATGTCCAATCTGGCTCATTCCATAATTCGTAGGCATAAATATTATCGTAACCAGAAGCGACTCTCGCATTTACAATATTGTCGACCTTGCTGTTCCAGTCATCCAAGCCTATCCATTGGTATGGAAAGTTAGGATATATATCTGGCATTCGAATCGTCACCTTTGCACCGTTACGTTTAGCGATTGGTGCCACCTTGAGTGCGTCCCCAATCGGCGTCGTCTCTCCATTCGGCAACTGTCCACCATCAGGTGCCATCTGCGTGAACATCAAGGGCTTGGTCGGGGCGATTAAGTCATCCCCTGGCCGACCTTCCTCTGCCAAACCATATAATGAGCCGGAAGCTGCATGAGTTACCGGGCGATATCGGTCAGTCAGGTCCACTACGAGAGGATGGCTGCGTGTAATCGTTAACGATACCGTATCGGATGCATGCGGATTATCGACAGAGGTTGCAGTAATCTTAACATCTCCCGGTGCTAATCCCTTTAACAATCCATTCTGGGTAATACTAGCATAGGGTGTTCCTGAACCATCCGAATTCACTACGGACCAAACAACCTGTTTATTCGTCGCCCCAGATGGGGTAACTTCAGCGCTTATCTGCAAAGAATCATTCACAATGACTTGTGTATTATCCTCCACTTGAACGTTGACCGATTGCACGCCAACCTCAGGTACAACGCCGACTACTCTTATATAATCCAGCTCAGCGTAACTATCACCTTTTGTTAATCGAATCGTGTTGTCACCCGCCCTAAGCGTGGTAGTAATGATAATCGTCTTACGATTGCCACCGTTTGGAACCGCATTCATCCAGCCACCTGTCTTCGGATAAGTTACGTTTCCGGCGCTTTGTCCGTTTACTGTCAAAATATGTGAAGAAGAGTTGGACATCCCATTGGCGTAACCGATCTCAAGCTCATAAACGCCAGCCGCATCCGCATGAACATTTTCAAATTGAACATAGCTGTCTGCAAAGTCTATATTTCCGACATAACGACCTTCTGAAGCATAAGAGCTTTGCCGGTATACAGCACGATTTACTCTTGCTCCTTCTGCTTCATATCTTGCTACGATAGGTTCAACCGTGTTTACGGTGCCATCCGACGTCGTAATGATCATGCTGTATCCCCATGCGCTTTTCAATCCGCTGAGTGGGACGGAAATCTGTCCATCGTGGACTTCAAAGTTTCCATCGAAATAATCGAATGGCTCGTCAACGGCTGTGTCCACTCCGTACCAAGGTGTCGCTTGCACCTTCACATGGACCTCATTTCCAAAGTTCAAGGTATCTGAGAATCCCTTTATCTGAATGACAGAATCTCCGTCCGTTCCACCGAACAAGATTCGAGCCGTTTCCTTATCCGTATCTATGCTCGCAATGCCATCCAATCCCAGCGTCATAGTCTCTGATTTAGGTTTTGTCATCGCCATGTTGCCAGTCATGTCGCCATACCATTTATACAGCCACCAGCCGCCATTCTTCTTTCCTTGATCCGTAATCAGGTTGCTGAGCCGTCCTGGCCTGAACCAGAATGCAAGATCGGCCGTATCTACACCACCACGTTCGAATTGTGCGAAGTATTGCACCATGTTGCCAGGAATACCTTCTTCGGTCTGAACGCCGTATTCATTGATACTAATCGGACGTGGAGAAATACCTAACTCCACTTCCAACGCTCGATAACTTGCAAGATGGTTCTTAATGTACGGGGTACCAGGCTTGTCTCTGAAGTTACCTTCCGGCTCCGGATCTCCAAGCTCATGCCAACTGATGATATCAGGCAAGCAATCATTTGCTTTGCAATAAGTCAGGAAATTCCGAATATAAGTCTCATCGTAAAGACTAATGCTTGGACCCATAATCTTAGTATTGGGATCCAAAGATTTGATTTTGTCGTATGTTTTTTCCCAACCTTCATTAAAGGATCCAGCTTTCGTCGTATCCCAAGTCCAATTCGGCTCGTTCCATAATTCGTATGCGTAAATGTTAGTTGCTCCAGAGCTTATTCGGGCATTCACGATCGACGTGACTTTAGCGTACCAATCATCCCAGCTCACCCATTCATAAGGGAAATTGGGATACTTATCCGGCATACGGATCGTGACAGTCGCCCCGTTCTCCTTCGCGATCGGTGCAACCAGAAGTGCATCGCCAATAGGTGTCGTCTCACCATTCGGAAGCTGTCCGCCGCCTGGTGCCATCTGCGTGAAGTTCTTAGGTTTTATCGGAGCAATGAGTGTGTTGTCCGGTCTTCCTGCTTCCGCCAAACCATAAAGCATACCAGAAGCTACATGTGTTGCAGGGCGGTAAGCGTTCGCCAGATCAACAGTAAATTTTGGCATATTGGACGCTATATTCGCCGTTGCGGTATATGCGCCATATGTGGCGGTGATCATTGCGGTTCCTTCCCCTACCCCGGTAACCGTACCAGACGAATCAATCGAAACGATCTGATTATTGGAGGAAGCATAAATCATGCCACTCAACAAATTAACAGTTGAACTGTCGGAGTAGACAGCTTGTACAACGGTAGGTGCTGTCTTCCCTACATCAACAGATATTGAATCGCTCCCAAACTTAATCGACGAGAGGGATGCTTCTTCTGTTAGTTTCCACACGTGGAAATAGTCCAAACACATGCCATTCGATACTGCTTCTGAACGAAGTGTAATGGTGTTTAATCCAGCTTCAAGCTGTATCGTTTTTAAGACTGTATTCCACGTATTCCATGTGCCCGTATCCGGAAGACTCAACGTTGATACTTTTAGATGACCATTGGTATCTATAGCTAACGTTCTTTCTTTAGCTGCACCAACTGTTCCAGCGGTATATCGGAAGGCGAAGTTGTACCATCCAGCGGTGCCAACCGTTACCTCATAAGTGATAAACGAATTGGCACTACCGTGATCGATCCAAGCATAACCTCCTTCTTGTCCATTATTATCGTTACCAATATTTCCAGGATTTGCAGCTTCGCCATTAATTTTAATTGCATCCTGCGGTATTTCTATATCGGCTGCAGCCGCAATCGGTACTTGAAGAAAATTGATCAAAAGAGAACAGATTAAAAACAATGTACCAAACAATTTTCCTATTCTTCTTTTCAAGAAAAAAACCTCCCATTATAAAAATAAAGCGTTTACAAGAAATATGGCCATGATTCGCAAGGCACTGATTAATTTATAAATACCACGGTTATTCTCATTAGAGCAGATGTACTTTCCTAATGTTGATATACCTCCCAATAACCATTTAACTCTCTTATTAAGATTAACAAAAATAATCGCGTCAAAAATATAAAATATATTAGATTATAGTAGAGTTTTTGGCTAGTAGTTTAGCGTAAATACGATTAAAGCTTGAACAAACAACCAGCCGTCTTATTAGCGTAATTCCGTATTTTATAGTTTGACCTGCTGTAGCAGGGTACATCTATAGATTTTATTCGAGGATGGATTTGTGAGGAGACCGTCATTCATTTGGATGATGTGCTTTTGCTGGATGGTTCTCCGACGATGTTGAAATCATTTCAGCTTGATTATCATGATCGTGCTTATAAAGTGATGCAGAGAAAACAATTGCCGGGATAGAAGTCATGCATATGATAAAGAAAGGGCAGGTCGAATGCAATCATTCGTCTGTCCTTTCTGCAGTAGATTGTTGCACCGAAACTCTAAAAAACGGAGCCCCATTTGCGTTCAAACGCTGGACTCCGTTTTTTATAATATTAATTAATTAATGAATTGTTCATACTGCAGCAAACGCTTCAGCATAACCGCCGCTTCGGCACGGCTTGCTTTCGCGCTCGGTACGAAGGTCTGATTGGTCACGCCATTGATGATTCCCGCATTTACCGATTGCGTTACGGCATCCTTAGCCCATTCACTGATGGACCCAGCATCTGTGAATCTGGCTAAGTCCTTCACATCCGCTGCTGCTTTCTTGCCCGCAAAGTTCATTGCGCGTGTGATCATCACAGCCATTTGCTCACGAGTAATGTTCGCATCCGGCTGGAATGTGCCGTTCTCAAAGCCTTCCACTAACCCGGCCTTGCTTGCAGCACCGATGGCTCCTGCAAACCAATCATTCGTTTTCACGTCGGTAAATTGTGCTGTGTTCGTTTCCGACAGCCCCAGAGCACGTACTAGAAGCTCTGCGAATTGTGCGCGTGTAATTTCTTTTTGCGGAGCGAAGCTGCTCTCTGTCATTCCGTTAATAATAAGCTTAGATGCCAACAATTCAACGTCGGCTTGAGACCAATGGCCTTTCAAGT
Organism: Paenibacillus sp. J22FR5; assembly: GCF_059691975.1. Taxonomy (NCBI): domain Bacteria; kingdom Bacillati; phylum Bacillota; class Bacilli; order Caryophanales; family Paenibacillaceae; genus Paenibacillus; species Paenibacillus sp. J22FR5. The sequence goes on along the minus strand of NZ_JCAUAN010000005.1, from coordinate 284,849 downwards.
CCTCAAATGTTTTGGCGGACTCTACAACTGTATAGATACTGTTACCCGGACGTTTTAGGCTTGCTTTCGTAATTCCATCCGACGCCGAGAAGGTCGCAGGTACGAAGCTCAAAGTTCCTGTTGCCGGGTTGTATTGAACCACGGTTGTGTTCTTCGCATCTACCACTTTGGTTATTTCAATCGTTCTGGTAACATAAGTCTTTCCGAAATCATTCAGAGATACCTGTTTCCCGTTAGCTTCCGCCGTTACGTTAAAGTCTACAGCTGGGGTAATAGGTTTCAGATCTGCTTGCTTGGCTTTCGTTTCGATATCAGCGGAAGTTGTCCTGCTGACTTTCTCGATACTAATGCTGACTTTTATATCTTTCGCTGCGGACACTAACGCTGTCGCAAGGCCAGATATGTCCACTACCTTCAACGGAAGGTCATAGGTTGCCCCATTATATTTCATGGAAAACACCGCTGCCGGTACTTCGGCTAACAGTTCCGCCAATGATGCGGCCGGAACCTCGACCTTGCCGATGTCTTCATTGCCTTTGACTTCGATGTTAATTCGCTGATCCGCTTCTGTCGAAGCTTTGAGCAGCTTCATCACTTGCGCTAATGCATCTCCTTCGATGGTTACTTTTGCGACCGATGTCCCGTCTGCGGTTTTGTCGCTTACCGGCTGAACATTGATAATTTGCACACCGTCTTTGGTCGGCTCAACCGACTGGCCGGCTGTTGCAGTTGTCGAAGTGCTGTTGCTGCTACTACTTTCGTTGTTACTGTCGGAAAACGGAATTGCGCCAGTTTCCTTCGAATTCGAGCTCTCTCCACCTGCATTTGCAGCTGTCACTACATAGTAGTAGGTTGTTCCATTTACTAAGCCCGTATCCGAATAAGTTGCTCCAGTTACATTGGCGGCAATCGTCGTATACGGACCACCGCTGGTCGTACTTCGTTTCACATTATAGTACGTCGCGCCGGTGACGGTGCTCCATGTCAAGCTTACTTGAGCATTGCCCGCTGTCGCTGTCAAATCGGATGGTGCTGTCGGTACTGTCGGTACTGTCGGTGCTTGTACCGGAGTTGCGTTTACTTCTTTAGAGTTTGAACTCTCACCTCCGGGGTTTGCTGCAGTTACTACATAGTAATAGGTTGCTCCGTTAACTAAGCCCGCATCCGAATAAGTTGCTCCTGTTACGCTGGCGGCAATCGTCGTATACGGCCCACCACTGTTCGTACTGCGCTTCACATTATAGTATGTCGCATCCGTTACGGTCGACCACATCAGGTTCACTTGTGAATCAACCGGCGAAGCTGTCAGATGGGTCGGTTGAGCCGGAACCGGCACCGAATTATCTGGAGAATACAGATTTAGTTCTAAAACCGCAGGTCTGCTGCCTCCTGTTGCAGTCATTTCGAACTTAAAAGTTGTCGCTTCTAGCGGATCAAAGGTAGCTACCTTCGTGCTTGAATCTGCTGCCCATGTGCCCGGGTTGCCGGTACCGGTTGGGATTGCCGTGAAATTGACATCGTCCGTACTGACGTACAATTTATACGCTGTAACCGCGTATGCCCCTGAATAAGGTTTATAGTCGAATTTTGAAATGGTGTACTTTTGATTCAATGTCAGGATGATATACTGAGGACTCGCAGGTGTTGGAAGACTAGATGGATACCAATAAGTCGAAGTACTTCCATCAATCGCCTTGGCTGCAGCATACGAACTACTATAAATACTTGAAGCTGTAGCGGTCATAGATGATTGCGATATTTTCGTGTAAAGCCCCGCTCCATTTGTTCCTGTACCGATTCCGACCTGTACTTCCGCTGCAGAAGTATGTCCCGATGAATGCAGTGCTATAATTTTAATATAGGAAGCCGAAACGGACGAGAACACCGCCCTTTTCCCATATGTATTGTTTGCCCACGTGCCGGTAGCAACTTTTGTAAAGCCTACGCCATCGGTACTTGTATACACTTGGTAATTGGTAATGACTCCGGCCGCATCATCTGCTGAAGGAACGTAGATGACACGATCGATGTTGTATGTCCCTCCCAAAGCTATCGTCAAGGATGGATTCGATCCGTCTTCCGATTGCCAATAGGTTTGATCCTGACCGTCTACCGCACTCATAGAGCTATGGCCTGTCGTGCTGCTTGTCACAACGGCGCTCATCTGCTGCTGTGGTACATAGATGCGTATCGCTGTGGAAGGAGTTCCCGTCAATTCCTGAACACCCATATCGGGACTTACGGCATTGATCATATTTCCATAAAAGTCCTTGATTCCTTGAGCTTGCGGACTTTCGATACCGGCGTCGATAGCAGGAGAGTTCGTTTGCAGCTGGTACCCTTGCAGCGTATCAAGACCAATACTTCCCGAACCGGGATTCACAAACTTCGGATTACCCGTCATCCCATAAGGATCGAAAGGCTCCTGCTGTGTATGTTGTCCGCTGGCTTCGTAAAAAATGTTGTGGCTGAACGTCAGCTGATCCCAGTTGCCATTTCCCCATTTCGTCGGTGTTGTCGTGCTCGTGTTATAAAAAATATTGTTATAGAAATGATAGCCTAATTTTGTTTCATCACTGCTGTCTCCGTTAATCTTATGATTAGCGCCGTCATAATAAAAGATATTGTTGTAGAGATACGCCGACGTCGTCTCATTATAAGCAAAATGGCGGAAAGCCAAGCCGTCGTTTTGGCTGATGTTGTAGCGGAATATATCATTTTCATTCGCTCCCATAAGCAAAACAGTGCCCATCGGATTGTCATGGCTATAGTTGTACTGGTAAACAGTATCGATGCCGTAATAATCGAAGTCAAATGCGCAGCCGTCTTGGTTCGAAGCAGGACCTCCGTATACTTCATTGAACTGGAATATCGTATGATTGGCGTTCCATAACCAAATTCCGGCAACAGCCGTGGTCGTTAACGCTCTTGTTCCAAAGCTAGACAACACGTTATGCTCGACGATCGCATCCTTGGTTTCCCGCATGAGAATCCCGTCTCCGCCAATATCGCTCATTGTATTATTAGCTACATGGAAACCCGTGCCCCATTGGTTATTGTTACGGACTCCGTCTCGGAAGCAAGAGTCTGTACCGGGACAAGTGAAAATGTTCAACTTATTCGGCTGGATTGCCGTCCGGTCTACTTTCGTCAAGGTGTTATGTTCAATCCGGATGTCATCGAATCTAGCAGATGAAGCTGTGCTTGGTCCGACAATTTCTCCGGAGATCCCTGCCCCGGCGGCAGACCCGTTCTCGTTCCCATCTACATCATGGATATAACAATTTCGAATATAAATGTGATGGAACACATGGTTGCTTTCCGATATATTGGCATCGATCTTATAATAGATGCCCATTCTAACGTCTGTCGTATCATTGGTGCTCAGGTTGTCATCATTCGTAATTTCCAGATTGTTAATCTCCCAATATTCCTGATTGACCAGATAGATCGTCCCTGTGTTATTCAACCCGCCACCGTTAATAACAGGCTTGCTGCCGGTACCATACCTATCGATCACAATTGGACTGCCGTTTACTCCGGATCCTTTTGGAGATAGCTGTCCGTTCCATATTCCTCCGGTTTTAAACAAGAGAGTGTCACCTGGATTAAAAACAGTCGCATTGATTTTGGTGAGCGATTTCCACGCAGCCGATGTGTCGGTACCGGAATTAGCATCATTGCCATTTTCAGAATCCACATAGTATGTCGTTCCTGCTGCGCTGGCCGGTGGCGGAATGCGCATAGTTGCAATCATGCATAGCATTACAAATAGAACAAACCATTTCTTCATAAACAACTTCTTCATCATGATTCCCTCCCGAATACAATGGTATTGTTAACGCTTTCTTTTTCTACTGTAAATGCTCTTTTATTTTCCTGTTGATCCATTCCCGCTTCGATAACAGCCATGTGGCCTCGACCGGATAGCAATGGAATGAAATCGGCCGCTCAAGCCCGTCCTCCAAGGCATCCAGCACGTACTGCCTGCCATGAATCTCCTCTAGGAGCTGCAGCGCCCGTAAATCTTGTAACGCTTCTTGCAGTACTTCAAGACGAATCGATTCGATCGGCCCTTGTTCACCGGGATATACCAAGTAGGCATCTCCAGATGCAAAGGCATGATCTGCATCCGTTACGCGATACGGATCGACGGCCCGGCGTGAAAACTGCGAATACCAATAATTGTAGCCCCAATGCAAAAAACCGGAAACATTGTACTTATAAAGCTGAATACCCAAGATCCTATTGCGCGCGGACGGCATATTAAAGAAACGGTTTGAAACCGCTTTATACTGTACGCAGCAATAATAAGTCCATAATGGAGACACCCCGTTCTCAAGAAACGACTCCATATGATCATTTGCCGGAACCGGATTTTTCACCAGGCCTTTCTCATAAAAATCATAATCAGACAAGGCATCAATAATCGGAAAGTCATCCAGATATTCTCGAACCATTCGGCTTGCATTCCCATAAGATTCAAGATGATCGATAGTGGGTTCATCTGAAATGTGAAAGAAGCTTTGTTTCGAGAGGCCATTTTCATGAATCCATTTCGTCAAGGACGGCAGCATTTGCGCGAGAAACCGTCTGTACGCTTCTCCCGACGCATCTGTCTCCCAACCGAAAATCTGTTTGCATTCCCCTTGCTCCATTGCCATTATTTTCGGCGCATGTTTGGCTCCCCATTGTGTGAAAAGATGAGAAAACTCAAAGTATTCGACACCACGGCTTTGGCACATTTCAACCCATCTCTTCAAACGATCGAAGCCGAATTGATACGAATGCGGCGCGGTCACTTCAATATCGAGAAGCTGAACTGTTGGCCTTTCTCCGCCGACATCGGTATCAAGCGGCGGCGTGAACAAAGGAGTCAATATCATGTTAACACCGTGTTTAAACGCCGTTTGAACATAACAATCCATCAATGCCCAATGCTTCTCCGAGAAAATTTCCGTCTCGTAATGCGTCGCAAGACAGTCTGCATGCAACCATTCCGTATGAATCAGCCGCTGCTTGGGAAGGGAGGCGTTTATGATTTCCAATTCAAAGGTCTCCCGCCCTTGCATGACCCCCTCCTCTGATTCCAAACCAATGCAGATGCTATATAGACCTGGCTCCACATTTCCTTCCAGCTCCACTGTTATCCAAATCGACCGCCATTGCCCCGGAGGCGCGTTTATCCCCTCCGTTTCAAATAATGGAAATAGCGGATCAGGATATAAACCGGGTAAGACACGAAGCACATTATCGTCATGATCATGATAAGCCGGCAATTCCGAAGGTACGACTCCGACGCTTCGGACCGCAATATATTTCTCTATTGCTGATTCAATCTTAACGTTAATCCCTTTCAGAAGCCGCTCCGAGCGGAATGCGACTTGAAAGGAATAGGTTTCGTTCAGCAGCATGGATCCTTTCTCATACGCCGCTTCAACTAATTCTTCATCAGAGAACACTTTGGCTAATGAACTCAGAACACGAGTCTCAAATCTGTTGAGCGAATGTGTCATATCTCATCCCCTCTTTTGTCTTGTCGCGTTCCGAAACGCTTCCTAAATTCCTGTAAATGGACGGTGCTTCTCTCGATACGGGATTCCTCAGCTGCGAATGCCATAAGATGGCTTTGAACAGAGCGGTTTGCCGAGGTTAGCCCTTGAATTCTGCCATTTGAACGAACCATCTTCAGAAAATCCTGGATCAACCTCGCATCCCCCCCTCCATGACCAACATGACCGCTCACATTCTCAAAATTGATCCGTTCGACTTTCCCACTCCCAAAATGGAGAATCTCAATTTCATTCTTCTCCATGGCACCTCGGATCTCCCCACGGGTTCCCATTAATTTAATCGTTCGGCTGACATCTCTCGTGAATGCACTCATCGTGAATGACACTGTAACCCCATTGGCAAAATCCAAATTAACGACCTGATGGTCTACAACGTCATTATCGCAATGGTAAACACATCTGCCGTAAGGCCCCTTAAGTAAGGCCTTGTAGCGGGCACTATAGCTATTATCATCGCTGATAGCGGAAGTCGGCCAATCGGTATCGTCTGTCAAATATTGCTTCGGCGCATAATAGAGACACTCATCCGAAACCGGGCAACCGTCCAAACAGCGGGCAGGGGCTCCTTTTGGTGCTTGACTAACCGTAAAATGACTAAGTGAACCGAACGAGGATACACTAACGCAATCCGAGTTTGCCAGCCAGAGCAGAATATCAAGATCGTGGCAAGACTTTGCCAGAATCATCGGACTAGACTCGTCCTTGCGGCGCCAATTCCCACGCACATAGCTGTGCGCTTGGTGCCAGTAACCCACATTCTCATTATGTTGGATCGACATTAGTTGACCAATTGTATCCTGATCCAGCAATTCTTTCAGCGTCGAGAAAAACGGCGTATACCGAAGTACGTGACAGATGGAAAACACCAGGCCAGACTGGGAAGCCAATTCCCCCATCAGAATGCATTCTTCGGGGTCTGGCGATATCGGCTTCTCTAAAAGCACATGATAACCCGCCTTCAAAGCCTTCATGGCCGGCTCAAAATGCTGTTTATCCTGCGTGCAGATCAATACGGCATCAGCTAGCTTGGGAACAGCGAATAAATCATCCCAACTCTCAAAACACTTCGAATCGGCAACACCATGTCTGCCTTTAAAGCTCTCTCTCCGCTCTCGAACAGGTTCCGCAACCGCAACAACTTCAACTTCATGTGGATGCTGCAAAGCGTATTCCAGATAGTTGACTCCGCGTTGACCTGCTCCGATTAATGCAACCTTAATTTTGCTCATCCTATATCTTCTCCAATACTTTTTTTAAACTATTCTTTTACGCTTCCTACCGTCATTCCTTTGACAAAATACTTTTGCAAGAAGGGATACACAAGCATGATTGGCAGCGCCCCCATGAAAATTTGGGCTGCCCTAAGCGTTTTATCGCTTAAATTCCCCATCTCCTTGATCTGTTCAACCGAGAGCGACGCCATCTGAGAACTACTCGACATGATGAGTGTGGACAGATAGGTCTGTAAAGGGTATTTACTCGGAGAATTCAAGTACAGAATGCCATCGAACCATGAATTCCAGTGTCCAACAATCGTAAACAATCCTATAGTTGCGATGGACGGCAGTGAGACTGGCAAGTAAATGTGAAACAATATTCTCCAATGTCCTGCTCCATCAATCGTTGCTGCCTCATCCAGTTCCTTCGGAATCGTTCTGAAAAAATTCAGCATCAGGACCATGTTCCAAACACTGAGTGCTCCAGGCACAATCAGAGCCCATATGGAATTTATCAAGCCGGTGCTCAATACGATGATATAGGTTGGGATTAACCCGCCACCGAAAAACATCGTAATCGCAAAGAACCAAACATATTTGGTTCGGAGCCTAAATGCTTCAGTAGATTTCGATAACGGATAAGCCGTAATAAACACCAGAAACAAATTGATCGCTGTGCCCAATATGACCCTCTCGACGGACACCTTAAGCGAACGAAAAAACTCAATCTTATGACCTAGATAGTCGTACGCATCCAGACTAAAACCGACTGGCCACAGCTTTACCTCGCCTGCAATTGCCGCTGTGTTCGAACTAAGCGAGATCGAGAGCAAATGAAGGAACGGAAGAATGCCCAGTATGGTGATAACCGTTAGAAGCAGCGAATTGACTAGTACGAAAAGCGTTCTTCCAATTGTTCGATTACGCATCTCTCCACCTCTATGTTAAAAAATTCTGTAATTGTTATATTTATAGGCCGCATAGTAGGTCAAAGACACGAGTACAAGGGAAATCACGGACTTGAACAATCCGACAGCGGCGGCGGGTCCGAATTGTTGACTAAACATCCCGAGCCGGTAAACGAACGTGTCGATAACATCCGCACCCGCGTAGACCGTCGGGTTATATAGAATCAGGATTTGCTCAAAGCCCGCATTGAGAATTCCTCCAAGGCTTAATACTCCCAGTAAAATCAGAATCGGCGCCATCCCTGGAAGCGTGATATGCAGCATTTGTTTCCATCTTCCGGCCCCGTCTACTTCAGCTGCCTCATATAGGGTCGCATTGATCCCGGTGATAGCCGCAAGCATAACAATCATATTGTAGCCCATCCCTTTCCAGACATCGGAAGCGATTATTATCCCTCGGAACCACTGGTTGTTCAGCATGAACATAATAGGCTTTATATCCAATGCGGTGAGCAGGCCGTTTATCGGACCATTCAGAGAGAATAATTCAATAATGACGCCGCCAAGTACGGCCCATGAGAGAAAGAACGGCAAAAAAATAGATGATTGCGTGATGCGCGAGAACCATTTTTTGGTTACCTCGTTAAGAAGCAGTGCCAGAATCAATGGAACAAGCAAGAACAGCATCATTTTAAAAACCGAGATAAGAATAGTATTCCATAGCACCTGTTTGAAATCGGGCAACTCGAAAATATACCTGAAATTATCTAATCCGATGAACCTGGAGTGAAAAAAGCCGGACAGCGGCTCAAACTGCTGAAAAGCCATCACAAGGCCGGCCATGGGGCCATAGGCATAGATCAGTGTGACGATCATGCCGGGCATCAGCATCAAATGAAGCGGATATTCTTTTTTCAGAGTCCTCAATGACGGACCTCCTTCCGATTAAAAAGGGAGGGATTTGCCAATTGCTCGGAACCATACCCTCCCGTCTAATCAACAAATTATTTTACAGATTGCTTGTTGTGCCAGTCATTGACCTCATCGGTGATTTGGTCACCGCCAAGGGATTTCCAGCTGGAAACAAATTTATCGAATTCATCAAGAGACCCGCCCATAATAATCTTGGTGAAGCTCTCCGACATCAATTTATCAAGCTGTGATCCCTTTTCCGTTTGGGTTTTAGTAGGAAGTGCGTAGAACTCATTGTTTACATAAGCTTTACTCTGTTTGATCTGACGCGTAATTCCCCAGCCACCATCTTTAGACGCGCGGCTAAAATATTGTCCCCAGTTCACGCCTTTGGTTGCTTCCGAAGTATTTCCCGCAAGATAATTCGTTGAAGCCTTGAAGACATCTGCTACGGTTTTGTAATTCTCGTCATCCAGTGTAATTTCATTTTGTTTCGCTTCCAGCGACTTATTGACTTCGGTATAGATCGTTTCAATTTGAGCCGGATTGTAAATCCGGGGAACGAACCAGTTGTATACATAACCGTTCTCAGCTTTATTCTGATCCATATATTTCTTATTGCCCATTTCAATGTAGAAGTTAATCATCTTAATGGCAGCTTCCGGGTTTTCCATATCTTTGTTTACGGCGATGAGTTTGCTTAAGCGAAGCTTAGGAACGAGTGATTTCCCAGCACCATTCAAACCTGGAATTTGCAGCGCGATCCAGTTCGCGTTTTTATCCTTGTCAACGTTCAAGTTCAAAGGCCAGTTCGGATACCACCATTCCCCATAGGAAATCCCTACTTTACCTGCTGTAATATCTTCTACTGTCTTATTCTCATCCATCAACGCAAATTCTTTATTCAAGATGCCTTCCTTGTACCAAGACTGCAGCTTGCCAAGTGCTGTCTTCACCTCAGGCTGGATGAGCCCTGGAATCAATTTTTCGCTACTATCCTTCATCCAAGCGGTCTGGCCGTCGCCAACTGACGGATAAGCACCAAATCCGTTAAAGAAGCCCCGGAGGTCAAATCCCCAGAAGAACAGACTTTTTTGTGTTGCAATCCCATAGGTATCGCTTTTACCGTTTTGATCCGGGTCATTTTGCACAAAAGCCAACGCTACTTTTTCTAATTCATCCATTGTTTTGGGCGCTTGCAAATGCAGGTTGTCGAGCCAATCCTTTCGAATCCAAAGCAGTTGTGTGGATAGGAAAGGATCCTCAAATCCTGGAAGTCCGTATAATTTGCCATCCTCGCTGAATGCCTTCATTGCAAAGCCACCGTCGGACTCCATGTACTTCTTGAGTGCTGGGGAGGCGTATTTGTTATAGACCTCGGTCAGATCGGCGAGCTTCCCCATTTTTTTCAACTTCTCATAATTCGTCTGAGCCAGTTCCATAATATCCGGCAAGTCATTTGAAGCAATGGCTAGTGAAAATTTCTGGTCGTATTGATTTGTTGGAACTGTCCATTTATATTTGACTTCAATATTGAGCATATCTTTAAGATCTTTAAGGTAAGCATTCTGTTCCGGAGTAATTCCTTTGGGTGTGCGTGGATCTTCAGGAGGATTATAGCCCAACACTTCATTGACCGTTACCGTCTTAGGATACTTGCCTAATGGGTCATTTGACGTGTTACTACCCTTTTCCCCCCCATTGGTAGAGGTCTGAGGCGTTGAATTAGCTGTCTCTTTTCCTTGATTTGAGCATGCTGATAATACCGAAAACGTCATCGTCGCAATCAAAATCATCTTCCATGTCGCAATCCGTTTCATATTGAACACGTTCCTCCCTTTTTCTATTAATTATGATGAATCTATTACTAAATTAATTATGATACCTGGTGAATGTGCTTTCAATTTTGAGTTTTTTACATTCACTTTCACTTTCTTTACTCATTTGTTATTCCGATATTCCTGGGGGGAGATACCCTTCTTTCTCTTGAAGAATGTCGTGAAATAGGAATGCGAATCAAACCCGACTCGCACAGCAATTTCGTTTAACTTCAGGTTGGTATGCTCCATAAGGCGAATCGCCTCCTCCAGCCTCATCATATGGATATATTCCAGCAAATTACGCCCTGTTATTTGTTTATAAAAGCGAGATAAGTACGATGGGTTAAAATGCACTTTCTCCGCAATGGAGGTCAGCGAGATATCTCCGGATAAATGCTCATGTATATACGTATGAATCTGGTCAATGACCAACGATTTTACGTCTTCTTGCCTCATCCCGACGCCCTCATATAAAGATTCCTCATCCATACTGGATCCTTCGAGGTCGATCATGACCATATTTTGGCCTGCTGACACCCTGTTTTTCAGCATGGACCGTAAGGATTTATATTGATCCCGAATCGTGTCCCATATGCTTACAGGATTACCGGATATGCCGAATGATACGAATACATCCAACCTTAGTTCACAATCATTTTGTACTTGTTCCAAAATGCCTTTCATATAGACTTTGACAGCATTCCATTGCGATTCAATCGCCGTTTCAGCGGCCTGAAAACGACTTAGCAGCACCGCTTCAGGCTGAAGAAGCCAGACAAGATCATTACCTAAAATAGCCTGCTCTCTTGCAATTGTCGCGGGCAGGTAATTGTCAAGTGTCCTTTGAACAGATTCAAGAAACCCCCTGGAAGTCGCATCCTCCAAGCGGTCTATGCTTCCAAACAGTAAAAATGCCGGCTGATCAATCGAAATGCCAAAGTCCACATCTTCATAACGAGGCTCGTTTCTCAGTGAACGCTTAGGCTCACCTTCCAGAACCCTTCTCATTAGCTCGTCTTTCAAAAAAGGCTCGGCGATTTGAAAATGCATCCTAGCCTTCTCTTCTTGAATTCTTCGGCGATTCTCTTCATCGAGTTTTTTGGAAGCCTGCTTCACGGCTTCGAAAATGGGGCCAACTCCTTCTGTTTTCAGGATATAATCGTCCACGTTTTTGCGCAGAGCTTCATGAATGTAATCAAAATCATTGTATCCGCTCAGAAATATAATTCGGCATAACGGCCAATAGAAGGTAATTTCATCAATGAGCTGAAGTCCGCTCTTTTGGGGCATACGTATATCGCTGACTAGAATATCCAGCTTCTTTTTCTTAGCGATCTCGACAGCTTCTTTGGCGGAATAGGCTTTGCATACATCCAGTTCGAATTGAGTATTCTCCTGAAAAAGCTGAACCAAGCCATTTACGATGCCGGGCTCGTCGTCTACAATCAACAATCGGTACATGGTCAAGCCTCCTTATCCAAAGATTATAACTAAATCAACCTTTAATCCCCCATACGGACTGCGCGAGACGAAGAGTCCGCTGCCCGATGCATACTTTAGCTGAAGCCGGTTATTCACGTTAATTAAACCCGTTTGTTCAATATGTTTCGAATCCATTGTGAGTTTTTTTCGCAATTGTTCCACATGTTCATCGGTTAGCATGTTCCCGTTGTCCTCAACCGTTACTTGCAATCTACCTTCGTGATATTCCGTACTAATATAAACGATCCCTTCCTCTGTACCGTCTTCAAAGGCGTGTTCGAATACATTTTCGACAATGGGCTGAATAATAAGCCGCGGCACGGGGATAAACTGCGGGATATTCGATATTTCTTGATATTCGTAAGCAATCCGGTTTGAGAAACGAATACATTGAATTTCACAATAATCGAGTGCATGGCGGTATTCTTTATAAAACGGAACCTCATCCGATCCGCTTCTTGTGATGTACTCGTAGTAGCTCCCTAGTTTCTGCGAAAGCGTAGCGGCTCCGTCCGTGTCCCCCACTTGGCACATCACATGAATATTGAAAAAGCAATTGTAAAGAAAATGCGGATTAATTTGAGATTGGAGCTGCTTGAACTGGGAGTGCTGCAACGCAATCTTTTGCTCATAGTTTTCTTCGATCGATTTCTTCAGTTTGTGGGCCATGTTATTGAATCCGTTGAAGACATAATGAAACTCATCGTTTGATTTGGACTCAATCATAATATTGAGGCTATCGGCTTCAATCATATGGAAGGCTTTGACCAGCTTGGATAATGGTCTGTGGATCATCAAATGAACAGAAAATGAGTACAGCACCATAACGATAACAGCCATAAAGAATAGGGAATAGAACCATGAACTGAAATGGACTAAAGGACGCGTGATTTCATTCTGGTTTACGTACATCATTAAAGACAAGTGCATGGAACTGACCTCATCCTGGATGATAAAGTAACTTATACCATGGAGCTTTCTTATCACCGACCTATTCGGTTCTTTAACAATTGACTCGCCTGTCAAGTTCAATATCTCGGCTGAATCCTTGACTTCCTTCGCAGTCGTCAAGACAATACCAGATTCTTGATTTCCAAGAAAGACATTGGACTCCGGATACAGCTTTGTAATTTCTCTTAAAGCGTTTAGCAGCTTAGGTATGGAAATTTCGATATAGGACCAGATACCGCCGTTATTCTCAACTTCAATGAAAAAGATCCTTTCCCCGGTCCGATAAAACGAATGCTTTGGCGTACTCGGGATGAGGGACTGAATCAATTCCATTTCCGGATTGGGTGTAACGGTAGCGCCATTCATCGTGGAAATCGTTTTTCCGATGGCCTCGACATAAACGCCGGCGTTCACCACATATGCGCTGGATTCGGTAAGAGTCGTAAGTCGATCCCTAACCTGATTAATGAGCTGAACCTCTTCATAATTCTCCAGTGTCCTGCCCCGGAAACTCAGCTTCTGCAGATTATCGTCGTTTAGCAGCTGGTTCTGTAAATTTCGAATTAAATACAGTTCGTTATCCAGCTGTTTAGAATAAAAGTCCGCGCCTGCCAAAGTGGAATTCAGAATGGTTTGTCTCGTGATGGACATTCCTTTGTAATTCAACCAAATGTTTATGGAAATAAGTGGGAGGAAGAATAAGATAAAGACAATGATCATTTTCTGATAGACAAACCATTTCGATGCTTTCCCTGCAACCTGTAATTTCAATACTTTCCCTCCTTAAGGTTAGTTCCCAAACAACAATACTATCAATATGACATTATCAAAAGATAAAAGAGAAGCGCCTAACTGTAAATGGACAGCTGTGGCGTCAGATCGGTAAAACGATAGAGCTGTGCTGCTCTCTGCGAGTAGCGGTTTGAAAGATTTACCACTCCGTTTCGCTCCACGGCTTCTTCAATAATTCCTTTGCGGCTTTGTGTAGACGTGATTTTGCGAATGAAATTGCTTTCCTCAAAACTCGGAACGATGGTTTGGATGACTAGATACACCTCACCAATCGTGAACTCTTAAGGAAGAAATTCCTTGGCAATCGTTGTTGTGAGCATCTTTTCTCGGATTTTCTGCAACACGTCGGTCAAAATCTCCCTATGATCAAAAGCTAACGCTAGCCCAAGAGCCTCCTCCACCGTAAATAAGCGCACATCAGACGCATCCGTGTCGGCACGCCTTTCAGCCAACCACTTCTAGTGAACTAAAGCGAAGAAGCGTGAGAGATGATCCATCCTCTTGGATCACGGCCAGGTTTACTGTAGACGTTAAAGTATTCCATTTGAACATCGGTCACACCTGTTTCTTCTTGCAATTCCCCCATTGCGCAAGCGTACATACTTTCCGACTCTTGACAAAACCCGCCAGGCCCGAATGAGCAGAGCCTTCTTGGTGGTGTTCTTTTCAGTTGAGGTAATGGTGAAGATAACGATATCGCTTGGTGCACCATCTGGTGTCCGATATTTATGGGAAGTGTAGTGTGATTCATTTCCGTTTGCATCCATTGTGCCACCTGCTCTCACAACTTTAATGTCGATTTGATATTATCATTATGACGTGTTTGATGGTAATGTCAAGTCATATAGGGTCCGCACTTTTTGACATGGATGAAAGAACTTGTTGTAATAAGTATGAACTCTACATATTCGGTTCGTGATTGGGTAAACCGTCAAGATAACCCGCCTCACACACTGGATACTATGCTTGCCATCGAGATGATTCAAGATATTTTCGACCTACTTCCTGCTCCGTTGCATTTGAATTTCGAAACCGAATTAGAATGGGAGTAAGGTTATACTTAGTAGGGGATGGATTTACCCGAACGGGAAGCTACCCGGAATCTCTTACGTATCTAGCTATTTGATTCGGAAAGTTTAATTCTTGATACCCGTCTTTCAATCACTTCATCCTGTGTAAGTTCACGCTTCATAAGACGTCAAGAAGCTTTCTTTCGAGAGTCATATGTAATCCCCTCCGGTGCTTACATTAGTAATACAAAAAAGGTACTCACAGACTGGACACTTTCTCAAAGTGTCCAGTCTGTGAGTACCAATCTACTGGTGATTACAGTCTTTTAAAATTCAAAAATACTTCTAAGGTGTAAAGATTAGAGCTGCAGAAGCGGCGCTTGTTGGAGCTGTAGCCGTTGCTTTGACACGAACCTTCACTTGGATACTACCTGTAAGTACAGGAGCAGTTCCGATATTGTAAGTTTTGTAAGCTGACCAAGTCGTTCCACCATTTGTGCTTGTGGTGTACTCCATTGTATTATTAAGTCCGGAAATTGTGTTTTTGGTATCATCTTTAGTGACGACAGGAGCACTAGGCATTTTCGCTAGTGATACCTTAACGCTGTCTGATGCAGGTACTGTAGATGTTGCTTTGACACGAATTGTTACGTCTACTGTCGCGGTTGCGCTTAGCAGAGTGCTGATGTCAATAGAACTGCCTGTAACACTAGTCCAAGTAGGCGCTGTTGAACTTGCATTAATTGAATATTCCATCGAGCTGTCTACTCCGTAGATCGCATTTGACGGATATACGACAACAACTGCAGGAGCGAGTTCGCGAATAGGAAGATTAAATGCGTATACATTAGAAGCTACGGAACTCGATGAAGCTTTCTCACGAACCATCAAAGTCGTCGGAGTAGTAGCTGAAGATTTGATAAAGTTAGTAAGGTCCAGAGTTGTTGCTGTTACAGGGCTAAATTTCTTTCCATCTGTACTATACTCGTGAACAGAAGTTGATAAACCAGTCAACTTGTCCCCAGCCGTATAATTAATTGTTAGTCCTGTTGGTTTAGCACCACGAGCCGGAAGCGTGATCACTTGATTAGCCGAATAGAATGCTGTTGTAGTTGACTTAAAACGTACATATACATTACTTGTAACTGTATCTGAAAGTATATCAGAAACGCTATTTTTTGCGGTAGCTATCCTAAATGTATTTCCGCCATCCAAACTGTATTCCATCTTAGCAAAATCAGCAGCAATCGAAATCGCCTCGTTTGCCTTGTCGAACTGAGGTGTTGTTGGCGCAGCCGGACGAGCTGGAACTGTTATTATTTTTGGTGCAGATGCTGGAGCATCAGTCGTAGCTACAGTGCGCAAATATACTGTCTGTGTAACAGTGTTACTTGGTGTTACATTGTAGTACGTGGCGTTAACTACTGTATAAGTAACTCCGCCATCTGTACTTACTGCAGTTTTACCAGAATCGAGCGGTGTAATTTGTTCATTAGCATAGCTCAGAGTTGCTGTAGGCGCTGCTCCTGCTTTCTTCAAAACTACGCTAGCTGCATCAGATGCAGGTGTTTGTGTGCCAGCAACAGCCTTTGTCCGTACTTTCAAAGTTACATCAGCAGTGCTGCTGACAAGAGAGCTGACATCTGCCGTTGTACCTGTGAAAGTAGTCCAACTTGTAGGGGTTGTTCCAACGCCGTATTCCATCGTTGTTGCTACACCGGAAAGAACTCCAGTTGCAGTAGTAAAAGTAATACCTGTTGGAGTGGCAGGGCGCTTGTTCAACGTAATTTGTTTAGAATCTGAGGCAAATTTGGTGCTGGTCGTGCTCCCCTTAGTGCGAACAAACAACGTTGTCGCAGTACCGGAATTTGCTTGAATAAGCGACTTAACATCGATAGACGTTGCTGTAACTGCCGTCCATGTAGTTCCATTTGTGCTGTACTCCATTGTGTTACTTACACCGTTAACTTTTTCAGCATTCAGATCAAGTGTGGCACTAGGAGCAGCATCACGTTTATTAAGTGTAATGTTATTCTTTTCAGAGCTGAAAGTGGTAGCTGTTGCCGATCTGTAAACAGATAGCGTTACCGAACTAGATGCGCTATTCATCGGAATTACATCTTTCAATGATAAAGCATATGTAGCATCTGTTACTGTGGTCCAAGTTGTTCCGCCATTGACGCTGTACTTCATGTCTTTCAATAAACTGACTTTCTCACCAGAATAATCCACAATCAACGCCGGTTTTGCTGGACGAGCTGGGATCGTTAAAGTAGATTCAGTAGTCCCGCCAACAAGATGATACTTGAAAGTGGATGTTCCTGGTACGATGGATACAGGTGCTACATCAGCTGTAAGTGTTACCAGTGAACTACTATTAAGCGTATAGTCCTTCACTTGACCATAAGTAATACCCGTTACTGACTCACTCGTGAAGTCGATTTTCGGTGGCGTTGACGTTGCATATCCCGGAACCACATTTACGAAAGTTGCTGCTATTGTAGCTACTGCCGTTAATGCCGATACCTTTTTCTTAAACTTAAACATAGGACTTCCTCCTTAAATTTATATTTGCGTTATAAGTCCAATAGGTATATCGACATATACAGAGGAAAATGTTAGACATTTTTTTCAATAATTTCTCAAGGAATTTTCTCAATCAGAATGAACTAACAATGTAAAGTTTCGATAAATGAGAATTTTGTAGAACCATGTCGAATCCTGTCTTCACTTAATTCGTACAATTCTTGGCGTATTTGTCGTTTATTTGAACCGTTATGAATTGTTTCTTTTTTTCTCAAAAAAAAAAAAACAAGGCTATCTCTCAGGTCTTACCGGACCTTTTGAAACAACCTCTCAAGCTTGTAAAGCTGGATTGCGGTCGGAGGGATTTGAACCCTCACGCTTTGTGAGCGCCACATCCCTCCATAAACAAAAGCATCTCGCTAACGGTAGGTGGCCAAGCTCAAGTGAAGGCTCCTAAAAGCAAAGCTTCAAAACGAACAGTCACGATGCCGGAGTGGTTTATGCAAGAAATGAAGAGTTTCCATCATAATTGGAAGGTCGATAAATTGAAAGCAGATAGCGGAGCAGAACTCCCTGAATCAGCGAAAAGCCGACCTAGAGAAACAGATCGGCGAACGCGATGATATGGAAGAGCAGCTTAGAGACTTCAAAAAGCAGGTCAATTAGGTGGCTCGATTGGACATTGATGACGAAAAGGTCCTGAAAATAGTTATCCACAGACTCGTTCGAAAAATCGAAATATCTGACATGGGTTCAGTCAAAGAAATTCATTACAATTTCATGAATCCCTTATCCTACGGAGCTTAAGAGGGGCGCAGTATCATTCTGCGCCCTCCCATTTTAGTAACACTGAGCACTCCACATGTGTCGTATGCGGGATTATAACAGCAACCTTTAGTATCAAATATATTCATTTAAAATAATTGCGTTTTCAACCTAATAATGTGTTTCGTAGAGTAAGGAAAATGGAATGTGACCATTCCGTGACCAATTAGTAGTTTTCATCGTATAATCAAACTGCAAACTAGCTTATTAAACTCTCTAGAAAAAGAAAAAAACCTTGATTCAACAAGGTTTTTGCCTGGGATGCGGTCGGAGGGATTTGAACCCTCACGCCTTGTGAGCGCCACCCCCTCAAGGTGATGGAGTGGCTTTGCTCGGCTCTGTTATAGTGGGTTAAATCCTTGATCCAATGCGGATTTTCTACTCAACATTAAGTTGCATTTGAATGCACTTTGCTACTTGTTGACGAAGTTCGTCAACAGTTCGTCAACAAGTAGTTTTTATTTAAAATCAGGTCATCCAGCACATTGCCAAGCTCTCCTAATATGTAACATCTGATGCGCTCCGTCTAATGCCTTTAGCTACTGCGCGGCCTGCGCCTTGCTGATGCTCTTGCTTTGTTCATCACAATACTCAGCCCATAATCCCAAGAACGTTCCTAGAACGGCAGGGCGCATACTCTCACGGGTACTACGCTCTACTTGCTTGAAATACAATTCTAATTCATTTGTTTTGGGCTTGTACTCATTAAGTATCCGACACACGACAATGTACTCCTTCGTTACTTCCGCTTTTTTCGTCTTGCCATCTTTAAAAGTGTGGTTCGTTCTCATCCAGTTCCAAAAATAATCTGCTTGAATAGCTTTAAGTGCTTTTTTCACTCGTTTCCGCTTTGCATTGCGTTTTTTATTTCGCTCTTGTTTTCGTTCTAGTTGATACGCTTTGCCTTCCTCGGTCAGCAGCCACTCCTTCTGTCGTTCAATACGTAACTCGTGTTGACGCATACGTTCCGCTTTCTCTTCTTCCTTTCTCATTATTCTTTCTGCTTGTTCAGCTTTCTTTGTTTCTCTGGTCTCCCGCTTCATCCTTATAATTTCTTGAATTATCGTTTGATAATCCCCTTCACGCGTTGTAATGTAATACTCCGTCACGCCCAGCTCAATAAGAGCACAATACCGTGCATAACCGTCCACTAACGTCCATCCTGTTCCTGTCTTTACAACTTCAATAGGCTTCATTACACCGTTTTCATAATGTTTCTTTGCCGCCTTTACTTTGTGAGATAAACTCGCCATTATGTTGTATTGTGGATTCCTTCCGTGAACAAAAATTTCCGCTAAAGCTATTTTCTTCATCGTGTTTACTCCTTTTTTATAAACCCTTATTTTCACCGTTCCAATTATTTGAGTTCAATCAATCCATAACGAATAAAACGGAAAAATAATAATTCCTTCAATTATTGCCCTATTGGGAGTAAGGTTAGGCTTAGTAGTGGTTGGATTTACGATTACATTTTATTCGTTTTTTCATCAAAGGACGTTTATGGAGATCAGGATCGCCCCCATTTACGCCTTTCATCATTAGTTGAGATATCTTTATATATAACTCAATAGTATAATCCTTATAAGGACTATATTCAATAAAATTTTATAATACAAGTGACTTCATGACCACCTCAAACTTACCTACTCTTGGTATAGAGGTGATTGGCGATTATGACGGGCTTACTTAAGTTGAAAATTGGCGAGCAGATCAAAGCATTACGTACTGCAAAAAAGTTAACACAAACTCAATTAGGTGAGATGGCTGAGCTTCCTTACACATATATAGGAGGCATTGAACGAGGAGAACGCAATTTATCTATAGATACCCTTGAAAAGATTATCCTTGCACTTGATGTTTCACCATTAGAAATTTTTCGGTTCATCGAAATTAAAGGTCACAAATCTGAACAAAAGGAAAAGGATGAAGAACTTTATAATTTTATGGCACTGATGAGCTCTAATAGTTATGAAGACATTAAATTTTTTCATAAATTGGCTGCTGACATACTTAAGCACACTAAAAAAAAATAGGACCTACTTAGCGTTCGATTTCCAATTACAATTACATTTACATATCTTCACAGCTTTTTATAAATCTCCTCACTCTACGGCTTTAAAAAGATACAATTAATAAAACAACCGCTCATTCAAAAATGATCGGTTGTTTTATTAATTGTATCTTCGTTTTCTTGGATACCTTCTCATTAATTCTGCCGCGCTGCTAGGGTAGATCCCCTACTTACTCATGGTTTTTGTTGACCATATATAACGTTACATCCAAAAATCATCTTTATTAATGTTCTGTTTAGTAAGATACTTCGCTGCATCAATCAGCAATTTCATGGTGCTTCTTGTTGGCCTATAATCCTCATCACTGCAAGCTTTTGTAATGGTGTTTGGCGTGAGTTTGCTTACTTCCCTCACTTTTTCCTGACCGCCATATCCTAAATGCCTATCAATGAACTCACCGTACTTACTACGTTTTTTAAACCCCATTATTCATCCCCCTAGCCTAGCTGGAAATATCACCTATTAAGTCTCAGCATGGACAAGTCTAGCGAAATATATTCGTATTTTTGCGAAAGTTGGACAACTAGTATGGCATAAGGATAGGTAACACAGACGGAATCTTCCGCACCACATGCCATTTCATCCTTCCGAACACACTACCAAACATCCCCTCCGTTCGGACTTCCGCTATGGCAATGTCCGAGGAATATGCCAATCTTCATATTATCGTTATCATTCAAGCGGTTCGGAAGATTCCTCATCACAGGAACTATCCTACGGATACAAAACAAAGGAGGTGGCGTAATTGTGATTTTAGAATTAGCGACAACTTCAATCATGGCGGGAGTTTTTGGATTTACGATTTTAGACAAACACGCAGCTTCAGAAGCGAAGAAAATACAACGCATTGCGACCAACTGTGGACTAAGTGTGAGGGAAGACGGCAAGCTTACGACGGTTCATTTGCTGCGTAAAACCCGCCATAAATGGGGAACTGAATACGTGTACCGATTACCTCTCGGTCTTTCATTTGAGGAAGTCCAAAAGAAGCAACGGACCATCGAGGATGGATTGAATCAAAAGCAAGGCTTGTTGGATTTAAGATTTAATGACCTGAAAAAAATTCAATGGAAACACGACTTGCTTGAGCAAATCAAAAATATGATGACCGATAAGAAGCGCAGGAAGGAAATCTTAATGAATTACGACGGAGCGCTGCAGATCCGAGTGTACAAAGATCCTATGCCTGAGTTGATACCATTCACAGAACACACCTTACAATCATGCAGAGGGTGGACAGTCAGCTTAGGCGAGTCCCGAGAAGTCGCGGTATACCATGACTTCGAATTGATTCCACACATGGTCGTGGCTGGTACTACTAGATACGGAAAATCTGTGTTCCTAAAGAATACGGTGACTACGCTTATACACAATCATCCCGAGCATATTAGACTTACTCTGATTGATTTAAAAGGCGGTCTTGCCTTCAATCGGTTCTCTAATGTCCGTCAAGTTCTTACGGTTGCCAAAGACGCCGTAGAAGCATTAAAAGCGCTAAAGGACATTTATAAAGAAATTAAATGGCAACAAGCTGAATTTCTATCCAAAGGCTTTGAGGATGTTCGTGAGGCGAGTCATAAGTATCGTCACTTTATTGTGATCGATGAAGCTGCGGAAATTGCCAGCCAGGGCGAGCCACTCAAAGAGATTAAGTTAATCAAATCAGAGTGTGAGAAAATCATTGCTGAAATCGCGCGGATCGGTGGAGGTCTCGGTTATCGGCTCATCTTTGCCACCCAATACCCAACAGCTGACACACTGCCAAGACAGGTCAAACAAAACTGTGATGCAAGGCTTTGCTTCAAGTTGCAAACGGACACTGCCAGCCAAGTAGTCTTAGATGAGTCTGGTGCTGAGAAACTTCCCTTGGTCAAAGGGCGCGCCATATATCAGACGGATCGCAAGTATATCGTTCAGACCCCTTACATCGAGAATCAGTTTATAGATCGCATCATAAGGCCCTATATCACGATTAAAGCACGGAAGGAGGAGTACTATGAGGCAGGTGCAGCAAAACAAACTCCTGAGGGAAGAGGCCATACTCTCATCATTGAAGAAGCTTGATTATTTAAGTCGTGGGCAAATACAGCGACTACATGATCTTGGAGGGGACAGAAATGCCCGCCGCGTTTTAAGTAACATGAGTGAGTATATAGCAAGCTTTCGTAGCGATACAGGTGAAAGCATCTTCTATTTAAATAAAACAGGAAGAGAGCGTGTCGGTTCCGAAATCGTCCGTCAGAAGTTATCCCAAGTTAACCATTATCTGATGAGAAACGATTACTATATTCGATTCAAACCGGATGATTGGAAAAACGAAATGAAACTGAGCGTAAAGGATGTTGTTACGGTTATACCTGATTCTTACTTTCTGCTCCGAATGAGGCGACATTTTTTAGAGGTAGATCACCTTCAACACATGGTAAAGAACCGGGATAAGATCGAGAAATACAAGAAGTTGAAATCGACCTCGGCAGTTCAAGATAAGTTGAAATACTTCCCTAAACTTGTATGGGTCACAATGACGGAAAGCCGAAAGAAACAATTACTCGAATGGTGTGAAGGCCTTGAAACGGTAGTATACACATGGGATGAAATCAAATAGGAGGAACTCAAATGCAAATTACTGTCGGAGCGAAGTGTTGGGATGGCACGCGGAGTAAATCGTTATCTAACCTCATAAAAGTCGAAGGCCTCACGAAACATGTAGTGGAACGCGTAACATTTAAAGACAGATTACGGCGACTCAATGATCCCAAGCTTAAAGCACTTCTTGGTTACGCAATACCTATAGCATTCTTAGTAAACGGTCTATCCCCATACGGAATTACGCGAGCATTTGCTCAAACCGTCACAACTGCTGCCCCTTTCGTTTCCGAAACAGTTCCAGCTATGGCTGTAATGTCCGATGCGTTTAAGGGGAAAATTCTTCACGCTTTCGATCCACTCATTAACCTCATTCAATCATTATCTTATCCCATTTCAGGTGTCATGATCGCTGGTGGTTGTTTATTCATCATGGTAGGGAATCGAGAGAAAGGAATGCAAATGCTTCAAAATGCTGCTATTGGGTACATTTTAGTTCAGTTATCTCCAATGATTCTGGAATTATTGGTTGGCATTGGAGGTATCGTGTAATACATTATTCAAAGGAAAGCAAATGTTGCCGTACCAAACAGCCTCTAATGCCTCTTGTAGCCTATTGGCAGTTCATTCAAGTCAATCTCCCACCAAGCATCTGCCTCGCTACACAGCCATATAGAATCGCCCTCAAGTTCAAATAATGTGTTGAGCTAGGAAGCGGCATGAGCAGATATATGACTCCATTGGCTGCCGCCGCTCATACTCTCTAAGCGCTCATTTGCGTTGTTAGCGATACAGCGGCGGACAAAAATAAAGCCTTGCGAGTGTTAGTCGTAAGGTGGGGGAAGTTTACCCAATAATCACTAATTTCTTTATTGACTTGCAAACACCCATTTTTATCACATTCTAATTGTGTACCTCTGGGTCATCGTAGGACGGGTAGACATTATAACTATCTTTTAATTTCAAATTTTGCAAGATCTGTTACATCAGCTATGCCATTTAGAGACTGAAAGACAAAGCTTTTAGATAAACCATTCTTCTCATCTAAAAAATTAAGTGAAATTTGATCAAACGCATACGCTTTCGTTTTAATAAATTGTAGTACCTCATATATTTTTTTGTATTCATCTTGTGAACGTTCTTCTTCAAAATTCCGATGAATATTTATATGAATTATAGTATTCCTTTTTAGTTCTTGTTTAATATCTTGATAGCTAGGCATTTGATCATATGGAATATTGCTATATTTGTCTACAACAGAAATAGTGCTTCCAAAAACAAAGTATGCGGTTTCATTTTTTGAATAAATCCCCCTTACATAAGACCCTAATTCTCCATCTACCTCAAGTTTACATTTTGTTATTAAATAATCATCTCTTAAACCCTTATCATTCCATGACTCTGATATCTGAAATTTGAGATCTTTGTTGTTCTCAGGATGTGCAGTCAATGAAAATAATCCATTTTTAAAGCTGTAGTTAATATCTTCAACGATTATTGTCTTTGAGAATTTTTGTTCAATGTAACTCATTGCTTCTTTTTTAAATTTATACCTTTTTAAAGGCGATCCATCATTAACATAATAAATAACATAGGAAACTAGCAGTACACAAATACTTATAACAATTACGGCAAGTCTCTTATTTCTCATCTTGAACCCCCATTTCAATGTGAGAGACGGACTAAACAGCCCGCCTCATGCCTCAAAATTAAACATACTTTAATTTTGAGGTTCACTTAACAAAGATTGTAAATTGCTAATCGTAGCAGAATTTAAGAAACTTAGCCAAGAATTTTGAAGTTTAGATAGTTGGCTATTTAATTGAGATGTGTATTCGCTATTGGTAAATGCATTGTTATAAAATTCCTTTCGAAATTTTCCTTCGGCCGCATTTGGCAGAGTGACATATTTATCAGCCGTAGCAGTTAGAAAATCTGAAATTGGAGTACCATCATTTGTTTTTCCTTGTTTAAGAGCAATTAATTGTTGTTGCAGACAGTTATTATAGAGTAACCTATAACCAGTTGTATCTCCATTATTATCTTTCTCATCATAGGTATTTTTCAGATCATTCATATGGTCTAGTGATTTTGTGAAATCACCTTTTATATATGTGCTACTTGTATAACCATGCGTACTATTGTCATCTGCATTTGCATCTAGCCAAGAATTAAACTTAGATAATGAGGACATTGAGTCAGCATCCACTTTCATGCTTAGAACAGTTTTATCTCCCCAGTAAGTATAATACCAATCACCACTAGAATTTTGATAAATTGAAGAAGTATGACCAAAACCACTTGCCGCCCCATTTGCGGTGATAATTACTGCATCATGCCCAGTAGGGTCAGTATGCGTCAATGGGTTATTACCCACATACGTATACAAATTCAAACTCAGCGGATTGTTTTTATCCCCTTCATACGTATCCTCCCTAATAAATCTATCACTGTCAATCACTTCTCGTCATAATCATATGAGCAAGTTGCATATTGGCGATACATCGGCACTAAAAAGAAACCACAAGCAAGAGGTTAGTCTCGTTGTGGTTCTACAAAACTTATAATGCTAGAAAATTTCAACAGTGCCTCACTAATTTGTGCAACCGATGAGTCTTGAGTAGGTTCGTAGTGCTTGTATACATGGTATAGCTTATTAAGCATAGACTGTCTGTTGATTACCGAACCTTATGGTAAATTTAACATTAATGCTGTGGTATCCACTTTGCCAAATCTGCCCTTATTTGGACAATTCCAAACTTTTCAGTACGTTGATGCTTTGTTATGGTATGTGCATAGAATAATATCTTGTACTCCTTATCAGAAATCCGTACAACATCCGTTATTTGACCATTTAAAGGTAGTGTGTAAATATCAATTTCCATATTAAAGTATTCCACACCTTGGAATATAAATTTCCCTTTGACCATCTCAGCATCATCATCTTTGTACCAAGATTGTTCATAATTGTTTAGTTCGACTTCCAAGTGAACCTCATTTATGTCTTGGAAATAATTAATTGCTTCAAGACCACTGTCATGTAGACTATAGGTTTTAAAAAATCGGGTTAAATCCATCTCTTTAATTTCCATTATCCTCCTTTGGTGATATATGGGAATTTTTATCATTTTTATTAATTGCTCTTCCATCAGAATCTAAATATAAATCTTTATTACCATTCTCAGAAAATGGATTATAGATATGATAATGTGGTTTTCCCTCCCACCCTGTGGCTCCTTCTTCTGGATAGTCAAAGGCAATTTTAAGCATCATAGTCTCACTCCAAAATATTCTTCGTTTACTACCATTTGTAATGGCTCTCGGATCAGTTACATCTACGAAATCCCTATCTGCTAGTTCATAAGGATCCTTCGGTAAAGTCCTCACAAATGTACTATAGTCATCTAATGTTAACCCAATTCTCTCGAACGGCACTGAGGGAGATGTATTATTGTTAAAATATACATGTGACTCTTGCTGTTCAATTGGATCTTTTATAACACTAGGCTTTTGTACTTCAACTGGTTGCGTTAACGTTGTTCCATTGTCACTGTCTGGGATTTGAATCAATGGTTCTGGATTTACAATATTAATTGGTGTCACTTGAATACTAGGCCCATTTACTTGTATAGGTGTAACGTTGGTAAGACCTTGTTGAGCGGCATCAAGAATCATTTTAACTAATTTTGACCAAAAACCACCTTCTTCCCCACTATGACCAGTAGGATCAGAATATCTCAATGGATTATTCTCAACATACGTATACAAATTCAAACTCAGCGGATTATCAATCTGCCCTTCATACGTATCCTCAGTAATAAACCTTGCAATGTCAGCATCATAGTATCGAGCATTTAAATAATAGAGGCTGCTCTCGGAATCATATTGATATCCTGTATACCGATACGGGCTATCGATTGTTGTTGATGCCGTGGCAATATTACCATTTGCGTCATAATACTGCGTTGCCGATGCAATAGGGTTACCGAAAGCATCGTAATCATACGTCGATCTCATTTGTCCATTGGAACCAATTAGGGCGGTAACGTCCGCATGTCCATTATACATGACGTATACAGTTTCTGTCCCTGCCTTGCGAGTCAGGAGATTCGTTCCCTGTACGTTTCTTGCCTTCTGAATGGCCTTGCCGTCTAACTCAAGAATGACTTTATCCTTGTCATAGACATACTTGGTAGTTTGACCATTGACAGCCTTCTCAACCCGGTATCCATCAGCATTGTACTTGTACGTGGTGATTTGATTTCCGTTTGATGTCCGGCTCAATTGATTCCACAGGTCATATTCATATTTGGTTGTGCCCGCCACAATGTCTGCAATCTTCGAATTATTGGAAGTCTGCCCGAATATAAACATTCCGAAACTTGGCTCTACCGGATTTGCAGGATCCACTTTCTTTAATTTCTCCAGCGATTTGCCGATCATGTTGCCATTAAAGTCATAGCTATACTTCGTCGTATCCTTGGAACCATTCGTATAAGGTACGGATGTTGTAATGAGCCAGTTTTGCTCATTATAAGAGTACAAAGTCGTCGTTACATTCGAACCGCTAGTTACCTTCTCCGTTTCCCGATTTCCTGCTGTATCATACGTATACTCTGTCAACGTACCTGGCGGTTCAAGTACAGATTTCAACCGATTCCGACTGTCATATGTGAATGTGGTTGTACCTTTGGTGACTCCATGCATGACTTCATACTTGGACGTTTGATTTTGCGCTGCATCATAGGTATAACTATAGGAATCTAATAGTGTCGTGCCTTGATAGTTTTTCAAAGTCTTGAGCAACGTGTTCTTGTAATACGTATATACTTCTTTAGCGCCGTTAGGATAAGTTACGCTTGATGCACTGCCATTGTCATAATAGTCATATAAAGTCGAAGGGTCACTATCTGCTTTAACCTCCTTCAGACGATTGACTTTATCGAATATCTTAGTAGTGATATTGCCCTTAACATCTGTTATCACTTCAGCATGATATCCAGTGGTAAGTCCGCTTGTTTGATCAAACAGATGCGTTGTGGTACCCAAATTAGGTTCTGTGACAGAGGTGATACGGTTCAACTCATCGTAGGTTCGCCGCGTCGTTCCTGTACTGTCCTTCATGCTTAATTGGTTACCGTTATTGTCATACGTATACGTACGAATATCTTGCAGCGATGGAATGGCTGGATCCTTAGCTATCAATTCCGATAACTTTCTACCATGTACATCATACGTATAAACGGTCGTATTGCCGTTCCGATCTTTCTTCTTGGCCAGCAGTCCATTGGCATTATAGCTGCTGTTCTCTACCTTCTCATCTGCATACGTATAGCTGCCCGCATTGCCTGTACGTCCACCATCTTGAATTTTCTTCACGACCAAATTGCGAGCATTATATTCGTAGGTGGTCACTTGACCTTTAGCATCCGTCTTCGTTAGCATATTGCCGCCAATCGAATACGTATACGCTGTTTGTTCACCGTTAGCCAATGTCACTCGGACAAGTCGGTCGAACCCGTCATAGTCATACCAGGTCTCGTTCCCAAGTCCATCTACTTTAATTGAGATCAGATCTGCTTTGACGTAGTCCTGTTTGCTTACATTCCCTTCAGGGTCGATGGTCTGAATTTGACGGTTATTCTTGTCATATCCGTACTGAGTCACTTCATTTAAGGTGCTGTAAGACAATATCTGGGCATCACTCAAATTATAGACTAGCTTCTGAATCGACTTCTGATTGGCATCTTGCTTTTCAATCAAACGGTTGATAGGGTCATACACGTATACCGTCGTATTGTTCAGCCAATCGGTTTCTTTAATTTTATTACCGTTCTTATCGTACATGTATTTAGTAGATTGTACTGTCTTTACGCCATTTAGCAAGATCGAGATCTTCTTTTCGATCAACTTATTGTTCTTGTCATACACGTTCTCTGTCTTGTTCCCATTGCCGTCTATCTCAAATCGTTTGTTGCCGTTTCGGTCATACTGCGTGTAGAGGGTAGTGAAGTCGCTGCCGGAATGAGCTTGCTCTGTCTTGGAGAGAACATTCCCAAAGGAATCGTAAGTAAACAATGTATCTTTACCCGACGAATCTTTTTGCAGTTTGACATTTCCCTTTGCGTCATATTGATTGTGAATTCGGTATTCACCCATAGAGTCATCGCCAGGGGAGATAACCGTTCTAACTTTATCAAACGCGTTATTCTCATAGATGGTCTTATTGCCATTCCCATCTATCTCTGCGATCAATCTTCCGGATAAATCATACGTCTTCGTCTTTACAATCTGCTCCGGTGAGGCCATCGACGAGCTGACCGTCTCTGCGACGGCACTGCTGGCGTCATCATAACGCGTTCCTTTGACATGCCCTGCAGCATCAATCTCTGCCACTTTCCGGCCGGCACCGTCATATTCATACTTGATTGTGAATGTAGAATTGCGATCCTGTTCTACAGGCTCTGTCTTCATCACGACTCTACCTGTCATGTCATTCGTATACAAAATGCCATAACCGGACTCGATCTGATCATCAAGCGTCTTGCCGTAACCGGCTTTATAGCCCTCACCATTTAGCTCCTTGGTTACCTTACCGTTTGCATCATATTGATAAGCCTTTGTCACCTTTTCTAGCCAACTGCTTACCCAGGCGTAACTGGTAGGATCTACTGTTTTTTGCGTAAACTTATCGATTTTCGCTTTTACACGACCCATGGCATCATACACATATTCAATCCGGTTCAAGTCGGTAAGTTGCTTGGTCGAATCGTAGTTCAACGGAGAAACTTCAATGATTTCCCTATCGGCAACATCATAATCAAACGCGGTTACTCCGCCCATCGGGTCAGTCGTCTTGGTCAGCAACCCTTTGGCATTGTACTCAAAAGTTGTCGTGTTCCCATTCTTATCCGTAGAAGTGAGAGGTTTACCTAGCCAGTTCAGCGTCACAGACTCGGATATGACAATTTTATTACCAGCCTCATCTTGACCGACTCTGCTGGTCCCTGTCTTACGATTCAACACATCATAAGAATACGAAATGGTCGTTAGATCGGGAGTCGTTTCTTTAATCAGGTTGCCATTGCCGTCGTATTCATAAGCAGTCGTCAGGATCGTTGGACCCTGTTCATCCGTTTCATGCCCCTCCAAATCTCCTGCACGAACTGTGACCTTCTTGAAGAGTGGCTTGCCCACTTGATTATTCACATATTCCGTAGATTCCGACGATTGCTCTGTGACAAACCGCTCTTCACGGCTCACAAAACCGTCTTTATCGTATTGGAACTGTTCTTTCCGGTCCTTCCCGATCGTCTCCGACAACATATTCCCATTAGCATCATACGTATGCGTCTTAATAATAAGGCGATCGTCTACAGGCACAGAGAATAAAGGGACGTAATCTTTTCCTTGCTTCTCTTGAAGTTTTCTGCCGGCAGGACTATAAGTAATCCCCGAATACATGTAGGAGCCATTGTCCACTTGAACCCACTGATCCGTAACTCGTAGTAATCCATCGTACTTGTAATACGTCGTGCCTCCGACACCATTGGTTGTTAGTTTCAACGTAGAATTTGCAAAATAGGAACTGACGATTTTTGAGCCATCAGGATTAATTTGTTCAATTAATTTACCTGCATAGTTATATGTTTTTGTTGTAATAGCTGTATCTGTACTATTTAAGTATTTTGTTTCTGTTTCTTGTCTCTTTCCATCCGAAGTGATGGAATAAGCATGCTCCTTCATCAAGATTGGAGCTGCCGAGGCATTTGCCTTAAAGAACTCTCTTTTAACTCGCTTCATTGAGTCATATTCGTACACATATATTGAATTATTTGGTTTCGTTTCTGTTTGAACGTTGCCGAATAAGTCATACGTATACAAGGTGATGTTACCCATTTCATCTGTTTGCTTCTTGATCTTCCCGCTTGGATCATACTCTAGTCTGAGTCCCACATTGTTGTCTCGATAGATCTGTGAAACGTTCGTATCGTTCAATCCATCTTTAGCCGCTTGATATTGATTCGGAGAAATCTCTTGAATTTTATTCCCCATAACATCATACAAATCTCGTGTCGTTTCACCTTGATCCAAGATCCTTCTTACCACATTGCCATCCAAATCATAGGAATAGCTTGTCCCAAACCCCGATGGGGTCGTCGATCTCATAAGCCATCCAATTTCATTGTAAGAATAATAGGTGGAGTTACCCAAAGGATCAATCTTCTCCACTTTATTCCCTTGCTCATCATATTTATAGGTAGTTGTGTTCCCTTCAGAATCTGTTTCTGATTTCAGCAGAGCCTTAACCGTGGCTTTAAATTGAGCCGCTTCTGAATCCGAATAATACGAATAACTCTTAATGGCAAACTTAGAATTATCTGAAGTATCGGTATAAGCATCAGTACCATTCAATGGCTGAATCTTCTGGATCAGATTATTGAGCTGGTCGTCGTACTTGTAGTACGTCATATTTCCTAGCTCGTCTTGCTCTGACAACATATTGTTCTTGCTGTCGTACGTATAGACACGGGTACTGTTATCCGGATTGATAATCTTGGTGATATTACCGTTTATGTCCCACGTGTACTGAGTTTTATTCCCATAACGATCCGTAATTGAAGCTATTTCTCCGTACTTGTTCGTAATCCCGTACACTAAATTATACGTAACCGTCGTAATTTTGCCCTCAGGGTCTTGAGATGAGGTTGTATAATACTTACTGTCAAATTGCTTGATGATCGTTCTTCCAGCACTATCGGAAATCGTTGTCGACGAATAGTTGTACGTGTAAGAATCCGTCTTTCCGTACACATCGGTATGTTTGCTTACTCTCGACTGGCCATCGTATTCAAATTTCTCCAGAATGTTCTGGTTTCCGTCTTTGATTTTAACAATATTGCCTAACCCATTATACTCATAGGTTGCTAAGACATTACCATTAGGGTCCGTCACTTTAGATAAGCGGTTGCTGCCATCGTAATCATATTTCACCGTTCTACCCAAAGGATCACTAATGGTGCTCACAAAACCTTGGGAGTTGTAGCTTACAGCATAATCTCGCTTTGCCGTATCCGTAATTTTGGACACACGGCCTAGGGTATCAATGGTTAGTACAATAGCATTGCCATTCCGGTCCTTCATGGAACTAAGCCAACCATACTGGTTATATACATACACGCTCAGATCTTTGGTAGTCAAAGTGTATGTATTGTCTGCATTCATCACTAACGTACTGTGAGAATCATTGGCAGTGAACGTATTATTACTGTTTTTAGTAAATACGTGCGTCTCACCCTTAGGCATCTTGACGATCTTAGCGGCCGTTCCTGAAATGGTCGTATCTTTGATGCTACCTTCGAAATTTAACGTCCAGCCTTTACCTAATAAATGAGGGGTATTGTCTTTCGTGTTATAGGTACGACTTACCTCGAGCTTTAGCCCCGGTGAATCCACACTCAAATCGGTGGCCGAAGTTGAATAGTTACCGGAGGCGACATTCACCCCGGTTTCGCCATAATGAAGCTGCTCCAGCAGGTCGGCACTTACCGTCACATCTAACGTAGATACTTGGCTGTCCGTTCCCGCAGTATCGCTTCCCGTTGTGTTTGTATTTGCACTTGTATCACTCATAGAACTCGTCGCTACGGCATTTGTCAGGGACGATTCTACGTCGATAATACCGCCGGTCGCAATTACCCCGTTTAACTGTGTAACTCTTTTTACATTTTTTTTCACTCTTGTTGCCAGTTCTTGTGCAGAGAAATCGGGATGTTCCGTTTGTAATAACGCCGCGGCGCCTGTAACAAAAGCTGTTGCCATGGAAGTCCCGTCTTTACTATCGTAGCTATCACTTGGAACGGTGCTGAGGATCGAAGTTCCGGGTGCCGCAACATCCACCTTACTGCCGTAATTCGAGAACGGAGCCAAGTTCCCTTGGTTATCGACAGCCGCTACAGAAATAATATTTGAAAGACCGTAACTAGCCGGATAAGTTGGACTCACTGATGTGTCGTTGCCGTTATTTCCGCTTGCACATACAAAGAGAATGCCACTGTTTTCAATTTCATCCTTCAATGCAACATTAAAGTCACTGCCTCCAAAGCTGGCATTTATGATTTTAACACCCATTTTTTTAGCATATTCAATCGCTTCGATAGCATCCGAGGTGTATCCGACACCATTGCTTATAAACTTAAGAGGCAGGAGTGTAACTCCCGGTGCTACACCTCTAATCCCGATTTGATTGGCAGAAGCCGCAATAATCCCGGCAACATGAGTACCATGTGCATCTTCCGTACCGTCATATACTGTGCTATCATTGTGTACAAAATCCCAGCCTAGAACATCATCAATCAGTCCGTTACCATCATCATCAATTCCGTTTCCCGGGATTTCGTTTTTGTTAGTAAACACATTTTTCTTTAAATCTGCGTGACCCGTATCGATCCCTGAATCAAGCACGCCAACGACAACGGAAGGCGAACCTTCCGTTGTGTCCCAAACTTGTTGAACGTTGATAGCAGATAAACCCCATTGCTCCGTGAATCTAGCATCTTCTGGTAGGGAGCTTGCTGAAAGAGGAAGATTAGGCTGTACGTACTCAACATTACTACTCTTTTGGAGCTCACTGATTACACCGGAAAGATCATCCGAGCTTGAAATTTCCAGTACTTCTCTTGAGCCACCTTTTAATTTCTTTTTCACTTTCAACTTGCTGAGCTTCAACTTATCTTTGGCTTCAGACTTCACATTATCTGCTTTTGTGGCATCTTTATACTTAATAATAAATTCCACTTTTTCACGTGGGCTTGATGTTACCTTACTGACTGGGGCTGTATTAGCCGCGCTGACAGGAATTGTAGTAACCCCAAATATACTTAAGCTTAGTAGCATAGATAGGAAATATTTACTAGACCAGCTCATGGGCATCTCCTTTAATTAAGTGCTTATTTTTTTACAAAGACCGTATACGTAATTGAGGAGCCACCGGATACTTTGGCTTTAAATTGGATACTATTGATGAGGCCCGTCCAAGAAAATCCCGGCGTTATGGCCTTATCACAAACAAAGGTGATTTTACCAGGTCTAAACTCAACAATAGTGATATCTGTGCCTTGAATCTTGCCGACGCTAAGTTCCTTTTGATCTGTCAGACTAGAGAGATCGACTACATCAACCGCATTCGGATCGTAGGTAACGGTCAATGTGTATTGGCTAAAGTCCACTACATCCGAGGCTGTAAGTCCCAGATCAACCGTCTTACCTTTTGTAAGTTTTGCGGAGATTGCATTATTTTTAATGATACCGCTCCAATCGCTCGTGCCTACTTTATTCCTTGTACGAATCCGATACTTATACTCTTGTCCAGTAACCAATCTCCGATGTTGATATTGCGTCTTCGTGCCTACATCAATGACAACACCGTCGACTTCAATGTCATAGCTCGTTGCACCGAGCTCTGTATCCCACTTGACATTGACAATACTTCCCGACGACGTAATGACGATATTTTTCGGGGACTGAGGTGCCCCAGGCAGAGTGGTGACATAGATCATCTGGCTCCAATCTCCGACGGTAGCCGCATTCTTTGAACGGATTCTATACGTATGAGACGAAACCGGATTTAAATCTGTATCCGTATATTGGGTTCCTTCATAGGTTTCGACAACGACAATGCCATCCAACTCTACATCATAGCCCGTTGCATTCGTAACAGTATCCCATTTTAGCGTGATAATATCTTTACCTGCCACAGCAGACAGTTTGGTCGGAAGTCCCGGTTTTAGAGGCAACGTAGTTGTTGAATACTCATCGCTCCATCCACTAAACCCTGAAGCATTCTTAGCACGAATCTTAAATTTATGAAGAGTTTCAGGCGTTAAATTGCTATAGGTATATGTTGTTCCCGATCCGGCATCGACAAGCACTCCGTCTGCCATCAAATCATACCCGGTTGCTTGGGATACAGAACTCCATGTCAAATTAATTGAAGTGTCACTTTCCAATAACGTGAAATCAGATGGTGTATCCAGTAAGTTGGTACTCACGGTGACATAACTGCTCCATCCTCCTACCCCTGACGCGTTCTTGGTGCGAACCCGGAAGGAATGGGAAGTAGAAGTAGCTAAGCCGCTTAATTCGACAAATGTGCTCGTGCCGTTGTCCGTGACAACATCATCCGTCTCGACATCGTAGCCTTGAGCCCCTGCGACATCATCCCAAGACAACGTAATCTTCGTATTCGTTGACGAAGTTCTAATGGTTGAGGAGAAAGCCGGCGTAGTCATGGAAGTCACCACCGATTGAAGACTGCCCCAACTACCCGCTCCTCTAGTATCTTTAGAGCGAATTCGATACGTATGACGCGTTCCGGGAATTAAACCCGTGTGAGTATATAAGGTGTTCGTCGTGTTAGTCCCCATATTTTTAATTTCGCCATCCACTTCGAGCTCGTATCCGACAACTTTTGCCACAGCCCCCCAAGTAATTGAAACCGAGGTGCTGGAAGCGGTCACCGTGATCGTTGGCGGCGTATTATAAGCATTATCAAAGGTGGTGGCAGCTGTTGCAATGCTCCAGTTGCCTGCTTGCGTACCTTTCTTGGCACGGATTCTGTAGGAATGTTGCGAATTGGCCAACAATCCGGAATGAACATAGGTAAGAACGCTAGCATCGGAAATGTCGACGAGACTTATGCTGCCGTCCACCTCGACCTGATAGCTTGTGGCGCCATCAACTGAATCCCACGTGATCGTGACTTGGTTCGTATCTGGCGTAGTTGCAATATTATTAGGAGCATCCAGAGGTGCACTATTTGTTGTTGCTGTACCCGTAGATGCTACATCTGTTTCTTCCTCAAGCTCATTCATCGCTTTAACTCTGAATGAATATCCTGCTCCAGAATCCAAACCTGTAATTGTTATTTTTTTGTTCGTTAAACTAATCCAAACAGGATCTGTGATTAACGATCCATCCTGTGCGACAAATTGGCCACTCGTCACAATCTGATACAGCGTTGGAGCTGGGTTGGCATCCGACACCGTTAGATCCAGTGTCGTATTCGTTGGATTGGACAGCGATGTAGAAGGCATTTGAGCTTTCGTATACGTTGAATCCGTCCAAGTACTGACGT
The DNA here is from genome assembly GCF_059691975.1 of Paenibacillus sp. J22FR5. Taxonomy (NCBI): domain Bacteria; kingdom Bacillati; phylum Bacillota; class Bacilli; order Caryophanales; family Paenibacillaceae; genus Paenibacillus; species Paenibacillus sp. J22FR5. The sequence goes on along the minus strand of NZ_JCAUAN010000005.1, from coordinate 249,040 downwards.
AACCGTTCGTGTCCTTTGCATCAAAGGTTACCGTGTATTGTGAATTTGGAGTTAGTCCTGTGCTTGAATATGTTCGATCACTTAATGATGCACCTACAAACTTGATCGCGCCCGCAGGACCGTCTCGATACATGAACATAGCGTTCTTATTATCGATTAATGCCCGTGGATAATCCGCATTTCCATTCGTATAGTTTGTAAGTTTAACAGGTGTGCCCCAGCCGCTACCGTTATTTACAATTTGCTTTAAGTTAGTGTAAGAAGACGAGATTGAATAATCCGTTCCGAAGTACCAAACATAAATAGAATTGCTTTTATCAACTGTTATTGTCGGAAAGCGATTAGTCGTTGAATTACCATTTGTGGTATACCCTGTGGTTATCTTAACTGGACTGTCCCATGTTATTCCTCCATCTAACGATTTGCTATAGCGAATGTTAGCGTACCCACTATCTGAACTATCATTACCCTCCCAAACCACATGAATGATATTATTGTTATCCACAACAACATTAGGATTAAAATAGTATTGATTGATGGATGAAGACGCTACAGGGTAGCTAGTCCATGTACCCGAATTCAATGTACTTACTTGTATAGAATATGACCAATTAGAACCATCATAATAATTAACCTCACAAACTATAACCGGAATATTATCTTTGACAATTGCCATATTCAGATTCTTGAAAGAAACACTAGTAGTGCTACTTCGTGTAATGACAGCTTTGGAGCTATCCCATGTTATACCATCTGTTGTCTTGCTGTATCTCAGTTGATAGTTGTTAGTATTGCTGATATATAGTCCCCATGCTGCGTGTACAGTGCCGAATTTATCAGCCACAATAGTTGGCTTGCCATCATAAGGTGTCCCGGTGTCAATCACATTTACGGAACCGCTAATATTGACATTTTGTTGTGAAGTAGCATCAAAAACAAAGCTTCCGACTCCCGTGTTTCCATACTTAATAACACCAAATACCTTGCTACCAACACTTGTTATCGCGGCATTTGTGGTGAAGTTGGTTCCAGTAAGGTAGCATAGCTGTGACCACGAACTGCCATTATCCTTAGATACATAAAGATACACACCAGAGTTGTAGATCGACGCGACAATCCAACCATTAGAGAGGCGGGTCATTGGTCTTCCTGTGCTACTAATATCCGCTGTCGTTGAAGAGAGTATCGTTGAGTTGACTGAGTTCTGGACATTTAACCACCCACTGGATGCAGTGCCAATTGTGTATCTATAAGATGCAATATCAGCGGTAGGTGAAGGGTCAACGAGAGAACTGGACGCAATAATACTTGTGTCCGTCGTTGTCATTGTGACTGTTCCCGTCAATGGCGATTTCTCAATCCAAAAGACAACCGTTTCCTTTGTATTATAAGTTCCATTTGTCGCTTCAATCACCATCGTGTGTTTACCTTCAGCAAGTGAACCTAGCGATGTTGGATCAAATGTTATTGTCTGGCTGCTTTGTGTGAAGGTTTGGACTACCGTTTGACGTGGAGCCGTCTCTGAATCAATGGTATATTTGAACGACCCTTGACTATTCGGACGTCCGGTCATGATAAAGCTTGGCGTAAAAGTCCCGCTTGTATCCGTAAGTACTAATTTTATCGACGTATAGAGGTTAGGGATTTCTGCAGGTACTTGTTGTTTAGTGACGCTCGCCAGTCCTAATTGCGAGTAGGTATTATCTCCCCAAGCATTAATCCTACCATCCGTCATGGCGAAGGTCTGGTTTCCACCTGCAGCAACGGCACTTACACTCGTAAGTGCACTTATCGATACAGGAGCCACTCTGGATGTCGTATCTCCCAATCCCAACTGCCCATAACCGTTATTACCCCATATTTTTATGGTACCATCGGTTAAGAGTGCGATCACATGGAAGCTGCCTGCTGTAATTTGTTTCACTTGAGTAACACTTGTAATCGATGTTGGCGTCTGCCGGTTTGTGCTCGCGCTATCATTAAGACCCAATACACCATTTCCATTTGAGCCCCAGCTTTTTACCGAACCATCACTAAGAAGAGCAAAAGATGAACTAGAAGTCGCCGCAATTTGTTGAATCCCAGTTAAACCTAAAATGGGTGTGGGTGTTGTACGAGTCGTTAAATCGCCTAATCCCAACTGCCCATTGCCGTTATACCCCCAGACTTTCATCGTTCCATCGTTCAATAATGCCAATACATGCGGGGAACTCCCCACTGCGATTTGTTTTACGTTCGTTAGATTCGGAATTAAGGTAGGTGTTGTACGCGAAGTGATATCTCCAAACCCTAATTGATAGATAGCGTTTGTCCCCCAAGCTTTCACGGTCCCGTCATTCAGTACAGCAATGGAAAAACCTTCCCCTGCTACAACCTGCTTAACATCCGTTAAACCGTTAATAGTAAGAGGAACGGTACGATTTGTTGTATCCCCTACACCTACCTGACTACTACTGTTGAGTCCCCATGCTTTAACCGTACCGTCATTCATTAATGCTAATGTATGGGCACTACTTGCTGAAATTTGTTTGACTCCCGAAAGTCCCGGAATTGTGGTGAGAGAGGTTCTATTAGTTGTATCCCCCACACCCAATTGACCGTTAGTGTTACTACCTATGGATTGTACGGTCCCATCCGGAGAAAGGATAAAGGTACCTGCCCCTCCAGTCGTAACTGTTGTTGGCTGAAATGTCAGACTGGTGGGTAAATCAATATTAATCGCACCGTATATGGATAGATTGCTAATTGCTATTGGACTTAGGCGACTGGTTGTCTCTCCAGTTAACAGTTGTCTGGAGGAATTGTCGCCCCATCCCATAAGGGAACCATCATTCATTACAGCAAAACTATGAGCGGTTCCTAATGCAACTCCAGCAAAGCCAGAGAAATTGGTAATCGCGACAGCTAAATACGAATTGGATTGACTATTTATCCCAAGCTGCCCGTTAGCGTTATTTCCCCAAACCTTCAGTGTTCCATCCATCATCATTGCCATGCTTTGATTATCGGCAGCAAACAATTGCTTTATGTTGGACATATTGTTGGAATAATTATAAACCGCAGTTGGAGTACTACGGCTTATTATTGAATTATCAGCTAAACCCAATGAACCTGATGAATTGCTTCCCCATGCCATTGCTGTTCCATCACTCATTAGTGCTAGGGTATGATTAGCCCCTGCCGCTAATTGAGAGACATTAGCAATAGAAGAAACAAGAGTCGGGCTTGATCGATTTGTCGTGTCATTTAATCCTAATTGGCCATCCGCGTTATTTCCCCAAGCTTTAACCGAGCCGTCGTTAAACAGGGCTAACGCGTGACCTGTGCCCGCAACCAGTTGCTTAACTCCTGATAAACCTGACACTGGAGTTGGGGAAGTTCGGTCTATTAGATCCCCTAAACCTAACTGACCGTAACTATTTTTTCCCCAGGCCTTTATTGTGCCATCGTTCATTAACGCAAATGAGAAGGATTTCCCGAGTATTAATTGTTTTACGTCACTTAAATACACGGTTGAAATGGGTGTCGGACTTGTACGATTGGTAAGATCCCCAAGGCCCAATTGCCCCCCTGCATTATTTCCCCAAACCTTGACCGTTCCATCCGTAAGCAAGGCCATCGAATGCCCATTACTGCTAGCTACAACCTGCTTCACATTAGTAAGGTTTGTAATCACAGTAGGCGTTGTTCTATCTGTGGTATCTCCAACACCTAGTTGCCCAGTTCCATTATTTCCCCAACCTTTTACCGTTCCGTCACTTGTAATCATTAGTGTATATCCATTTCCAGCAGAAATACTGGACGAGACCGGTAGTTCATCATAAATTGCTGCTTCGGAATACTCAGGCATAATAAACAGAATGGATATTTGTAAAAACACGACAAATACGGTTATTAAACAGGCTACTTTACTTTTTATATTCATTTCACTGTTGGCTCCTTCGGAATTTTATAAATATGACGAGGGAAACTTGCTTCTTTAAGTTATATGTGATTCTCACTCCTTTACAAAATTGATAACATGAGGATATTACCATTAAGTCAATTGCATTTTCCAAAAAAGTTCATGTTAGGAATTACAAAACAAGGACTATTTTATCATTTTAAAAATAGATCAAATGTCATATCTCGTTGTCGAATGATTAATATTTTGTCGAATTAAATGCTATTTTGATAAAATTTCACATATTCCAACATCACCTTAAAGACCTTTCTTCTTAGCCCCCGAATTGCGGAATTCATAAGCCATATGGAAGGGTTTCACATATATTTTTTATAGATACCCTTGAAAACGATATAAACCTCTTTCACAGTTAGATAATCCCGAGGTAACGTCATACCATGATCTATAGACTTCGGAGCTGCATTAAAGGTTCCTAGTGTGACAAGGCTATCATCCAACCTGTTGGCCGTCTGCCAAATTACTTCCGCTTGGATATCGGATTGTTTACCGAAACGAGCACGAAACTTACTTTTTAATGCAGCAAGTGGCATCCTCGCAACGTGACTTATCGTAATCATTCCCAGATGGCGTGTCATACGCGAGACGACCCCATACATCTTATCTACGGTCAACGGCCATAACTCGCGCTCTACATCCTCTTTACCGAGTGTGAAAATGCCACTCTTATTCTTCTTTGCAATATTATTAGTTGTTTGTTTGGCTAGGATTTTTGTCGGACCTATACCTACACGTATGCGTATATTCATGGAAACATTATGCAAGCTGCATTTTCGATTATAGAAGCATAAATAAAAATAATCCCACAAAGCCAACAAATTGTGAAGGCAAGTAAGGATTAATTTTTAAATGAATCAATAAGGCTTTTGATTTATGAAATTGATTCAAATAGAAGAAATAATTCCATTTTCGCTGTTCCATGGATTATGTTTGATTTACCAAGAATCATTGCCGATGATGCATTAAGCGGTAAAGGCAGCAAAGGCAGGATCGTTCGCGCATTTCAAGTTATTGATGGAAATGGGAGAATTTGCATTCCGATAAGACGAAAGTCGATGCAATCGTTGAACATATCGTGACGTTCAGTACGTCAGAAAGTCCTTCGATTCCTTCCGAAAAGCATCAAAGCATTGATGCCGAATGGAGCGAAAGCGACCAAAATAGCGAGTAATCGGACGAGCTATAAAGATCTACTATATATAGCTCGGTTATGGAAAAACCTCGCAGCCCTTGTGGGTACAGGGGTTTCGGGTTTTCCAGTGTAGCGCGAATGTGTATATCTTGTTACTTTTTAGTCCAAATATTCACATCTTAATGACACAGATTTAGCTGAACCATTGAAAAGAAAAAATGACGCGTATCATGGGTGAAGGCGGCGAAATTGTATTCGAAAAAGAAGAAGATTTGCTCTTCACGCGATTTGATGAAAGCAAGGGGTATATGTCTCTGGCGAATGAACGCTATCTTAAATTGCCGTTGAAACTCGGAATGCCGACAACATTACGGGACCGTGACTTGCGTCACCTGTTAAGATTTGGGGAATTCTTAACACCTGATAATGCGCTGCACTTCCGAAGCAGGGCAATGACCGCTATGGATATGGTCGATCTGCTAGACCTGGATCGCAGCCATGTATATGCATTGATTCGACGATTGATCGAATGCCAGCTTATGACGCGATTTGAAACCATGTATTATCTCAATCCGATGTACGTCACGATCAATCATTACATATCACCGCTTTGCTTTCTCGCCTGGGAAACACTCATGCGTGAGCATCAAAGTGATTGGGCCATTGAACGTTTCAAGAAGGTAGCGCCACGGGTGCGGATCGTCGTTCCAAGAAAGAAGGGCGCCACCGATGATGAAATGGTTTAAATGGTTTCCAAAGGGACAAGTGTCCCACGGTATTAGGGTACATCCGAGTGAACGGTTATCTGTACGTGTTGACCGAATAACATGGTCATATCTTAAGAGTATTGACACCACCCATAGATAAGCGTAGGATAGAGGCATCTAACGGGGTCATATCTTATAGTCAAAATCAAGGGAGGAAAATATGATGATTTATGGTTATGGACGGGTTTCAACGCTTGGCCAAGATTTAGAATCGCAGCTCGAGCAATTGAAGGAACATGGAGCTCAAAAGATATACTCAGAGAAGTTTACCGGCACGAAAAAGGAACGCCCTGAATTTCAAGCTCTACTTAAAGTCTTGAAACAAGGCGATACGTTGATCGTAACGAAACTCGATCGGTTTGCACGTTCTACCGTCGACGCCATTACAACGGTGAAAGAACTGTTTGCCAAGGGTGTCAAGATTCATGTCCTAAACATGGGAATAATCGAAGATACCGTCACTGGTCGGTTGATCCTTACGATCTTCTCCAGCTTCGCAGAGTTTGAACGGGATATGATTGTTGAACGGACGCAAGAGGGTAAAGCAATAGCCAAGCAGAAGGAAGGCTTCACAGAAGGCCGGCCGAAGTCTTATTCGTTAAAACAATTGGATCATTCCTTGGAGTTGTTAAGTACTAATTCATACAATGAAGTGGCTGCGATCACAGGTATTAGTAAATCCACATTGATTCGTGAGGTAAGGAAGCGTAATGTCTGAAAGCTTTAACTGTAAGCTTTTTATTTTGACATCATTGGATGGGGTTCTACAATTTATATTGTCAGGAGCGGCAGGTAGAAAAACGGAAGAAGGTTCACAAGGGGATGCTCACACTATGAACCTTCTTTATATTTACGTATACAACATTGTTCTATTGGGGTTAATAGATAGGCAACAACAAAATAAATACCCGATTTTTTTTATAGTTTGTATTCAACAAGCTTTTTAATATCAGTAATATTTACTTGTCTTGCCACCTCCTGCAAATGATTAAAATAATTTGTATTGTCATTAAACATAATAAATTTTTCTTTTGCTCTTGTTATACATACGTAATGATTTTGTAAATTGATACCTTCATAAATTTTGTAATACCTAGAAAAACTAATTACTTGTTCAAATTCCAGGCCCTTTGAAGCAAATACCGTCATTACTTTATGATTCTTTTCATTTATTTGAAAAGCCATTTCAAACTTGCTTTCACTTATACTTGTATAAAATTTTTCTACCTCGTCATTACTAATTGTAATACTTAAATATGTCGCTAAATTCGATATAATGTTACTGACATATTCCTGTGATAACATACCATTATTTTTGAGACCGCTTAAAATCTTATTAACTTCAATTCGAGTCTGGCTTCTTTCATCAATCCCAGTCTTTTCAATAAAATCAAAAATAGAGTAGGCAGGATTCTTGGTAAGTAAGGCCAATTCCCATAATAGACTTCCATTTGGAAGCCCATCTTCAATAGGTGTTTTAGGGATAAAAACAAAGTCATATCCTGCTTCACTTAGTAACTCAGCTATTTTTTGAGCATCGTTATTAATGTTTGCAATTATTGTTATTTCTCTTTTTAGATCTAATTTTTCTTGATCAACTAAATCTTCGAATTCATCAACAAATCCAGAAAAATTCCAACCGTTGTTGCTACTATATTCCTTTATGATTACATTCTTAACGTCATTGATTTCATTTTCGTAGTATTTAGGATTATGAAAAATATTTGCAAAGTTTTCAATCTCTTTATGGCATCTAAAATTTTTGACAAGTTCATAAGATTTAAAATTTTCCTTTGCTAATAATTGAAAAATATTTTCATTAGCACCTCTCCATAAATATATAGCTTGTTTTGAATCTCCTACAATAAACAACTTAATATTAAGTTTATTTTTTAAAAACATAAAAAAACGATGCATATCTTCATCTGAATCTTGGTATTCATCTATAAAAACAATTGCATATTTTGATTTTATATATTCTTGCGCTGCAATGGAAGAACCTAAAACTTTCAGTGCCAGTTTAAAGTTAAAGTTCTTTTTAATATCTAGAAAACTACCCAAAATATTATGACTTCTTAATTGTTCTAATCCTGCGTCGAAATCTTGAAATTTATAATTTCCATATTCAACGATATAATTGCTTTCATACTCAGTACCCAAAGCGTCCTTAATAAAGGGTCTTATAATTTCATGTTCAATAAAAGAATCATTTGTCATAACAATAAAAGGTTTACTAACCTTTCCCAATGCTTTTTTCTTAATTTCCTTTGTTGCTTTTACAGTAAATGTAACTGCCGCTATTGTACGATGATTAGATATCTTATCCAGTTCAATCTCCATTTTCTTTACCATAATAGTTGTCTTCCCTGATCCTGCGCTTGCCGATACCATAATATTTCCATCATCGGCCAAGATACCATCTCTTGCAACCTGGTCAATTAAGTTCATGAGGCACCAACTTTCTCAAAGCTTTGAAGAGGGGGTGCTTTATAATTTTGAGGCAGTCTACTTTATTTAATTCGTTTGTCAATTCAATCATATTCAATAATTTATGATCTTGGAGGTACTTAATAGGATCAGAACCTAGTATTTCCTTCATCCGTTTTTCAATAGCTTCAAAGAGATCATGTTCTAAATCTAGCTTCGAAAGATATATATTTTCTTTAACTAATTCTTTTACTTTATCGCTATACTGGGAATATAGTGCTAATTTTTTTTCTCTTATCATTTGATTTTTCATCGATTGCGTCCATTTACCATCAATAAAGTAATCAATTTCCACAGGAAGTAAACTTTCCACTTCCGACTCTTCAGACTCAAGATCTAATAAATTCAAACATCGCTGCAGACCTATTAGGTCAAAGATTTTAGGCTGACCTTTTTTTGCTTTAAGATCATTATCTGTTTTGACAATCGCAGTAATCTTTAAGCCACGAAGTACTTTTACATATGGTCTGAATTTTATGCCATATACATCTAAAATATAACCACCATCTAATTCATATGTAGGATGAACCTCTTCTAATATTTTTTCAAATAACACTTTTTCAGATGGCCCTTCTACTAAGAGAACTTTTTCAGCGAAAAGTGCCGTAGACAATGATCTATTTAGTTCCTTTTTTACGTTTTTATATTCATCATCCACATGGTAAAGAAATGATTCACTTTCTGTATTACCTTGAGAATAGATCCTGATAAGCGATGCATTGTCCATTTCATATAATAACTCAGATGAATGTGTTGATAAAAAGAAATAGTTATATACTTTTGAGTTAAACAACTGTTTTGACAAAGCAATTTGCATAGATCTATGCAAACTATTTTCAGGTTCTTCAATGAGATATATAATAATTCTATTTCCTTCTTGGACTTTAATAAGATGATTTAATAGTGAATAAGCTAATATTTTTTTCCTACCATCGCCAGATGTTGGATATATATTATCGTCATTATCCCTTTTGATATAAGGAATTAAATTTGTGAAGTATCCATTAATTGATAGCTCAGATTTCATCTCAATGCTAATATTTTCTGTTTTTAATTTTTTGTATTCTTCAGTTATCGTTGTTTGAAAAGTTTGAATTACATTCATGCTGCTAATTTTATCGTTTAATTGCGTTCCTAATTTCTTTATATCATTTGATATATCAATATCGCTATCGTCAAGTTTAGTTTGATCAAATAGTCTACTTCTATTTTTTTTGAAAGTCTCATCTAAATCGATTATTGGATCAACATAAACAATTTTGAATAACTTATCCAAAGCACTAAATATCCCATCTTGGGCAATCTCTTCAAGATTATCAATCTTATTCCCCCAAAATAGTTTAGGAAGCCCTAGTCCTTCACTAATGTCAAATACACCTTTTACTTGAAAATAGAATGTGTCTAGTTCATCGCTTGTTCGTGCTCCAGCTATCTTAGAAATGGCATGTTTAGAGTCATCGTTAGAATCGCGATCTGTCAAATCAATACCAAGAGTTATTTTTATTGTTTTATCAGTCTTATTTTTAAAAAAATCAGTCTCTCTAAAGCCATTTTTACGAACATCTCTGTCTAACAAAAATCTAAGCGCGTACATTAAGTTTGTTTTCCCCATATCGTTCATACCAAAAATAACATTTTGATTAGCTAATTTAATATCTGTTTTAAGAAAATTTCTGAAATTCTCTACACTTAAACTTGTAAGTTTCATATTACCCTCCAGTATAAGAATAACTTATCCTTTAATAATACTTCATTTATTCTTATTTTCCACATATTACCTCATAATTAGCTTGTTGTCTCTACTTAACGTATCCTTACAAGAAAAATCGAAGCCATCCTAATAGCATACTATTGTTTACAAAAAATAACAGAACAAAGTATAATACGATATGTATCTTAGTGTACCGAATAAATTTATGGAACTCAGAGGTCTTTTCTCATGAAAATAACTTTATCAACCGATATTGAACTATTGGCTGCAGCTTTATCACAAACATGTGTAATCGTAAGCAAAGATGATCTGCTCGACAATGCCGGCATTATACGTGAATATTGTGAAAATTATGTAAGAATCGATAACTCATGGTTTGCACGTAACAGCTATAAATTCAATGTTATAGTCAGGTAAAATACCTGCTTAAGGGATTTGTTTTCTTAGCTTTAAGCTTAATAACAGGTAGCAATCGCACCTTAGGGTGCTTTTTTCTTGCCAACTAACGACAAATATATATCTGAATAGGAGCAATATCATGTTTCGCTGTGGATGGTTCGGTACTATATCAACATTTTTGGAAACAGATTTAGAAACCATTTTACAGGGGATTTCTAATTTCATTAAAGCATCAAAAGAAGATCATCATAGTCACAAAAAGGAAGATACGACATTACAAGAAAAAGCTTGGAGAGATTGTATCTTTAACCTACAGAATGTTCTTCAGCCCTTTACGAATGAACCTTGGAGCCTAATTTTCGAGTATGAACTACCACGACAAGGTGGCCGAAGACCCGATGTACTTTTATTGGTTCCTGGCCAAATTCATGTATTGGAATTTAAAATGAAAGGACAGCCTCTACCTGAAGATTTACGGCAATGTTCAGGATATGTGAGAGACCTTTTTATGTATCATAATGTAGTATCAAAAAAAGAATTACTGGTGAAAGGTGTTTTAGTATTAACTTCTTCAAATCGAAGCAAGGTTACTGCGGATCAAACATATAGGATATGTGTAAGCGATCCATCTTCATTGATAACATATTTTTCACTAATTAAAAAAACCGCGACTGGTGTTACAGTGGAACCTCAGGAATTAATAAATGGTGAGTACGAACCATTACCTACTATGTTGGATATAGCTAAGCGTATTTTCCTTGAAGAGCCTCTTCCCAATATTCGCGTTGTCAATCAAACAAATATTCCAGAAGTACTTATGGAACTGGAACAGATAGTACTTTTAGCAAAATCGACTCAATCTCATCACCTCGTACTTCTAACAGGCGTTCCTGGTGCTGGTAAAACCTTGATAGGGCTTCAATTTGCACATACAACACCTCAAGCTGTTTACGTTTCAGGAAATGGCCCCTTAGTTCAAGTACTACAAAATTTACTTGGGAATGAAACATTCGTACAAGCTTTAAAAAATGTTAAAAGGGAGTATCTCATTCGGAATTCCCTTCCTCATGAGAAAGTTCTCATTTTCGATGAAGCTCAGAGAGCATGGGACAAAGAAAAAATGAACAACAAACATTCAGAACCAGAGCTAATAGTACGCATGATGCAACATCATGATTGGGCCGTCATTATTGGATTAGTCGGTGAAGGACAAGAGATTTATATTGGTGAAGAAAGTGGGCTTGCGCAATGGGACGATGCTATTAAACAAGGTAATTGGGAAGTACACCTCCCTCCAACTATTCAACATCAATTTATTAACAGCCAACAAAAGCATTCTCACCCGTCTTTAAATCTAACTAGTACCTTACGCAGCCACGGAGCATTGAAGTGGCATGAATGGGTACGTAAATTTTTAAGTAACGATCATAGTGAATTAGCTGAACTAGTATATCAATTTCAAAAAGAAAGATTTCATGTTTATGTAACACAAAATTTAGATCGCGCCAAACAATTCCTTTATGGAACTTATCCAATTCAGGGAAACACGTACGGTTTAGTAACATCTTCAAAAAGAGGACATTTGAAATTATTTTCTGACTCAGTAAAACTTCTACCTTGGAACGAAGAAGTTTCGTATTTTAATCAAACTTCTTCCCCTTACTACTGTAATAATATGCAAACTGCTGCCACTGAATTTGGTGTTCAAGGACTCGAACTGGATATGCCGGTCGTTTGTTGGGGAAGTGATTTACTCTGGAGTGGACAGGAATGGAAGAACACGGTTACCGATCAAAAAATGAAAGACCCCATGAAAATAAGACTAAATATTTATCGAGTTCTCCTTACTAGAGGTCGTGATGGAGTGATCATCTATATACCTAAATCACCCCAGATGGATGACATATTTCAATTGTTTCGTTCTTTAAATTGGCCCGAATTATAAGGAGGATACTATGAATAAGACTATCGAAGTTGTTGGCGCAGTAATAATAAATCAGAAAGATGAAATTTTGTGTGCCTTAAGGAGTCAGAAAATGTCTTTACCCGGACTTTGGGAATTTCCGGGGGGAAAGATTGAGCCGGGGGAGCAACATAAAGAGGCGCTAGTTCGCGAGATTCAAGAAGAGCTTGGTTGTTTAATTGAAGCTCAAGATAAAGTAATAGATACACTGTTTCCATATACCAATGTTACTGTTCATTTACATTTATACCGTTCTAGAATAATTGAAGGTAATCCAATAGCTAAAGAACATGAACTTTTACAATGGTTACCTCGTAAACTTTTAGGCTCGCTTAATTGGGCGCCTGCAGATATACCAGCCGTAGAATTATTGGTAAGTTTAAAATAGCCATCATCGAAACTTTTTTGCCATGGGCACGCAGCCCATAAAATAACATTTGAGCTTAAAAATTGTTGGAGTATATTTAATATTAATAGAGCCCGCTCCCGTTATGAGGGGCAGACTCTATTATCATATCGCTTGTGATCTACTCCGGCATCTTCAAATTCGCGAATTGCTTCCTAGGTTAAAAGAACCTGGAGGCGTTATTCATGATAAGAAACAAATCCCAAGAAATGAGCAATATGTTTGAACAATGTCTACGTATATCCGAAATATCAAGAAAAGCGCACCATAAGGTGCGCTTTTCTTTGTGGCTGGCAACGTCCTACTCTCCCAAGAGCCTGCGCTCCAAGTACCATTGGCGCTGGAAGACTTAACGTTCGTGTTCGAGATGGGAACTCGTGTTTCCCTTCCGCCATAGTCACCATGCACTCCTATCATCAGCCTTTCTTAGTTTCCCGTTCTAAACAAAACTCCACTCGTTGCGGAGGCAACGAAGAAAATTCGGAAACTGGGTTACTAATAATGAGCGTCACGACAAGTAAGATTTTAACAATGTAAAGCATTTAGTTCCTTTCCACGGTGTCGATAACGGAGAGTATATACAAAAAGCACCCTGCAAACTGTCCCTCCCAGTCCCCACCACAGCTGCTGGCGATTATATGTATTCTATTTATTTTTCTAAAATCCTTCTTTGACCGAAAGAGGGGACTACTTAATCCAATTATTTAAACTGATAATATTTCAATTTTGATTCTATACCTATATTTCCGCTAATGAGCAGAATTCGCGCAAGCGTACTTGCAAAATCGGGCCTAGATAGATAAGCTCCCACTGTTTCAACTTATAATCGCCAATGTTGTAGTATGAACCGGTCACATCCACGACGCCAGTCCAGCTTGGATTCTTAACAATTGCTTTGAAGGAAGCAAACGCTTCGTCCGTTTGGTTCAACGCTTGACATATATACTCCGTCATCCACTTCGAGAGGTCGGACACGTCCGAAGCCGCGTCAATTTCCGAGTCTGAAGTTACTGCCGTTGCCGAGAACTGATGCGCCTGCGTCCATAAATCAGGTCTGCAGGCAAGATCATAAATGGAAAGGGCCGGTGAATCGGGCTGATCGTCCTTTCTGCCCTTGATGACGACGACATCGTGGTAATCTCCGTACATAGTGCTCGAACCTGTATTCACACTGAACTTCCAACCTTCGAAATCGATCCGGTTGCGGAAGCCTGGCTTAGCAGGATCGCTCTCATATGATTCTCCAATGAAACGCGATGATGAGGCGACAAGAAAGAGTTGGTTTGTTTGAAATGCCGTTTGAAGCTGCTCGGATAAACGGACGAAACTTAGTTCTCCATCGAATGCGTCTGATTGGCCAAGCAAGACTTTGACAAACTGGCTTCCGTTGATTGCGACCAATTGTCCAGAAGGCGTCGTTGCCGTATACGACGGTTCTCCTTGCTCCGCAAGAATCGGCAACGCTAGCTCTCGGAGCGGCCTAATTGCATCTCTGCGGACGGGGGCAAGAACTCGTTTCTCGAACTGGGCATAATCGTCCATGGTGAATGTTCCTATATGCTCAGAGACCGCGCGATACGGGACAAGGGGGAATGGAGAATGATCCTCGTGAAGTTGTACAAAGGTATCCTGAAAATCTAAAAACATGTTACTGTAGTCGTTATAGAGCAACCCGTGACCGTATAAGGAACTGCCCGTTACTTGGGAGGAGTACTGGATGGAAGAATCCGTCTGGAATTGGGAAGTCGGCTGAAAGGGAATCAGTTTAGCATAAGAAGTGACCTCATGGCTCTTGAGCATGGAAGCTGGGGTTTCACTTGGGTGTCCGTTCGACTTAGAAGCTTTGAACGGATATTTCAAAGCGTGAGCCGGTTGAAACGGCGTGAAGTGAATGAAGTCCCCTGCCATGAAAGAGAGGCTCTCTATGCCGGATAGACCGCAAACTAGCTCCATGCAGCCATTCTCTATACTATGTTCCACGGATAAGCCGTATAGACCAGCCGGCGAGAGCACCATACGATGGGAGTTATCTGACCTGCGGAAGACTAGCATGGCTGCCGATTCGTGCGAAGGGATCGGCGTAAGCTGCACCGGGTAACCGTATTTCGTCATGTAAGTCGAGTCCAGTTTCGTCATGCTGCCGTCTATATTTCGTCCGGTAAACCGGAAATAGTCACGAAGAGGTTTTTTTGTCCGTAAACTGCCGCTTCTTCTTGTTGGTTAGAATAGCAGGGATCAAAGCTTGCCTTAAAGCCAATCGCCTCCGTATCCGATTTCGTGCGGATCAAGGGATAGAAACCGAATTTATCAGGGCTGCGAACGTCCCGACCTGGGAACGTAAATTGAAAGCCGATATTCAGTTTTCCAACTAGAGAACTACTTGCCACATAAAGTGAATCGATGTGCCAGCAGCCTACTTCTTCTCCCTCCAAAGGAATGACGATCCGGTTGAAAGGTTGGAAGTTCGGAGAGTCGGAACCAGCAAATGAAATGGCATGACTGGCAGGCGAACTTATTACGAGTTCGTTTACGTCATTCACTTCGCCAAGGCTTACGGAAGCACCGCCCGGAACGTCAAGCCTCCAACGGTCTCCGTTAATGGAAAGACTGACCGGATGAGTTAATTCTGAGTCCTCTCCCAACCACACTGGAAATAGTGAAGATGTATTGATTACAAGTGAATCTCGCAACCATACGATTCCTTTGCGCTTGCCGATCGTATCGATCAGTTGATCAGTCAGTTCGCCAGTTTCGCGTGCGCTGCCAAGTAATAGCGACTGGGATGTGAGGATAAAAGTTCCGCCATATTGACTCAATGCCTGGTTAAGGGTCACGCCGGGCTCGGTATGTCCATGAGGCATCAAATACGCGACATTCACTTGATCATTAGCTTGCTTATGTATGAACAGACGGCGCTTGGCGTCATTGGCGCAAGCGACAAAAAAATCGGACATCGTTTTCCACGGCCTTCCTTTAGTAGTTGTGGTACAACTGGCACTAATATAATTTCCATGATTCATCATTTATATCCCATTATTTTCCATGATTATTAAATTCAATTCATGCAGTACATGACAAGGCATTTGAACATTTCGCCAAGAATCATAGGAAAATGAGATCAGAGACGGCTTCCGTGCATTCATACATACCGTCTTACATTGGCATTTACGTACGTTGTATGATCTAAAGGGAAAGAAAATAAAAAAGCCGCACTATGGCGGCTTTCAGTATTACTATGTTCTTTTAATTGCCGGTCTAAGCTTTGACTGGATTATTATTAATTAGTGGCATCAACAAGTTTCTTAATAACATTGTCGCCGAACAAAAGAGAGTAAAATTGGGAGATTGAATGGTTTTTTCCAAGTATTAAACGCTCTACTGGGTGACTATCCAGTAAGTAGTAATTACCAAGGTGAATATTCAAATTCCCAATAAAATTGTCGGTACCGTAGTTCATTATGTTCTTGTAATCTTTAGTGTATGAAGAAGCGTCGGACTTGAACATAAATATCCCAGGAGCATTAAATGTAATGGCTCCAACGAAATTTTTGCTGGCGGGGTTAGCGTTTTATTTGTTTCGTATCTCACTAAAGTCGATAGAAATTGTTCGTACCCATAGCCCTTTGGCTGGGTTTAAGAACTCCATTTCACTAGTCTTCTTGTTTTCCCTGGCGGGAAAGCTAAATCCCTCACCATTACCACCTGGATATTTGACTGTAAAATATCTATAATCCGAGTCTTCTTGCATTATGGAGGTGGAAGAATTGGTTGAGGCGGCTGCCTGCAGTTGTTTTCCTACAGGATTCAACGTGTAAACTACAAACAGCGTCAATAATGTGGCTACTATGGCAGAAACCAATGAAGCGGTAACAACCTCATTTTTCATGAAATAGAACTCCCCCAGTACGTCCATTTTTTATAATATATATTCCACTATTCACAAGGCAATCCCTTTCTGTTAGTCGGCGATTTTAAATGAGACGGTTAAGAAAAAAATTAATTATAACGGAAATACATATTTTTTCAATCCCTTAAATTTAAAGGGGATATCCGGGGTAAAAGTGAGGGCTTCAACTTAGAAATCCAATCATATAAGATTTAAATTGTAAGGGGGTTAGTGATAGTCATCAAGAAGAGAAAGTACACCAAATTAAACGAATTCAAACACTTTGGGGGGTGAGGAAATGAAAGAAGTCATGGATGGTTTAATCCGTAAGATTGGAAAGGTTGGTATGGTTTTGTCATTTAGATCTAAAATCAGATATCTACCCCTTCGGCCTTACTATGATCTCCAAAAATAACATACTGGTTTTCAGGGTGATACTCCATGTACTGAATTCCTTCAACAATTGTGCCGCTGAATCCATCACATAGTATCATAAAATCATTTTCATAACACAAAGATCCCAAAACGATATTTAGCTGCTTCCGCTCATATTCCAGTTGAAATGACTTTTCAATCCGATCGATTCGCAAATTCCTCATTATTATCTACTCCCTATCACTTGTTCTTCACTTTCAGTTCTAAGGCAGTTAATCGTTCTTCCAAATCGCCGTCCTTTAAACTGGTTAGGGTGATGTTAGCCAGATATCCCAAAACACGAGCGCGCTTTTCTTTATCCATTTGGGTTTCGTGTCGAATTTCATTAATGACCTCGTTTAACATCCTTCGAACATGCTGCGGCTTATGAATTCGAATATCCCTATGAATATCTGCCATTATGACCACTCCTTAAAATATCCTTTAGTATCAAGCGATTAATGGCTATTTACTTTAACAAAAATAGAAAAAACATATATAGTTAATATCTATTATAACATATATTTTAATAGTTATTAACTATATATAATTAGTACGGAATTGTGCTGTTGAATTATTACATTCGACTTTCTTCAATGACTAGGGCTGAATCCTGCTTTTCCCTTAACTTGCGAACATTACAAGCTTTACCACAGTATATTTTGCCTTTTCGCCTTAGTGGGAAGGCTTTATCACAAACGCAGCAATGTTCTACTTCCTCCCGCTGATTGACTATCCTCCAAATATCGTAGTAGATAGCTGCAATTAAATAATTTGTTGCTTTATGCTCTATGAACTTTAGATCTTTAGCAGCTTTTAAAGGAAGCTCGTTGGCAACGTTGTCAAAATCAATATAGATCAATTTATTCATCATTTCTTCCAAATGTAGTTTCAGAATGATTTTAGCGACCACATGATATCCTTCTTCTGTTACTGGTATTACCTCTCTATATGGTAGGAGCGTTGGAAGATTATTGTACCAAAAGTAATACGGGATGGTCTGAGGCTGTGGTTCCGGATCGCCATTGGCAAATCTTCTAAGGGCATCTGACATTTGTGCTGCTGCTAAAGGGCGATTAGCTTCCAAATGTATAAAATTTCTTTTTTCCAAAGACACTGAATTCTGCCATTGGCTTTTTTGTAGTTCTTTATGAAAATCTTCACGGTTCCTCCAATCGTCATCCCCAAAAACTAGATTGTCAATCCTGATGATGTCATCCTCAATTGACTTCCCATTTATCAACCTAGAATGAAGCTTTAAAAGCTTATTCGCATGATCGATATGAACCTTCCACTCTGAAACTGATTCATAAATAGGTTCACTTGTGAGAGCGTAGTTATTTAAGTAGTAATAATGATCGCTCTCGATATACGCATTTGCAGGGTGTAAACCCAATAACCCATACTTATCAGCAAAATCAAGGATATGCTTTTCAGTGCGGATACCTGCAAATTCATAAGCTATGCCCTTTGTATTAATTTTCACTTCTTCCATTTGCGATTTCCCAAAAACGAAGGGGATAATCCCCTCCCCTGTATGCATTTCATACTTGGTTGCTTTACGAATAGCTGTTTCTTTATTCAAAATGATTTTATTTTTATGCATAAATGGCTCCTCGATCAATATTTTTTCTCTGTTACCATTATGTTACCGTTAATCATCACTTTTTCGATAATAACGGTTACGAAATAGAATATGATTCATTCTATCACCACCACTAACCATAGAGAAGAGGTTGTTCATATGAACATTAAACGAAGAAATCAGGAATTACGCAAAATGATGGTCGGGATACCGGTTTGGATGATTGCCGAAGAAATAGGTGTAAGCGAGAACACGATTCTCCGTTGGCTTCGAAAGGAGCTGGAGGATGAGCACAAGACACGAATTATGGCAGCCATTTCTGTGTTCAAATCAGAGTTGGAGGGATACGACTGATGAAGATCACTCCTTCGGTTATTGAGGCAGCGGAACTCCTTGGCATTTCCACATATTCATGCAACGCAATAGTATGTGAAAAGCAGGTCTGCTCCAATCGAACACTTTGTCGGATCCTTTTGAAATTTCTGAAGAGTAATTGTTGCTAAACCTGACGAATGGGCTTACTTGGTGTTGACAACTGATGCTAGTTGTTTTAAGCGTTCTTCGACATATGTCAGCAGTTTCATTTAACGGTGAAAACGGCTACCAAAGTGCGTATGTTGGAAAAAAGCTAATCGGTATTAATTATTAAAAATACATTTCTATATTGGAGGATCTCATGATTTCAATCAAACAAATATTTGAATTATTCAAAGGTAACGCCGTTTTCCTGAAGCTTCGTGGCTATTCTCATGCTAATAAGCATCATGATCAGAAAAAACGCTATGACGAAGCAAAAAAGCCATTGGATTCTGATTACACAAATCCTGCCTTTGACGGCCACTGCCAAGATGACTTGATCTCCTGGGTGAATGAGATTAACGGATGGGTTGGACTTCGAATTCCTAACGGCTGTATTGCTGTTGATATTGATAACATCGAGGAAGGTGTCATTGCATCTCAGTTGCTGGAACAACTAGCTGTTAAGCACCATGCAATTCGAACGCCTAGAGGGTATCAATTCATCTTTCTCGACTCCTGTATGGTAAAGAAACAATTTACTAAAATGATGACATTTTGTGGGTTCGTAGTCGATTACCGACTTCAAATGCGCGGTTACATCGTACTGCCTACGTTTAACACAGAAAACCGCATGTGGATTCGCATTGAAGAGAATGACCTCGATCCAATGCCAATGTGGTTCAATCCATTATGTCAGGCGCAAAAAGCACGTCCGTTAACTCTACCGATTGAAAATGGCACTCGCAATAGTACAGTATTTGCACATGCGTGTCGTTTGAAGAAAATGGCACTAGACGAGAATTCTCTTCATGAAATTATCCTACTTATAGGACGATTTTTATGTAAGCCAAGTCTAGATGAAAATGAATTAGCCACTATTTTAAGCAGTGCTTCCCGTTATCCAGTTGGCGGTATTGCGTCGGTATATCGACACGATGAACTCCGAAAAGAAGCACCTGAAAATATTCCTAAATTCAGCACTTCAGACCTAGGCAACGCCCAACGTTTGGTATTTCACCATGGAGAAGATCTGAGGTTTTGTTATCCTTTTGGTTGTTGGTTCGTTTGGAACGGTAAGTACTGGGCAAAAGACGATGGTTGTCTAGTCGAAAGTTTGGCGAAAGATACTGTTAAGAAAATCCATTTTGAAGTTGAGCGTGAAGATTACGAACGAAAACAATCGTTAATCAAGCATGCACTAGCCTCAGAATCGCGTCAAAAAATTATCAATATGATTGCTCTTGCCCAATCAGAACCCGGGATAAGCATTAATCCAAGTGATTTTGACAGCGATCACTGGAAGCTAAACTGCCAAAACGGGGTGATCGATTTGAAAACTGGAGAATTTCTGCCACATAATCGAAATTACCTCATGACACAAGTAATTCAGATTGATTACAACCCTAATGCCGACTATACAAATTGGAAAACTTTTATTAATCGAATTATGCAGGATGACAATGGGAATTTGCGCGAAAATACGATTTCATTTCTGCAAAAAGCAATTGGCTATTCCCTAACAGGTAGCATTAAAGAACAAGTACTACTCGTTATGTACGGAAGTGGACGCAACGGGAAAAGCACATTTGTAAATATATTAAAGGCATTACTTGGAGACTATGCCAAACAAGCCAACCCAGAAACATTCATGGCAAAACAAGCTTCGGGAGGAATCCCTAATGATTTGGCAAGGTTAAAAGGCTCCCGCCTTGTTACGGCTGTTGAAATTGAAGAAGGAAAACGAATGGCTGAATCATTGGTGAAACAATTGACCGGTGGGGAGCCGATAACTGCAAGATTTCTACATCATGAATTTTTTGAGTTCCTCCCTACCTTCAAGCTTATTTTAGTCACAAATCACATTCCTTTAATACGTGGTACGGACGAAGGAATCTGGCGACGAATTCGCTTAATTCCATTTAACGCCGTCATTACGTCTGAAGAGATGGATAAGAACTTAACTGAAACGCTTCTTAAGGAATTGTCAGGAATTCTAAATTGGGCAGTTGCAGGTTGCTTAATGTGGCAACGAGAAGGTCTTGGAGTTCCTGCAGAGATCGTCGAAGCTACGGATGGTTATCGTAATGAGATGGATTCGTTTAAAAGTTTTATTGATGAATGCTGTGTCATTAACCCAAAAGCCATTGTTGCAACACAAAAGTTGTATAGTGCATTTCACGAGTGGTGTACGGGCAATGGCGAGTATCCTATCCCAAGATCAATATTTATTTCGAAATTACGCGAACTGTTAGCTGCATCTGGAAATTCATTAATCGAGTATCGAAATAGTAAATATCGTGGTTGGCAGGGAATTGGGTTAGTGGAAGAGACTGATTTGCCAGATACCCGTCAGCCTATCGATCCTTTGTCATCTTCAAATGACATGCCCCTTACTATCATGGACAAATTTGGTGAATGGGAAGTAGGTGAGATATGATCACATCAATTTTACATCAGACTTATGTAGATGACATTCTATTACTAGTTGAAGGTGATACCCTCATTTATAATGCTCCTGCAGGGGTTATGACCGAAGTGTACAAACAGCTTCTACGTGATAATAAAAATGACTTAATAGAGCGAATCATACAGAATTTACATGCTTCTCAACAAGAATGGGTCGTTTTCAACTTTGGAGACATGTACAGCAAACAGATAAACGAGATTACTCATCTATTCATATTTAGGAATGATGATGGCAACTTTACTGTTTGGCGTGGTTCGTGGAGGGAAGGTATGACAATTCCCTTAAGTGAAAAAACGATTATAACATCGCCTAACTTCAATGTTGCTTTGGACCGAGCTAACAAGTATTTTCTATGGGCCAACAGCTAAGGCCGATGACAGATGACGATAATGACACACTTTTTCTATTATTTTTTATTACTTCTCGTTGGTACTAAATGAGTAAAAAAAATGTCATCTACTGTCATCTGTCACTGGCGATCTTTAAAATGGCATGCTGGTGAATACACGAAATAAATCAATAGAGTGCGCCTATAATCATCCAGCACAAGTAGTTTCAAAAATAAATTATTTTGCTAAGTAAAGTTATGTATATCTGATGAGAGGTGAACTTAGATGAAGCATTTGAACACTGAAACTGACTGCAACAATCATAACCAGTCGCATCAACTTCGCCGTAATACCCTTACGTTTACAGAAGCATGGGACCAAGTTTTCGAACGTGCGATCTCGAAAGACAAATTGTATGCTGAAGTGCGCGCAGGCCGAATCCCACACACTAAAATAGGAGCGAAAATAATTTTTCGGCGTGACACCCTTGAGGCATGGTTTGAACAACAGGAGCAATTAAACCTACGATAAATTACTTCTAGATAGTGTGCTGAAGGCTCGTATGTATTTGCGAGCCTTTTACTTTCGATTTCAACGAGTGAAACAAACTAGTTAGCCCATTTAATTATTTCCATTTTTTTGTTAACGACAGATGAATATAAGCATACTAAAATTCTAATTGCTCGCAGTTCATGTGAGTAAATTTAATATTGGAGGTTAGGCTTATGGCCAGTGTACAAAAACGGGGTAACAATTCTTTCTTACTTGTTGTCGAAACAGGTTATGGTCCTATGGGAGAACGGATCAAACGTACCAAGACGATTAAAGCTGATGGCATCCGAGAAGCCCGTAAGATGCTCGCAGAGTTCCAAACGGAAGTTGAGTCGGGTGAATATATCGAACCGCAAAAAATGACGCTAGGGGCATTTGTGGGTGAGTGGAGAAGCAAGTATGCAATCAAAGAGCTTGCCCCCCTCACTCTTAAGAACTACGATCTACATTTAAAAAATCATATTCTTCCTGTATTTGGACATCTAAGGATGGATCAAATCAAACCTTTGCACATTGTCTCGTTTCTCGATGACCTAAGCAAACCAGGCGCTCGAAAGGATGGGCAAAGTGATGTACTCTCAAGCGGCACCATCGAGTATATATACCGTGTTCTCAAGAGCCTCTTTAATCGAGCTTTGGAATGGCAAATGCTCAAGAAGCATCCCATGGAAGGAATTAAAAAGCCTAAAGTGAACCAAATGGAGATGCAGTACTACGATGAGAACGAAGCACAGCTCGCAATCGAAGCATTATATACAGAACCACCCATGTGGCGATTGTTTTGCATCGCAGCCATCCTGGGTGGCTTCAGACGAGGCGAGCTTATTGGGTTGGAGTGGAGTAATGTTGATTACGATAAATGTAGCATCT
The DNA here is from genome assembly GCF_059691975.1 of Paenibacillus sp. J22FR5. NCBI lineage: Bacteria > Bacillati > Bacillota > Bacilli > Caryophanales > Paenibacillaceae > Paenibacillus > Paenibacillus sp. J22FR5. The sequence goes on along the minus strand of NZ_JCAUAN010000005.1, from coordinate 225,592 downwards.
CCATTAACAAAAGCATCTCGCTAACCGTAGATGGCCAAGCTCAAGTAAAGGCTCCTAAAAGCAAAGCATCCAAACGAACTGTCACTATGCCGGAATGGTTCATGCAAGAATTGAAGAATTTCCATCATAATTGGAAGGTCGATAAATTGAAAGCAGGAGATCTTTGGGAAGGGCAAGACCATCAATATGTGTTCCAAATTGGTTTTGGCAAACCCTTGTACCATTCGTCGCCAACCCATTGGTGGAAAAAGTTCACAGAGCGTCATAACCTAAAATTCATTCGACTTCATGATCTACGGCATAGCGCGGCAACAATTTTGATTCAAAATGATGTGTCCATGAAAGCCATCCAAGAACGATTAGGTCACTCCAAGCATCAAACTACTGCTGACCTATACGCTCATGTCGCGCAGTCAGTGAGTAGAGCAGCCGCGGATAAATTAGAGAAGTTCGATCCTCGATTAACTAACAAAATAATTTAATTTTTTTTCGTCAACAATTCGTCAACAAAGGTGATTTATGAAGCTGTACTACCGCATTTATTCCATCTGTTATAAAACAGAAAAAACCCTTATATATCAAGGGTTTCAAGCTTGTAAAACTGGGATGCGGTCGGAGGGATTTGAACCCTCACGCCTTGTGAGCGCCACCCCCTCAAGATGGTGTGTCTGCCGTTCCACCACGACCGCATAAGAGGAAAAAATGACCCGTAGGGGACTCGAACCCCTGTTACCTCCGTGAAAGGGAGGTGTCTTAACCACTTGACCAACGGGCCATAACAAAAGTCATTGAACATTTCAGCCCATTAAGGACGACAACTGTTATTATAAAGGATTCTGATTCCTTTGACAAGCCTAATTAATGGAAAAAAACCAATGCTTTCTGAAAAAGGGCAGGAGCCCCCATAGCCACGTTTTACAAACCATGAAGGCCCCCTGTTGCAACCCTTTATTTAATTTTGAAATAAGACACCGATTCATTCAACGTATTCACCACAGACCTTAGCTGTTCAGACGCTGCCGCGATGTTCTGCATCATCGCAAGCTGCTCCTCTGTGGCTGCTGCCACCGTTTGTGATCTCGTAAGAATCTGAGACGAGCTTGCCGCAGAATGATCCATCGTCGCCGAAATTTCCTCTGAGCTTGCTGACATTTGCTCCGTAATCGCGGATGTCTCATGGATCTGCGTGACGATATGTGTCACGGATTGCATGATCGTTTCGAAGCTCTGATTCACTTCTTGCATCATTTGTGAGCCTGCGCTAGCTTCCTGCTTAGTTGCATTCATCGATTGGGATACGCTAGCAATCTCGACTCTAGTCTCATGAATCAACTGATTGATACCATCAGCCGATTCGATTGATTGGGATGCCAGTTTGCGGATTTCTTGAGCAACCACATTGAACCCTTTGCCATGCTCACCCGCTCTAGCTGCCTCAATGGAAGCATTCAGCGACAAGAGATTCGTCTGGTTGGCGAAGCTTGTAATGCTAGATGCGATCTGCCCGATCTCATCAGACTTACGTGTCAGTGACTGCACTGTTACTGAAAGCTGTTCAACCGAGCTCAGCATATTCACGATTTGATGCTGCAGTTTCGAGAGCAGCTCATTACCAAGTGTGGCATGTTGGGAGGTCAGCGAGGAGTGATCCGCCATGACGCTTGAATTCTCCGCGACGCGTTGAATCCCAATCGCCATCTCCTCAATGGCACGGCTCGTCTCTTCACTGCTTCTCACTTGCACTTCGACTTCCTGTGTCATCTCTTGAATATTCGTAGCTACATGCTCCGCAGCGTGAGCAGACTCTTTGGAACTATCCGAGAGCTCCACCGAAGCATCGTGCACGAATTGTGTATTGAACGCGATCGTGCCGATCAAGCCCTTTATTTTGGCAACCATATTATCAACTGCTTCTGAAATCTGACCCAGCTCGTCCTGCGAATAACTTGTCTGAGACTCATGACACAGATCTCCTCCAGCAACTTTACTCGTAATCGTCAAAATTCTACGAACCATTCTCATAATTTTCAGAATTACGATTCCCCCAACTACAAAGAGGATGAGGATATTCACCGCCACGGCGATGTAAACCCCTTGTGCTGTTTTGTTATTTTGCTTCTGGATATCAACAATACTCTGTTTGGCATAGCTATCTAGAATCTCACCAATAACATTGAGACCCTGACGCCCTTTTTCGAAGGTGGCAGACAGCTTTGCTTCATTCAAGACCCCTTTGCCAGCACTACCCGCTTGCACCACAGCATTAGCTTCTTTGACCCATTGATCGAAAGCAGCCTGGAAGCTCGATGCACTTTGTTCAATCGTCACGTTCGTCTCCGCATGTGCGGTTTGCATTAATTGCTTTTCTTTTAAAATGGTAACAGCCTGTCCGACTCTCGTATTCGTTTGATCAATATTATCTTTCAGAACCTTTAACTGACTCGTCTTCTCCTCTGCCGTCAACGTTCCAGATACTAGCAGCTGATAGGCGGTTAAGGCCTGATACATATCACGATCAGCATTCAGAATGAGAGATGTACTCTTTTCTGTCGTTTCATATAATGAGGAAGTTAACACATTCGTATTCGACGTTTTTTGCTGTATTAGATACACACTCGTGCCTAAATACATCAAGGAAGGAACCAATAACAATAAGATGAGACGTACACGTATCGAGAATAATTTAGCCACTGGAAGTTCCCCCATCGTGATTCTTTTTATTTTCACTATAGAGGACATACGTTTAATGGGTGTTAGAAAATTGTTAGATTTATGTTGAGTACAACAAAAAAATAAGCCCAACGGCATGAATGCCATTGAACTTATTTCGTGACGGAGAGAGAGGGATTCGAACCCTCGCACCGCTTACGCAGTCTAACCCCTTAGCAGAGGGTCCCCTTATAGCCACTTGGGTATCTCTCCATATTTGGCTCCCCGAACAGGACTCGAACCTGTGACAACTCGATTAACAGTCGAGTGCTCTACCAACTGAGCTATCAGGGAATGAACAAGTTTTATTTTATTATGAAGGGGCCGGTAAGTCAAGTGTATACGATTTCAATTTTCCCCTACAATTCCCACAGGCAAATTTACGAACATCCATCTTGCGCTTGCGAAAATATTCCGTCTTGCAATTCACGCACTCCAGCCGATATTTATAGGCTTGTTTCGCCTTAGGCCGCGGCAGTGATTGGCAAAATCGGGTGCCACCGACTTGGGCTAGTAAGGTTTTGAAATCATGATCACGATGCTTGTAGCCTCGCTTCAAAATATGCAAATGATAATGGCAGAGCTCATGCTTAATGATCTTCTCAATTTCGTCTCGACCGTAGGTCTCCCACTGGCTCCAACTGATCTCAATATCATGCGATTTCATAAAATAACGGCCACCCGTCGACCGTAATCTTCGGTTAAAACGTGCTTGATGCACGAATGGTCTTCCAAACGATTGCATAGAAATCTGCTCAATCCATTGCTGCAGCTCCTGATCTTCCATCCACGAACACTCCCAATGACATGTCACGAACACGGCTAATGACAAGTTCTTACTTGAATTTGTACCGTATGTACGGCTATACTGTCAAGTAGAAAAGAAGATCGAAAGCCCTACTCAGAAAGGATTTGAACCGCCCCATGCCACAAATGCGCTATGCGATATTAAAACTTGATCAACAACTGGAATTCGTCGAAATGCCTTCCTCCTATTCCTATCAATTAACAGCTCTCAACCAACGTTTGCACAAAGAATTAGAGAAACTAACTGCGGACCATGTTCCACAGCTACCACGCGTTATTGCTGAATGTGACGACTTGGAATTAATCGGTACGACGCACACCTTGATTCAAGGCCTGGACTACATAAATGGTTTGGAAAAAACGTTTGCTGGCATTCAAGAGAAATCGTATCCGCTGATCTCCTTGCTGACGGAAATTCGAGCACTTCAAGCTCAATTAGAACAGTGGTACGAAGAGGAATTTGATCTCTAATCTTTAGGGACCTGCACCCAATTTCCTAAACCTTCATATGCTATAAGTACATGGCAAAGAAGGGGATGGGCATATGCCTCAATGGCTTTGTAATCAATTAATGCGTGCCTTCCAGAACAAAAACCGTAGACAAATCCGATTATTGAATGATAGCTGGTACTTTTACCGCACTCGCCGCTCGCAAGAGGAGTGGCCTGACGGCCAATCGACCGACGGACCGAGTAAACGTAAATTTTGATAAAAGAGCTAGTACTTGTGCCACAAGTGCTGGCTTTTTTGCCGTGGGTACATAAAAACAGTTGCATATTTGAAATGAGCCCTCTATACTGTAAATAAATGTAACAAACAACCGATATATACATAAAACCGATCTCTCAGAGTGAAGCACACTCGAGCTCGCAGATTCTTTCTGCAGTTCGTTTGTGCTTTTTTTGCGTATTGGATAAAAAAGGGGGCTTATTTACATGAAGCAAATTAGCAATCAATGGTTACGTAGAATGCGTGAGAAGCATCGTAAGATTTGGGGGATTCACAAGCATGCGCAGCATCCCGAGGAAGTACAGATGCAACCGGGGAAAACTAAGACGGGGATGAACGGTAATAATGTCATTCCTATCGAACAAAGAAGACATTCTGAATATAGGAAAAGCACGGCAACCATGGCTGAGCTTGAGGCTGACGTGTGGGAGCTGCGTAAGCAGTTTATTCTCCAGATTGCCAAACGTCGTAATGGAAAAGTCAAGCTCCAAGAAGTCGCCGCTGAATGCAACGTGAACATTCGCATCGCTGCTGACTGGCTCATACGTCTCTCTACGGAGGGAATGCTTTCGCTTGTCGCCGGTCAGCGGTATAGGATGACTTATTTGGTGAAGGAGGTGGGGAGTACACAGAAGTAGGGGATGCAAACGAATTCGATCCCCCGCAAAAAAGGCAGCTGGGACCTAAAAGCTCCCAACTGCCTTTTACCAACTGCTAACTGCTAAACCCAACTGAACTGCTCTCATTAACCTACTGTTGCGGTTTCTTCATGGTTAAGCCGACGCGGCCTTTTTTCTGGTCCACATTGAGTACCCATACTTGGACGATGTCTCCAACGGAAACCACATCCATCGGATGTTTCACGAAGCCGTTCTTGAGCTGGGAAATATGCACCAGCCCATCGTTCTTAATGCCGATATCGACGAAGGCGCCGAAGTCGATGACGTTGCGCACTGTGCCGGTCAATTCCATGCCCGGCACAAGGTCCTCCAGCTGCAGCACGTCCGTGCGGAAGATCGGCGCAGGGACTTCGTCCCGCGGATCTCGCCCAGGCCGCTGCAGGCTGTCTAGGATGTCCCTCATCGTCGGGACACCAACGCCAAGCTTAGGAGCCAGCTCCTCTGGCTCCAGCGTCTGCAGCAGCGCTAGCAGCTGCTGTGAACCAATCTGCGCGAGCTCGATGCGCAGCTCCTTGAACAACCGATCCACCACGTCGTAAGACTCCGGATGGATCGGGGTGTTGTCGAGCGGGTTCCGGCCGCCCGGAATCCGCATGAACCCGACACACTGCTCGAAGGATTTCGCGCCGAGGCGCGGAACTTTCGACAGCTCCTGGCGGGAGCTGAACTTGCCATTCTCCTCGCGATACTTCACGATGTTTTTCGCCAGTGTCGCATTAACCCCCGACACGTACGAAAGCAAGGACGGGGACGCCGTGTTCAAGTCCACCCCTACATGGTTAACGGCCGACTCTACAACGGCCTTCAAGTTCTCGTCCAGACGTTTCTGCGAAACGTCATGCTGGTACTGCCCGACGCCGATCGCTTTCGGCTCGATCTTCACAAGCTCCGCGAGCGGGTCCTGCAGCCTCCGCGCGATCGAAATCGCGCTCCGCTCTGCAACGTCGAGCTCAGGGAACTCCGTCTGCGCCAGCTTCGACGCCGAGTACACGCTCGCGCCCGCTTCGCTGACGATCAAGTACTTGAGCTTCCGCTCCTTGATCTCACCGATCAGCTCCGCAACAAACTGCTCCGTTTCACGGGAAGCCGTCCCATTCCCGATCACAATCAGCTCCACGCTGTATGTGCTGATCAGTTGCTTGAACTTCGCCTTCGCTTCCGCCACCTTATTATTCGGTGGTGTTGGGTAGGTGACGGCGATTTCAAGCATTTTACCGGTGTCGTCGATGACGGCCAGCTTACAGCCTGTCCGGTACGCTGGATCGACACCAAGCACCACATGGCCCTTGATGGGCGCTTGCAGCAGGAGATTCCGCAGATTTTCCGCGAAAATCTTAATCGCCTGCTCTTCGCCCATCTCGGTCATTTCACCGCGCACTTCGCGCTCGATGGAAGGGGCTAGAAGCCGTTTGTACGCATCCTCAACAATGGTGCGCAACACATCTCTTACCACCGAATCGCCTCGCACGATTTGACGCAGCATGTAGTCGTGTATTTTATCCGGTTGTACATCCAGTCCAACCTTCAGAATCTCTTCCCGCTCTCCGCGATTAATCGCGAGAATACGGTGAGGCGGCAGGCGCTTCACAGGCTCTTGATAGGCATAATACATCTCATAGACCGACTCTGCCTTTGCATCCTTAGCCTCTGTCCGCATAATGCCGTTATCCTGCGTGTAGCGACGCACCCAGGCCCGTATTTTCGCATCATCCGCGATATTCTCCGCTAGGATATCCATCGCGCCCTGAATCGCCTCTGCGGCGCTTCCAACCTGCTTGTCCGCGTTCATATAACGCGCAGCCTCTTCCTCCAGCGAGCCTTGGCGAGGCTGCCTCCAAATCCACGCTGCAAGCGGTTCCAAACCGCGCTCCTTCGCAACACTAGCTCTCGTTTTCCGCTTCTGGCGATAAGGTCTATAGAGATCTTCGATTTCCTGCAGCTTCACTGCACGCTCAATCGAACTGCGCAGCTCATCCGTCAGCTTGCCTTGCTCATCAATCAAACGAACAACCTCGATTTTCCGATCCTCGAGATTACGCAGATACTGCAAGCGCTCCTCGATATCTCGCAGCTGATTCTCATCGAGCTCGCCGGTCATTTCTTTCCGGTAACGCGCGATAAACGGAATCGTGTTGCCCTCATCCAGCAGCTCCATCGTCGTCTTCACTTTGCCGGTGGGCAGCTGCAATTCAGCGGAGATTTGCTTCAGGATCCGCTCCTGAATCTCCGCTTTCTTCTCTGCAGATACCTGAACCTTCTCTTTCGGTTCCTCATACTCACTTGCTTTTGGTTTTAGATTTTCCGTCTCCACATTCGCCACAGTCATACCTCGCTTCTATTAATCGTATGTATATGTATGTACAAACCAAAAAACGAGGGTACCTATCTCCCTCGTCCGTTCCAGACCTTATTCAAAATTCTATCAGTCCCACACTAATTTGCAAAGCGTCGTCAACCTTTCGCATCGTTTCCTCATCCAAATGCGTAATTTTGTCCGTCAGCCTTTGCTTGTCGATTGTTCTGATTTGCTCAAGCAGAATGACCGAATCTCGATCGAAACCGTGCGTCTCCGCATCGATTTCCACATGCGTGGGAAGCTTTGCCTTTTGGATTTGAGCTGTAATCGCTGCAACAATCACAGTGGGGCTAAAGCGGTTGCCGATATCATTTTGGATCACTAGAACAGGACGGACTCCTCCCTGCTCCGATCCTACGACCGGCGAAAGATCTGCGAAAAATACATCGCCACGTTTCACAATCACGTCTTACACCCCGCTTACTAAGCGATCAAGCGTACCGTCCGCTTCTTCCTCCGCTTGAAAAGCTTCAGATGCCATGCTGAGATTTATTTTCGCCATTTCCATATACCCACGCTGCATGGATTCGCGTAGACTGCGCTTTTTGCGTTCAATTAAATACAGCTTCATTGCCTGACGAATGAATTCGCTCCGATTGGAGTTCTCCTTCTCGACAATTCCGTCCACTTCTTGCAACAGATTGTCAGGCAAGCTAATCATGATCCTTTTCGTATTATGCGCATTGCTCACACTCTCGCACCCCCAGAAACGATACAAAGACAATATTACCAGTATGTCATTCCAAAAACCAAATTATACAATAGAATATATGCCTCCGGTATATCAAATATGTTACACCATAAGATATAAGATTGTTACTACATAGTATTCTATAACCTATTCTGAAAATCCTCTCCAATACCCACAAAATTTACATGGTAAATTCATGAAGTATTTCCCCCCGTCCTAATAACGGTGCCGCATGAGAGGATTTAAAGCCTCAACCCGTTCCCCATTTCGCACATATACACGTGCAACACGGTGTGAAATCATACAAATGATTTCGTAATTTATTGTTCCAAGCTGACGAGCAACATCCTCCACGGAAATCCTCTCCTCACCTTGCTCCCCGATGAGAACAACCTCATCTAGAGATTGAACATCCGGTACGTCCGATACGTTGATCATACACTGATCCATACAGATTCGGCCAACGATTGGCACTCTTTTGCCTCGAACCAGCACCTCCGCTTTACCCGAAAGCATCCGCGAATATCCATCTGCATAGCCGATCGGCAGTGTCCCAATTTGTTCATCACCCTTGGTATGATAAATCGTTCCGTAACTAACCCCCGAGCCGGCTGGCAGCGTTTTGAGGTGAACGATCCCTGTTTTGAGACTCAGTACCGGCTTCAACTCAATCTTCGTTTGATCGACATCTTCGGAGGGATACAGGCCATACATCGAAATCCCAAGACGCACCATCGAATAGGTCAAGCCTGGCAAATCTATAGCTGCAGCGCTATTACCCGCGTGAATATAGGGGAACGTTACCCCTTCATTTGTAAAATAGCTCACGATCCGCTCAAACCGGCCGTATTGCTCCATCGTATAGCTTTTATCAACTTCATCTGCACTCGCATAATGCGTGAACAGGCCTTCGACTTCAACATTCGACAGCGTGAGCGCTTCCTCTATAAAAGGAATGGCATCTGCTTCCGTGTGCAAGCCGAGTCGCCCCATGCCAGTATCCAGCTTGATATGAATTTTCAGCTTCTTCTGCGATGCGTTCTCCTGCTTACGCCCTTGCGCACGCAGCGCTTCCAACACATCACGACTATATACCGCAATCGTCACATCGAGCTCCCGAGCACGATTAATTCCTTCAGGCGGCGTATAGCCGAGAACTAGAATAGGGGCCGTAATCCCTGCATTTCTAAGCTCCAACGCTTCATCAAAAAACGCCACCCCCAGATAATCCACACCCGCTGCAAGAACCTCTTTGGAAACCTCTACTGCCCCGTGTCCGTAAGCATCCGCTTTAACGACTGCCATCTGCTTCATTCCCGCAGGCAGTACCTTCTGAAAATGCTCAATGTTGCTTCGCAGCGCATCTAACGATATTTCCACCCACGTGGGCCGATAAAAAGCATCCACCAGCGTTCACCTCTTCTATCTAATTACAAACAGCATTTTTTATATTTCTTGCCGCTGCCGCATGGGCATGGTTCATTGCGTCCGATTTTAGGTTCAGCTGCAGTATTCGCAGTGTTGGTAAGCACGTAAGCTGCTTCGTTCACAAAATAGCGGAATACGCGGTTCCCTGACTCTAGTACCGTCATTTCAACCGGTTGTCTTTCAAAAGCATACTTCATTTCAGCATCAGGGAGATACACGGCACGGATTAACCCGAAACGCACCATTATGGTTGCTACCGCATGTAAGAACACATCAACGCTGGTGTTTAGCAAGATCCCTGATTCTTTATGTGTCTTCCACTCTTGTCTCACATTGTGTTCCTTGCCTACAGGCCAACTCGCTAAAACACTTGCAATCGCTCTTCGCCAAGCCTGAATATCTTCTGGGCGGCCACCCTCGTTAACTTCCTCCAGAATCCCCCAGTTCACTCGATTCCAGAGCGCATCCAAGAGAATAGCGGCTTGTTCCTGCTCTGAAAGCGCCAAGTAATTGGCCAATTGTTTCGCATTTACCGTTAATTGCGTACCTTCATCCGTTATCCCTAGTACTAGCGCTACATAGAAAAAGAATTGGTACACTGGCTCTTGATCCTGATTCAATGTTGGTTTACGGAAAAGCTGTAGGTTTATCTGCTCGTCAAACTCTTTCCAGAATTTACGCGGCAAATGTTTGCGCGCAGCAGATAGCTTAACATCTTTTCCATTTTGAACAGCTTCCAAGAAGGCTCTAAATTCCCCAACGATTTGTGGTACAGGCGTCCGTCCATCCATCCAGAGCTGAAGCAGCTTCGGGTCAACCACAAGTGGTTTCAACTTCCGCTTGGAAGACGGCGTATGTTCTTCAATATGTGCTTCTATATCATTCGAGTTCAGCCAACGTACCAGCGCGTAGTCATTGTCTGCTCCCATGTACTGCTCGAATCGCTCTTCGAAATAAGATTTATACTTACATACTTCATTCAGTGAAGAGTATTGTTCTTTTGAAATTCTAGATGTCATCTGAAGGAATAGAATCCACTTTTTAAAAGAAGTCAAATAAGCACCGATATCGGATTCCTTTGTGCTAAGCACATGGCTGATTAAGAAGCGGCCTACGAAATCAACAATCGTATCGCCTTGCAGGTCCTCATAACTGATCTCATAACGAACAAAATATTCCGTCGTCACAAAACGTATGCGATCTACATGCTTTTGGGTGGTCTCTGCTTTTAATTTACCTTCTTCCGTTAAATACCTCGCGAAGGCAATCGTTTCATTTTCCCAGAAAAGCTGTTGCTCTTCCCATGTTAACGTTTCTACTTTTTTCATCACAAACACTCCAATTATCTATTCGCTCCAAAGTTGCATTATACCAAAAAAACGGCCGTTCGTGGGAGTTGGTTAAATCTTCTTGTAATTTATTCACAAATTGCTTGGCATTATATGCGAAAAGACCCGGCTACCTAAGGTAGCAGAGCCTTCTCATTTTACTTAGAGAATGAAATTATTTCCCGGACTGTCCATCTGTCGCCATCGCCACTTGAATCATTTCACTCACTGGCATATCGCCCGTGAACATCCGGAACTCGACGCCATCATTCGTCCAAGTAAGCGTTCTAGGCTCATCCTTCGACGCATTCCCCGTGATCACCCCGACCGTGAACCCGAGATCCACAATATCCCCTGGCGGCAACGCAACGGATTTAGCTTGAGGTCTAACCTCGATCAGATTGAAACTATATTTCCCTTTATATCGTAAAAGCACCGCGGCATCCTCGCCTAGCTTCATATCACTGATGTCTTGCTTCACAACATCCTTAGGCAGGTAGTACGGCTCAACAATACCAATGCTTTGCGCTTTGGTAGCTGCTGGCGCCGATTTCGTCGCATCTGCTTTCGTTGCTCCATCTTTGGATTGATCGGATTGTCCACCTGTCGCGGACAGGTTTTTGTCCGTTACCGATTTGCCCCCAATTGTAGCTGGATGATCCGCATCTGTCACCGCAACATCAGACGACGTAGGCATCGTTTGCTGCAAATTCCAGCTGGTCATATTACGCTCCATTTGGAAATAGTCCTTATCGAACTTCGTATCGAATTCAAAATTCGAGAAGTTCACTTGCACCAACACATTCTGATTCGCATCCGACACTTGAACTTGCGAAGGCGCGAGTGTTTTCTTATTCAGCCAAATTTTCTGGCGGGAAAGCTGTTCATTCTGATAGTTCGCGGCAACGTCGAACACGTAGGCATCCTTGTCCGTCGTGAATTGGCGATCCTTATCGGCAATGATACTTTTCGCTAAAGATTGGAAGAGATACACTTGACCTTGATTCTCTGGCCAATCGCTTTGGAAGCGAAAGCTCTTCTTCAAATGCGGCGTCAAAACGAACACGCCTTCTTCATTACGAAGAACAATCTGAGTGACATCCTTCGTTGCATTTGTAAGGGAGATCCGATAGAAATGATCTGGCGAGTACGCCACCTCAACTTGATACTCCTGAGGCTGCTGCCCCGTATTTAGAATCATGCTTCCTGATGCTTGATAGCTGCTCGACTTGCCCATCACATGATCCAAATCCTTTACGATAGATCCTGCATCCTTTTTGCCCATCCCGCATCCTGCGAGAACCAATGCTACGCACATTACCACTGCTACCACCCATGTGACCCGGCGCATTCGATCATCCCCTCACTCATGATTAACATCAACATAGTACATGCATATGAGGGGACTTGTTCGATTATGCAGACGAGTTAGGGCTTGGCCGGAAAAGAGTTGCAGTCAGGTGCCATCATGTTATGATAGTAACAAGCATGATCAGTTTAAGGAGGCTTTTACCCATGAAAGACAAGATCCTGAAACAAAAAGTCTTGTTTGTTGAAAGTCAATATTTAGCTGCATTAGAAACCCTTAAAGAAGCAGTTAATGAACCACCTATTAATCAATTCATTAAAGACGCAACCATTCAAAGATTTGAATACACGTATGAACTAGCATGGAAATTAGCAAAACATGTGCTGTCGGCGAGAGGCTTATTTTTGGTACACCCTAAAGAGGTCTTGAGAGAGTGTTTCAAAATCGGGTGGATCCAGTCTGTTGATCTTTGGGAAGACATCATCGACGATAGAAACCTAACCAGTCATACCTATAAATCCAGGACAGCTGAACAGGTATATCGATCTATTTGTGATAGTTACTTTAACGAATTCAAACATCTATCTACCCAGTTAACGGGAGTGATTAATAATGAGATACGGTCTTCCTGAACGTACATTCGATAGGTTATTTAATGCCTTAGTTAACGAAAAATCTATAAAGAAAGCTTCCCTATTTGGCTCTCGAGCAAGAGGTGATTGCAAATATAACTCAGATATTGACATTGCTGTTTATGGTGACAACATTCGCTCCGGTGTCATTACGCGTCTGCAAGAAGCAGCAGGGCTATATACGATCGATGTTGTGCGAATATCTGAGGTTGATAACGATCTGCTCTTGGCAAACATTGAGGCCGACGCAGTAGTTCTGTACGAAAAAGAGCAGGATTAGAAAATTCTCTAATCCTGCTCTTTATAGGCTTCTTCTACAGAATCCTCTGTTTTATTTAATCTCTCTTCCATATTGCCTAATCTTCTATCCATACGTTCAACTATATCTTTAATCGCTGTTACATCAGCACCAATTTCATTCAGTTTGCCATCATTTCATTAAAATACTGACGATTTGTCATCTCATCCACGACAACCACTCCTTGTCATAATAAGCGTCCTTTACTCATTATAACTCAGACTCCCACTAAAAAGGATGCCCCTTCTTGAAATATCCTAGTTTAGAAATTAACCTCCGCATCCTTCAACAAAGGGTGCGTTCCATCCTTAGCCGATAAAATCGGGGACGCCGTCGGCCACTCTATCCCAATAGCCGGGTCATTCCACAGAATCCCTCTATCATGCTTCGGTGAATAATAAGCATCGACCTTATACAGCACCTGCGTCTTCGGTTCTAATGTACAGAAACCGTGGGCGAAGCCCTGTGGAACAAGCAACTGGCGCTTATTGGAAGCGCTGAGCGTAACACCCATCCATTGGCCGAATGTGGGGGAGCTTGGACGAATGTCCACCGCCACATCGTAGATCGCTCCAGCTATTACCCTGACAAGCTTCGTTTGTGCATACGGGTTCAGCTGATAATGCAGCCCGCGCAGCACGCCAATTTCTTCGGAAAGCGAATGATTATCTTGCACAAAATCGATCGTAATCCCCTGCTCTGCCAGCTTCGCTGCATGATAGCTTTCCATAAAAAATCCCCGATGGTCCGCATGGACCTCAGGTTCAACGATCACAAGTCCTGATAAAGTTGTTGTCGTGATTTTCATCCTTCCTCTCACCTCTACTACTAACTTATGCGAGAGTATGAATAAAAGTCTCGGACAGAGGTTTAGGGGGCGACCCCTACTATGCGAAAAAGGCTGCCAAGAGCTTCAGCGTAGCCCCAGCAGCCTATTCCTGTATAAAAAGCATTTACCACATATACACAATACACGCGATAATACCTGCCCAAATCAGGGAACCGAACACCACACCGACTATCAAGCCTTTGCCGATCGACAAATGATCATCTTGGTAAGCGTCTTCATGATCAATCATACCCAAAACCTCCCCGCCTACTCAGTATATGCAATAGTATGGGGAAAATGTTGGCGAATCATGCGGGTCATTAGAAAAAATTTCAATAAGCGTTCTTATTCATAAAACCGTTCCTAACCGTTCTCCAAATAATTTTGATATCAAATAAAAAAGTCCAGTTTTCGATATAAAAAATATCGTGTTTAATCCGTTCCTCAATCGACGTATCTCCGCGCAAACCATTGCTCTGCGCCCAACCCGTAATACCAGGCCTGATGTGATGCTTCACCATATACTTCGGCACTTCTTCCTTAAATTGTTCCACGAAAAAAGGACGTTCCGGCCTAGGGCCAACAACACTCATATGCCCGAACAGCACATTGAAGAACTGTGGCAGTTCATCGAGACTCGTTTTGCGGAGGAAGGTCCCGACCTTCGTTCGCCGCGGATCATTTTCAACCGTCCACTCCGTATTGGCGACTGCTTCTCCTAGCACCTTCATGCTGCGGAACTTGTACATCATGAAGCGTCTGCGGTTCAATCCCACGCGTTCTTGCTTGAAAATGATGGGGCCTTCAGAGGTAAGTTTGATCGCTAGGGCTGCTGACAGCATAACTGGTAGTGTGATTAGAATCGCGGCTGTTGCGAATATGATGTCGAAAGCTCTTTTAAACAGACGATTTCGGAACTCATCCAAAGGTATATCACGTACATTAATCAGCGGCATATCCGCGAAATTGTCGAAATACGGCCGTGAAGGCAGGAAATCATAAAAATCGGGAATGATCAGCGTTTTTACCCCTATTTTTTCACACACATTAATGATACTGCCGAATTTCTTATGAGCATCCAATGGAAGTGCAATAATAACCTCATCCACGATCACCTTATTCAGAATCGACTCCAGCTCATCTATCTTTCCAATGATCGGTTTGTAACTCTGATAGGGCATCTCATGCTTTTCCTGATAGTCATCTAGAAAACCTACCACTTCATAACCCAATTCGGGATGCTGTTTAAGTTTCGTATAGAACTTGCGCCCTAGTGAGCCTGCACCAAGAATGAGAATGAATTGCTTATTATACCCCTTTTGACGGGCTCGTTTGAGTGAGATTTTGACCATATAACGATAAAAGCTGATGAGTAGGATGTTATTAACTAGGAATAGTAAAAGATAAGACCGGGAAACATCGACTTCTTTTAAAATAAAGAGAACACTGAGCAGCATCAGAAGGCTGAAGGTATGGACTTGAATGATTTTCAGAACCTCGAACGAAAACTGCTTTCTACGCTTAGGCGTATAGAAATTTACTAAATAGCTAATAAAAATCGCGATAATCGCATAAGTGACACTCCACATCACATAGTGCTTAAGTGGCAAAGGAGAATCGTATGGAATCCAACCACTTTTGAATTTCAGCCACCAAGAGAAGAGAAACACGAGCTGAATGCACACAAAGTCGGCCAAAGCATATAGTTGGGTCAAGAAACCTTGGCTTTGACGTATCAAACAGGATCACCTCGCTGGACGTAATTTATTTCTAGCTAGTGACAGGCCGAACTTCACACCTACACCTATGTACACCATGGCATTCGTTAGCCATGAATACTTCCTACGGTAATGCTTATTATGAAATAGTATCATCGCCCGATGAAACTCGTAGATGATCTTATACGGCTTCCGACGACTGCTTGCCCCTTTGTGATGGACAATTTGAGTACGAGGATAATAATAATTTATCCAACCCGCTTCCTTAATTCTATAACACCAATCTATATCTTCTCCATACATAAAAAATTCCTCATCCAGCATTCCGACCTGATCAATCGTCTCTCGACGGATGAGCATGAAGGCTCCTACTAGGGAGTCGATGGAATAGGGTTTGTTAGGATCTAAATACCCCAATTGATATTGATTAAACCTTGGGATGTTAGGGAATAGCTTGGCAAATCCAAATGCGTAGTAGAATGATGCTGAGGGTGTTGGAAAGCCTCGCTTGCATGCTTTGTCGAGCGAACCGTCGGGAAGCACTATTTTGCATCCGCTGGCCCCAACATTAGGGTTCTCGTCCATGAAACGCAGCATGATGTCTAATGTGTCTGGTTGAACGATGGTATCTGAGTTCAGGAGCAGGACATATCGGCCCTTTGCGATGCGGATGCCTTGGTTGTTTGCTCTGGAAAAGCCGACGTTATCGGTGTTCGTGATTGTGGTCACCTGTGGGAACCGCTCGTTCACGGATTGGACTGTACCGTCGTTAGATGCGTTATCAATAAGAATAATTTCATATATATATGATGTAATAGACGCAAAAACAGATGCGATGCATGCTAACGTCAGGTTTTTCGTTTTGTAGTTCACGATGATAATGGATAAATCCAAGAGATGACCTCATTTGTTGGTTGATATCTGTCATTATACCACGGGTATGTTAAAAAAAGCCTAAAAAATAAGACTAGCTACTGCTAATCTTAGGGGATTCATTTGACAAACCATTTATCCACTTCTGATGACGCCACTTTCTGCTTATTACGTATTATGCTTCTTTTATGCCTCAGGTCTGGCAACTTGCGATATAAATCCAACCAAGCCCCTAATAGTTTGGGCTCTCTTAATAGGGCGTAGCCAAGACTGAGACACTCATAAACCATCAGAGTTATAAAATTCTTGAACAGCTTAGATATTTGGTCGTTCTTCACCATCATTTTATATCGATTGATATAGGATAGTCTTCTAACAAAGAGTAGCTTGCTTCTTCTCCCGCCTTCCTTCCAGCCCCTTTCATGATAGCCAATAGCAGACGGTTCGTACACAGCCTTCCAACCTAGTAATTGTGCACGCCAAGCCACATCCACATCTTCTTTATAGGCAAAAAAGTCCTCATCAAAGAATTCGCCATTCAGGCTAATATCATTAATCATTTCACGAGAATACATGGCAGCAGCTCCAGAAACACCAAATACCTCTTCTGAGTGCTGGAAATGATCGCTAGTTTGATAAGCGCCGCGGTCAAAGGCTCTTCGTGCTTTATTTATGATGAGCCCCGTACTATCGATGTGATTAGGGGCTGCTTTGAAAAGTAATTTGCCTGTTGCACTGCCTGCACGAGTATGACCTCGCATCGCACTTATCGTGTTAAGTACATAATCTGGCTCAAGGACGACATCTGGATTGAGGATTAAACAATAATCGGTCTCCGTTAGCCGAATAGCTTGATTGTGCCCGCCGGCGAAACCATTGTTCCGCTCATTTCTAATGATGGTGCACGTATCTTGCCATTTTGCCAACGTATGAAGGGTATGATCCTTGGATGCATTATCTATGACGATGATTTGGTCAATTCGCTGGGATTGTCTCAGAACCGCATCCAAGCAATCCTCGATATGTTCAGCGCAGTTATAAGTAACAATATGGACACTGACTGTCCGTTTACGAGCTTCCAAACTAAATCAGTCTCCTTTACTCCAAAAAAGCCATCACTATGCACCTAAGCATCATGATAGCTATTCCACTTAGTTAATTCTCCCCAAGCTCCTTTAAAAAAGCCCTGAGCCCTTCCCGCCATGCACGTAAATCTTCAAAACCATTCGTACGGATCGCTTCGTGTTCCATCGCTGAATTCCGAGGTCGCGGAGCCGGCCTCGGAAACTCTTCCGTTGTACATGGTTCTACCTTCATCGATACGCCACTTTCTTCAAAAATGGCACACGCAAAGTCATACCATGAACAAACACCCGAATTAGAGGCATGATAAATGCCATAATGATCCGTTTGAATCAGTTGTTCAAGGAATGAGGCAAGATCAACAGTGTACGTAGGTGAACCAAGCTGATCACTGACAACCTTTAATGAATCTCGTGTTTTAGCTAAATTCAACATCGTTTTCACGAAATTATTACCATGCATACCATATACCCAAGAAGTTCTTACGATAAAATGCTTCTTTAATAGAGATAGTACATGTTGTTCCCCTGCTCTTTTTGACTTCCCATACACACTTTGAGGATTCGTTTCATCATCTTCTCGATAGGCATTCATAGCCATTCCATCAAAAACGTAATCCGTACTGATATAGACGAATTTCGCATCAATGGTCTCAGCTGCAACTGCAAGATTTCTGGTTCCAGTTGCATTTACTCGAAAGGCAATTTCTTCTTCTGTCTCTGCTAGATCCACCGCTGTGTAAGCCGCACTATGAATGATGACATCTGGTTCTAGTTTCTTAATGAGCTCAAGGCACTGATTTAAATTGGTAACATCCAGTGTATCTCTTCCTAAACCGTGAACCTCATTCTGAGCTTCTAGTAGCTTAACCACATCTTGCCCAAGTTGCCCATTAGCGCCGGTTACGACAATTCTCATGAGTTTGTACCTAATCGAGTACCATACTGCTCATTAAAATATTTTTGATACTCACCCGTCTGTATTCGTTTCCACCAATCTTGATTGTCCAAATACCAACGAATCGTCTTCTGAATACCAGTCTCAAAATTATGCTTAGGCTTCCAGCCGAGCTCACCCGTAATTTTCGTGGCATCAATCCCATAACGACGGTCATGACCTGGGCGATCTTTGACGAAATGCATCAGAGACTCAGGCTTACCAAGCTCGCGAAGAATCGTTTGGATAATTTGAATATTCGTTCGCTCATTATTTCCGCCGATATTATAAACCTCACCACTGATTCCATTATGTAGAACCAAATCAATTGCGCTACAGTGATCCTCAACATAGAGCCAATCTCTAATATTAAGTCCGTCACCGTAAACAGGCAGAGCCTTGTCACTCAAGGCATTAGCAATCATCAAAGGAATTAACTTTTCTGGAAACTGGTAGGGACCATAGTTGTTGGAGCAACGTGTAATGTTCACATTGAGTCCAAATGTCTCATGATAGGAGCGCACCAATAGATCAGAACCTGCTTTACTCGCAGAATACGGACTATTTGGAGCTATCGGCGTTTCCTCCGTGAAAAGCCCCGTCTCACCAAGAGATCCGTACACTTCATCTGTTGAGACATGGACAAATTTCTTAACAGCATGCTTCCGGGCAGCTTCCAGCAAAACCTGTGTACCCAGTACATTTGTTTTGACGAAAACATCTGGTTCCAGAATGCTACGATCAACATGCGACTCCGCGGCGAAATGAACAACCGTATCGATTCCCTTATCGAACAAACTACCCACGAGTTCAGAATTAGTAATATCCCCTCTTACAAAGGTATATTGACTATTGTCTTGAATCGAAGTCAAATTCTCTAAATTTCCAGCATAAGTTAGGGCATCCAAATTGATAATTTCATAGCTAGGATATCGATCTAGCATATAATGTACAAAATTGCTACCAATAAAGCCGGCACCGCCTGTTACAAGAATTCTCATAGTATGTAAGACTCCTATTTTAAAAGTTAATATCCGCATCTTTAAGATATGGGTGCTTCTGATCTTTATCCGACAAGATTGGTTTGGAGGTCGGCCAATCAATCCCTAGTTCTGGGTCACTCCAGAGGATACCGCGATCATGCTCAGGTGAATAGTATTCGTCCACTTTGTACAGGACCTGCGTATTCGGTACAATCGTACAGAAACCATGAGCAAAACCTTGAGGAACGAGCAGCTGACGCTTATTTGAATCACTAAGAATGACGCCTACCCATTGCCCGAAAGTAGGAGAACTCTTGCGGATATCAACCGCTACATCATATATGGCACCTGACGCCACTCTGACTAACTTCGTTTGTGATTTCGGCGTCAACTGATAGTGAAGTCCACGCAGCACACCAGCTTCCACTGACAGGGAATGATTATCTTGAACAAACAGATGATCCACACCAAGTTCAGCAAACTTCGAGCTACTGTAGCTTTCCATAAAAAAGCCCCGATTGTCACCAAAGACATCGGGTTCGATGATTACTAACCCTTCTAACTTCGTTGTTATGATATTCATCCGAATTGGCACCTCTTACAATTTAAGTTTCCCAAACTCTTCGCCAAACATCACATCTTTAGCTAACTCATTCGCTTTAGCCAAAGAAGCATGAGTACCAGCATCTGTCCACCAGCCTTGCAGGATATCATAGGTAAGCTGATTTTTTTCGATATATGCGTTATTCACATCTGTAATCTCAAGCTCACCACGATGGGATGGCTTAAGAGTCTTTACAATTTCAAAAACAGAACTATCATACATATAAATGCCTGTAACCGCATAATTACTTTTCGGTTGCTTAGGTTTCTCTTCAATTGAAACGATCTTGTCTCCCTCTAACTCAGGAACACCATAACGTTGAGGGTCTTGGACCTCTTGGATCAGAATTTTAGCACCATATTGTTGAGTCCTAAAGTTATTTACAAATGACACGATGCTTTCTTCGAATACGTTATCACCAAGGACAACAACGATTTGGTCGTTGCCAACGAAGTGCTCTGCTAGGTCGAGTGCCTGGGCAATACCACCAGCTTCGTCCTGAACTTTATAAGTGAAGGTTACTCCCATTTCTCTTCCGCTGCCAAGTAGATTAACAACGTCACCCATGTGTTCTCTACCCGTTACAATCAGGATATCCTTGATATCAGCTTCTTTTAGTTTAGAGATCGAATGGAATATCATTGGGTATTTCCCAACTGGAAGTAAATGTTTATTAGTAACCTTAGTTAAAGGAAAAAGTCGTGATCCAGTGCCACCTGCTAATATTATTCCTTTCATTCTATCCTCCAGTTATCTCCATAGGTTTGATCATTTGATAATATTCATAGGTTTCTTTTAAACCTTCTTTTAATGTATACTTAGGCTCCCAATGCAAGTCATTTCTTGCTTTTGAATTATCTAAACAACTGCGAAGTATATCACCAGATCTCATTTCTTTAAAAGCAGGAATACCTTTATAATTATATAAATTTGAAAGTGTAAGTAATAATTCACTAACTGTAGTCTGATGGTTGCAGCTTATATTATAAGTACCTTTGCTCCCAGAACAAAGTGCTGCAATATTTGCATTTGCTACATCCTTAACGTAAATAAAATCTCTAGTTTGTTCTCCATCACCATAAATGATCGGCTGTTGATCACGTAATATTTTATCTATAAAAATAGAGACAACCCCACCTTCTCCCTTAGGATCTTGCCTAACACCATAAACATTTGCATATCTAAGTATTGTATAATCAATATCGTACTGTTCAGAAAATACACTTAAATAATGTTCAGGAGTATGTTTTGATATCCCATAACAGGATAAAGGGGCAATTGGATGTCTCTCATCTACTGGCAAATACTCAGGGTCTCCATAAACCGCAGCCGAAGAAGCATATACAAATTTACGAACTTTTGCTACTTTGCAAGCTTCCAGCAATTTTATTGTTCCTACAATATTTACTTGTGCATCTAGGGCAGGATGATTAATGGATGTCTGAACATCGATTTGGGCAGCATGATGAATAACAATTTCAGCCTTAAACCCTAATAAGATATCAGTAATCTGTTCATTTAAAATATCTTGTTTAAATACAACTGCTTTGGGATTTACGAAACCTTCTTTTCCAGTAGAGAAATTATCTAAAATTGCGACCTCATGTCCTTGTCCAATAAGTGCATCAACAACATGGGAAGCAATAAAGCCTGCTCCCCCAGTAACTAATACCTTCATAATAGCGTCTCCATTACTTTAGATTGAGGTTACCCACTTACCTACTATTCATTTGCTAACGTCTGCACTTTTGTTTTGATTTGTTCGTTTGTAAATCCTTCAACCTCCATTAATCTAAGAACAAAGGAATCGTTAATAATCAATTTATTTCTATTATAGAAATTTATAAGTGATCTTATAAAACCTTCATTATTATATCGAATTCGCATATAGTCTTTCTCATGTTTTTCTTGCTTATCGTTGAACATTATATGATGATGATAAACTTTAGCAGAAGGACAATTATACATTTTGTAACCTAACTTAGAAATTTGCAGAGCAACATCATTATCTTCAAAAGCATTAATATATTCTGAAGAATAATCTAATTGATCCACTATAACGCGTTTAAATAAAGTTGCTCCTCCAGGAACCCATAAACACTCATGCCATTGAGCAGTATCTAGTTGATTTTCGTCCTTATTATTATCTGTTAAAAAGAAAGTGATAAAACCATCTTTAATTAAATATGAGCCCCCATTGAATTGAACAATTCCATTTGGAAAAACAGTTTTACAACATACTGCACCAATAGTACTTTCTTGCTCAGATCTAACAATTAATTCTTCTATCCAACCTTCAGTAACGACAATATCGTTGTCTAAATTAATAATATAGTCACCTTTTGCTAACTTTGTCGCTTCCCGACGACCACCAGGACATCCAAGATTTTCGGTAGAGTAATATATTTTAACTTTTTCTAAAGGCTCTATATTTTTTTTCAAATATTCTTTAGTTAACTCTGATGATCCATTGTCAAATACAATAATCTCAAAAGGAACTTTTACAGTATGCTTGATTGATTCAATACATTTAAGTGTCATTTCTTTTTTTTCAAATGAAAGAATAACAATAGAGATAAATTTATCAAATAAACCATTTCTTATATCTATTCTCAATTTTGTTTCTCTTTTTATATTTTGAACTATATTTTCAATTTTTCGTGCCGATTCAATTGTAGTTTGTTTATCATGAATTCTATGATGATAAACAGCTTCTGGTAAATATGCAAAAGCGTCTCCAAAGTGAAACGCCACTTTTAAAGCAATATCATAATCTTGAGCTCCATCAAATCTAGATTCGTGTAAACCAATTTTCACAAATACTTCTTTTTTTATTATTTTTAAATGAGTGGTGTACATCCCTTTATGAAGTTCCTCTAAATAGTTCGATGTAGGTCTATTCCGGAACGATTCTATATGAGAAGATCCATCTTTTTGAATTTCATTTATTCTGTCTGTGTATCCATAGACACTTCCTGTTTTAGAAAGTATGCATGTCATTAAATCTTCAATTGCATTCGAATCAAGCCAATCATCACAATCCAAAAATGCAATCCATTCTCCCTGTGATTTTATTATAGCTTGGTTCATAGTTTCACTAATTCCTAAATTCGACTCATTTTTGTAGTATTTGAATTTATTATTTTGTTGAAATGCTTTAAGGATTTCTAATACCTCAGGATCAGTTGAGCAATCATCGACTGCAATTACCTCTAAATTACTGTAAGTTTGATTTAAAGCACTGTTTAGACATTTCACTAAATATTGAGCATTATTAAATACAGGCACTATTATTGTTACTTTATGTGAATCTTTATTTGATGCGATATTTTTTGATATTTGAGTTTTCTTTCTGTAATATTTATGTAATTTTAATTTGTCACGAATTCTATAGTATTTGGAAAGTAACTTCCATCCCTTTGAATTATGAATAGTACTAATATGATTTTCTAAATCTTCTGTAATATATTTATAAAAAGAAATCGAAGATTTAAGTTTTTCAATTTCTTTTTCAAGTTCTGCTATTTTTTGTTCATTAATATCATTCGACATTCTTAACCCCCGAAATATTATTTTTAATTTTCAAAATCAAAAGAAAAATGATTCTTTTGATTTTGAAAATTAAATTGTAAATTGTGATTGCTTTTAACTTTCCCCAAAAAGAAAATTGCTTTAATGCAATAAGGCCATCACTCACATCGTTAATTGTTAAATTTATTTCTGTATTAGCATGCTTTTCCAATAATTTATTTTTCTGTTTACTTAATACAATTTTTCTTTTGATATATTGAGAGGCATTTGCAGGAACTCTGTATATAGATGTTAATTTTTCAACATAAAGAAATGTATTTTTAGAAGCATATCTAATCCATAGGTCCCAATCTTCTAAATAATTAAAATCTTCATCTAAACCTCCATGAACATCATATAACTCTCTTGAAAACAAGACTGTTTGTATTGGCAAGTAATTATGATGTAATAAAACAAGATAATTAAATCTTTCATTGAAGTTCAGATAATATGATTCTTCAAAGTATTGAAACTCACTTGAATCAGTTATTACCTTAATTGGTGTTTCAAACGCCAGGCTATACGCTGCCTGGTAGCTATTATTTCTTTGTAATTCACTAACCAATACTTCAATGTGGTCAGCATAAAATAAGTCATCATCATCTAAGATATTAAAATACTTTCCTGTTGCTAAATTTAAAGCTAAATTTGCAGCTTTACATCTTCCAATTCTTTCATTAGAAGCTATATATTTAATATTTAAATCATAAAACTGGTCTTTAATAAGATCTTGAGATACAGGCATTCCATCTTCTACTACTATCACTTCAATATTTGAATATGTTTGATTACGAATACTGCTCAAAGCTTCTTTTAATATCTCAGGTCTTCCTATAGTTCTTATAAGAATTGAGACCAATGGTTGATTTTCGAGTTGAAAATTTTCATAAAAAGCTCCAACGCGAGAAAAGTCGTAATCCCATTTCATAAATAGAGGCTTAAATTTCAATAAAATACCATAATCTTTTTTCCACTCTCTAAATTTACGCCCAGTTGGGAAACTCTTAATAAAATTTTCAATCAATTGCTTGCTTTGTTTAGCCCATGGATCTATACTTTTAAAAAATAATAAACCATATAGGCAATATCCAATCATAATATCTTTAAAGTTTCCGTATTTATATCTCAACATTAAATTATAAAATGTAGACATATAAAATTGATTGGGCTTTACTTTACGATTCTTATCATAAGTATAATGATTAACAATACAACGTGGTGCGTAAATTAATTTATAACCATTTGCCCTTAATCTCCAACTCAAATCTACATCCTCACAATACATGAAAATGTTTTGATCAAACATGCCTACTTTTGTAAAATAATCCCTTCGAACAAGAAGAGCCGCGGCACTACACCAAGAGGTCTCTAATGTGATTGGATTATAATGTTTGGGATGCTCATATGGAAATTGTCTAAGCTCCCATGCTGCAGCGTTTTCTCCGCTATTTTCTACTGCTTCTTTTAGATGAGTAAAGCAATTTTCTGTAACTTCAGTATCCACATTTAAAAATAATATATATGGATTAGTTGTTGCATTTACACCTCTATTGTTAGCATAACCAAATCCCATATTTTCTTCTAGTACTATATATTGTAATCCCCCGAATGTTTCACTAGGGAAATTTTTTATTAATTCTATTGTTTTATCTTCTGACCCATTATCTATGATAGTTATAAATAATTTTTCTAACGAATAACACACATTTAGTAAACTCTTTAGACAATTATTGATCCATTTTTCAGAATTAAAAGTAACTATGATTATATCAAAATTGTCCAAATTTCCTCACCTTTTCTTTTTGAATTGCTTGATACTTCTTAAAGGCTTAGTTAATTTCCATGATTTTGATGATTTGATTCCTTCTAATTCAAATGACTTTTCACGAATTAGTATTTTATTTTGTATTAATTCTTCTTCTATCTTGATTATTTTTTCTTCTAATAAATGAATAATACTTTCCGTCTTATCGGCATATTTAATTTTTTCAATTATTGATTCATTTACTGGTGAAACTCTTATTATTATCTTCAAATCTTGGACATTGCCTATACTATTTTTAAATTTAATTTCTGAGTAAGAATTTGCTATGAAATTTATGCTTTTATTTTCTTTAATGCTAATTATTATAATATTAGAAAAATCAATATCACTTATATTAATTATTTGATTCGATAACTCAATTGAAGTTATTTCAACAAAAGACGATATAGTTACTGGTTTAAGAATAAATTCGGTCTTTTCAGGGATAATTAGGTTATATTCCATGAAAGTTTCTGAACAATAAGTAGGAATTGTCTCATATATTTCTCCTGATCCATTTAAAATAGATATTTCAAAATTTTTAATGTTATATATGTGACTCAGCCGCAATGCTTCTTGTAATTCACTTAATCTATAGTTATTTTTCAAATAGGAGTTCAAATATTTTTTTTGGCCATGTACATATTGTTGGAAATAATTCTCTTCCATTTCTTCAAAAATCATTTTTTTATTATTATCAATACCTACCAGTAAGAGGATTTCCTCATAACTAAACATTGGATTTATATAATATTGATGTTTGATCCAAAATGCATAAATACTTCTGAATACTACATATAAAATTGGAATTTTAAAAGGAAAAACCCATTCACAATCCAAAATGAATTTTTCCCCACTATTTCCTTCAAGAAGATTATCAAAAATAATATCAATATTGGCTGGATTTAGACATGCTACTTTTTCCAATTTAAGACTCACACCAAAAACATTCTTAAATAAATCATCAGCAATAAAAGTCTCATGCAAATTATTCTGCAAGCTGTGTAAAAAATGGACAAATTCATTTAATTTCTTAATAAATCCATTTTTATCATTATGAAGTATGTATTCTATAAGAATATCATCCAAACTTCTACCTTCAATGAATGGAAAGATTAGATCATTATTTTCTAATTGACCAATTACAATTTTCGAATTTCTATATGCTTTTTCCAATTTTTTTGAATTTTCATGGATAGAATTTACATGAGTTATTGCCTTATTGGTGAGAGGTCTTTTTTTTACCTTTTTCATACCCGCTTGTTCATAAATTATAGTTTGAATCTGAAACTCTGGCTTTCTATCTCTACTACTCTTTGAATATAAAACCTTCATATCAGATCTCCTTTATGTGATTTCACAAACAATTAAAAACGAATTTGCAAAAATATCAAAATAGCCACTTTCGATCAAATTATCAGTCGCTAACTTCTCGTTAAAAAAACTAAATTTATCCATATCATAATTTGGGGAGTATTGTAGGATACTTCCTATTTTAGGTAAATAATCATCAGAAAAGATCTGAATTGGCATTTTATAATCAGGAACAGGATAATAAAAAGAAACGTTACTAAAACCTGCTTTTAATAACATTTGTGTTAATTCTTTCTTAGAAAATGTTTTAGCTTTATTTGGTGAGGCATGATAATTTTCAATACTATCGAACAAACGCCCTGTATGGTCTTCTGAAGACCCGTTCCAGTATTTCAGTCCAAATTTATTTTCAATTGCAATAATTAATTTTCCATTTCTTTTCATTTTTTTAGCGATATTACTTAGAAAAGTCTCCTCAGGATACATACTTTTCGTGAATTGTATCGCATATTCTAACACACCGATTAAAGTGATGTAGTCGAAATAATCCTCTTTGATATCCATGTCATTTAAGTTACCAACTAATATCTCCAAATTATCAAAATTACTACATCTATGCGCGATAATTTCCGCTCTTTTTTTTGATAACTCAACTGATACAACTTCTTTCACATTTTCACATAATAAACCAGTCAATGCCCCGCAGCCCGCGCCGATTTCTAACACTGATGATTCTTTACCAAAATCGAATCCTTCAAGTAGATTTCTTCTGATCGGTGATAAATGATACAGAATAGGCCATCTATTATCATGTTGCAGAATTTCATGAATATTTTTGTCAAATTTAACAATATCCAGGATCTCATCTTCAATTGATCCATCACTATATGAATCCTCACCTGCATAGTAGTCTAGATTAATTTTCACCTTTCCTATAAGTTCCATCTATGTCCCCCAATTAAATTATCTATTAACACCTATTCCACTAATTCTTTCAATAAAGAACTCTAAATCAAATATTTTTCTATTCCATGGTATAAGTGAATTTTTATCCCATAAAAAATTATTTTCTTCCTGAAACGTATTGTATTGGGTATGCCATCCTTTGGCCTTCTCTTCAGGAGAAATTCTATTTAAACGTTCCTTGAAAATCTTCTTTTTTGCCTGTTCTGTATTTCTAAGGGGATAGTGTTTTGTAATAAACTTTAGCGGATAAATTTTTCTATTATCAAATACAGCTTCATGACCACCTGAAGAAACAAGATCTACTTTTCGCCCTATGTTCACCTTCCATGCCTTCACCTGTATGAAATGACCACGTCTTTTTCCAAATTCAAAGTTTATAATGGTTTTATTATAATTAGAATCAGTTTGATGTACTGGCCTAAAATCTAATATTGTAAAATCAATAGCGTTAAACCCTAGTGAATCGATAAAAGAGATAGCTTGAGCCATCGTAACATTATCCCATGGGGACAATCTTATCTCATCAGCATCATGATGAATAATCCAATCATATTCGCTATAAGCTGAAATATTTTCAAGATTTTCGAGTAATTTCCCCCATTCATAATACTGACTTGGATTATCTGGGTATCTAAGCACTTTAACTCTGCTATCTTTGATTGCAATTTTTGTGACAACTTCATATGATCCATCAGTAGACCAATTATCAATTACTTTTACGTCTATACCCTGTCCTAATAAATGGTTAATAACTTCTTCAATTATATCCACTTCATTGTACAAATTTATTATAGCTAGTGTCTTTACTTGATGGACATTTGCGTCTATACCAGAAAACTTCCCAGTCAAAGCTAGAATGTTTTTTTTAGAAAGATCTAATTCATTTTGGACTGTATATCCAAACATAGGTTTATTAAAGTTATAGGATTTTAATAAATTATAGAATTCATTAATTTCCCATTCCTTAATATTCTCTGATGAAGCGTTTCTTTCAATCCCGCTTGTTCTTAGACGGTCTACAGTTGTTATGACCATATAATTGCACTGATAACTCCACTCTGACAATTTCGCTAAGGCACTATGTGGATTAATTAGACCTTCAAGAATATTTGGAATTATTACAATAGATCTATTTAAGATATTATTTGAGATAACTGGAAATCCAAGTTCTAAATTATACTCAAGGTATTTTAAATTTTCATTGATTTCACAAGAACCAATTGCATTATTTACAATATTAATAATTTCGAATTCCTTAGATAATTTATTTAAAGATAAGAGATCTTCATTTCCAAAATGAATTATATATTTTGCTTTTGAACGGCCAGCTAAATAACCAATAAATTCAAAAAGTTCATTCCGATTAATATCACCATTATCAGAATTGGTCAATTCAGAAAAAAAAGGACTTAAATTATTTTCCACTTTGTGACTCCCCTTCTTTAGAATTACTCATCTTGATTGTCGCATCTTCTACTTGAATCAACCCAAATTGTCTAGATTCCACTTTAGTTGAAGCAACTTTGAAGAACCAACAATCTCTTATGTGCTGAACCAAAAAATTATTATCTAAAGTCCCATCATTCACACCAATTGCTACTGAATATGTGCCATTTTGTAATTTTGGTAGTGTAAATGTAAATGTAACCATTAAAGTTTCTCCACTTAATAAACTTCTTTTTTCACTGTTTTTTATAGTGCTTGTATTATAATGCACAATTGGCACTGAATATTGATTATATATAGCTATACCAATTAACGGCTCATCTATATCTTGATTAATCTTAATATCAGCTATAAAAACAACTTTGCCCTCTTCTTCATGCGTCAAAATATCAATTTTTTCATTACTTACTTCATTGAAAAACGTAACTCTGCGAACTTCTATCCCCTGTCCGCCTACAATTTCAAAATCATTAACATCAGACCATTTGACAAGACTATCGTCAATATAATGTCCTAGTGCATTTATCGAAGTTTGAGATTCTGTTTTTTTATCGTTTTCTAAACTTTGTAAAGTCCCATGGATCATGAAATCATAATATCTAGGGATAATACTTTTGGGATTACCCTTATCATAAATACTACCATCTTTCATCCAAATTATATCTGAACAAAAATTTTTCACTGATTCCATGTCATGTGAAACAAATAATATTGCTTTAGATTTTTCCATAAGTTCTTTCATTTTTCTAAGTGCCCTTTGCCGAAATCTAACATCACCCACGGCTAAGGCTTCGTCAATAATCAATATCTCTGGTTCAATACATACAGCTACTGCAAATGCTAGTCTAACAAACATTCCAGATGAATAAGTTTTTACAGGTTGATTAATATGTTCTCCAATATCAGCAAAAGCCAATATATCGTCCAACCTGCTGTCAATAAATTTTTCATCGTAACCCATAATTAACCCATTAAAATAAACGTTTTGAACTCCAGTAAGTTCTGGATTGAATCCAGCCCCTAATTCCAATAGTGCAGATATTTTGCCGTTAATTTTAATACTCCCAGAAGTTGGTGTTAAGACTCCCGTTATTAACTTAAGTAATGTAGATTTTCCTGCACCGTTCATTCCAATTATCCCTAAACTTTGACCTTCTCTTACTTGAAATGACACGTTATTCAATGCATAAAAATCATTATGATACTTCTTCCGTAGTGGGTGTAAGGATTCTTTTAATCTGTCGATTGGGTTATTAAAGAGTTTATAAATCTTAGATACATTTTGGACATCAATTACTAAATCCTCCACATTACACCTACAATACATCCGCAAAATGCGGCTTTAATTTTTTGAATATACTTGCTCCTAATATCAACAGAAATACTGTTACAAGCCAATAATATGGCGTCAACTTACTGTGTTCCCAGAACCATTTATGGTAAATAAAAGTGTCTCGGTAACCTTCTATTATATAGAAAAGAGGGTTTAATTTGAAAAAAACTTCATATTTAGATGGGATAATATTAAAACTCCAAAGAATTGGTGTAAGCCAAAACATAAATTGCAAACACATACTTATAAACTGTCCAATATCTTTTAAGAAAACTACTAAAGCGGAAGTCAACCAAGAGAGACCTAAAATAAATAATATTAATGCAAATGAATAATATATAAATTGAAATGAGTATATCTCTGGATTGTAACCATATATAACAAACATTATGTATAAAATTACAATGAAAAAAATGTGTATAAATAATGAGGATATTATTTTGATGATAGGTAATAAGCTTAATGGGAAAACCACTTTCTTCACTAAATAATTGTTATCTAGAATGGAATTAGTAGCATTTGAAATACAGTCCGAAAAAAACATCCATGGTACCATTCCGGTTATAAACCAGAGTATAAAAGGGAAATTATCAACTGGAACTGACTTAAATCCAACTTGGAAAAGATACCAATAGATCAAAATCATAATAATAGGTTGCACAAATGCCCATATAATCCCTAAATATGAACCCAAATACTTTTGTTCAAAATCTTTTACCGCAAGTGTATAAATAAGCTTTCTATTATTCGAAATATTTTCAATAAAACTAGCACCTGTCTTTATTATTTTCATTACAATCAGATCTCCTAACTATTTCAATAACTCAATATCCACATATTTTTCATCTATGAAAAATGATAGAATAATAATTCAATAAATAATGTAATTTGGAAACCCCCTCCCATCTATGCTAAAATAAAGTCGAACTTTAGCGAAGAAGGAGACTATCTGGAATGAGTGCAAGTAAGAGCGCCTACGCGGCTTCGCGTGCAAAATCGAATGGAACGATAACGACAGAGAAGAGCTCTGTGATTTTTTGGGTATTGGCTGTTTTTACGGGCTTGTTTATGTTCTGGGCGCCGTTTCAGCGCGGGTTGTTCAATGGGGGTACATATGATTTTGAGAGAAGCATTTACTCAGCATCCGTATGGTCATCCATCATTTTATTGCTTGTTGCGATCCTAGCATTTTTTGTGTTTAAGCTTGAAGACAAGAAAGATCTCCTAACCATACTAGTCTTCATTATGCCTCTTACGTATGTCATTTCTTTGTCGAATTCCGCCTCACACTATTTGGCAACAAATATGGTTTACATCCAGATGCTGTATGCAACTTTCTTCATTTTAGGTGTATTTTTGACAAAAAACAAGCTTGGTACGTCGATTGTTGCACGTTTATTCATGGTCTCGGGATATTTCATTGTTTTATTCGGACTATTGTACTGGTTAGGTAATGGTTCCTTTGCTGGCAAGCTTGTCGGCTGGTTCGCTCTGATGGATGGAACGAATTCGAATCTGTACCGCGATGCCATTATGACGGACTCCAACGGACTACGTTTAACCTCTGTCTTCCAATACGCCAACACATATGCAGCCTTTCTTATTACATTAACACTTAGCTCCTTATTCTTCATTGTTAAATCTAGTAAATGGTATGTAGTTCTCGTAAATGCTTTCTTGTTAGTTCCAACGATTGTCTCGTTCTGGTTGACACTATCCCGCGGCGCGATTGTTGTAATCCCCGTTGTGTTACTCATTATGCTGTTCTTCTTCAAAATGAGTCGTCAAATTTTAGCGCTCGTTCAATTAGGACTGGCGTTCGGCACTTCCCTTATTATTCTGGAGAAAGTTACGGATATTGGAATCGGACTCCAGAAGCAACCTAGCGCCTCTGAATCTTGGCATGGTTGGTGGATTCTGCTGCTAGCTTCATTAGTTTTCGCTGGAGTCTCTGTCGCTATTCAACGCTTTGCTCTACCTTGGTTAGAGCGCATTACTGCTCGTTTTGATGCCAAGAAATACGCAACTTTTATTCTTCCGATCGCCGCTGTTGTGATTGGAGTGCTTGGAGCCATTCTTATTCTAAGTGACACAGGCTTTAAGAATATTCTTCCCGATAACGTGAAAACGCGAGTTGAAAATATCAACTTCCAACAACATAGTGTTTTGGAGCGTGGAACATTCTATAAAGATGCTGTGAAACTCTGGAAGGACTATCCAATCATCGGTGCCGGTGGTGGCGCTTGGGCTTCCCTTTATGAAAAATATCAAAACAATCCTTACACGAGCCGTCAGGCTCACAACTTTGCTCTTCAATATTTGGTTGAAGCTGGCGCACTTGGTTTCTTTGCTTTTATTGGTTTCGTGATAGCAGTAAGTGTTTTCTATATTCGAAGCTATATCAAGAGTTCGCAAGAGAAGCGAGACCTGCATTTCTTATTTTTTATTATCATGATCTCGCTCTTGGTTCACAGTATGATTGACTTTGATTTGAGCTATGTGTACTTGGGCGCAATCCTGTTCCTTGCTCTTGGGGGGATGCTGAGCAACAGTTCCACAGGCGCGCTTGGCTGGAAGTCGAAATCAGCTGTGATACACAAACTATTTCCTGCCGTTATTGGTTTGCTATCTCTTGTTATGTTCTTTATTTCCGCTCAACTTCTTTCAGCGAATAGCTCTTATAGACAAACCTTAGAAGTCGTCAAAACGAGCAAAGATTACAATCAAATCGTGACACCGCTCGACAAAGCAATTTCTTTGCATCCTGGACATCCGGACTATTTGTTGACTGGTCAGGTCAGTCGAATCAGTGTTCTCCTTAGTGTTTATAATCAAATGCAGAAGGAAGATCCTACGAAAAGTGACACTTTTTTCAATCAAGCACAGGATCTACTCAATCAGCTTTTGAAAAAAGAACCGCATAACCGCATCGCAGCGATGCAGCAGCTAAACATGCTTCTTATGAAAGGGAAGCAGCAGGATGCGCTGAACTGGTCGAATGCTCAGATTCCTAATTATCCTTGGTACACCGAAATGTATGAAAAGAGTATCGGACTGAACATTGATCTAGCGAATCAAGCCATGCAAAAGGGCGATACGAAGGATTTCAACGCTAGACTTGATCAGGCGCTCACCACATATAAAGAGGTTCTGGCACGAATCGATTCTCTAAAGAATCTTCCAAAGGAACAAGCTCAAGGACGTGAGTTTGCTGTCACTCCGAATATGGCATTGAATGTAGGTCAAATCAATTACATGCGTGGCGATTATGCAGGTGCCGCTGCGGGGATCCAGCCATTTATAACAGATAAAATGGATGACCAAACGAACCGTGTATTAATCCAATGGTATTTGGCTTCCTTACAGAAGCAAGGCTCCAAGGATCAAGCTCTCATGGACAAGCTGATTGCTAAGGACCCTGCTGAGAAGCAAAATATTGACGCAATACTAGCGACGAGTTTCCCTGTAAAATAGAAAAAGCGCCACAGCGATGTGGCGCTTTTTTACTGTGTCTAAGTGGATAGTGATCACTCTTAGCTTATTTCTCAATCCATTCCCGCCGCAAGGCAAAAAGCTCGCGCAGCTCGCTTGTCGA
Organism: Paenibacillus sp. J22FR5; assembly: GCF_059691975.1. Classification (NCBI taxonomy): domain Bacteria; kingdom Bacillati; phylum Bacillota; class Bacilli; order Caryophanales; family Paenibacillaceae; genus Paenibacillus; species Paenibacillus sp. J22FR5. Next base: position 191,571 of record NZ_JCAUAN010000005.1, on the reverse strand, counting down.
CATTTCCGTGACCCAGTTCTCGCCGGTGCCTACGATTTGGTCGCTGAGGCCTTGCTTACGCTCGATCATCTCGTCAATCCGCTCTTCGAGCGTGCCGAGTGTGACGAACTTGTGCACCTGCACGTTGCGCGTTTGCCCAATGCGAAAAGCCCTATCCGTGGCCTGATTCTCCACGGCCGGATTCCACCAGCGGTCGTAATGGAACACGTGATTCGCCGCTGTGAGGTTCAAACCCGTTCCTCCTGCTTTCAGCGAGAGGATGAAGATATGGCAGCGCTCCTCCGCAGGGAGCGCCTCGTCCTGGAAGCGCGCGATCATGGCATCGCGCTTCGCTGCACTTAACCCCCCGTGCAAGAACTGCACGGGCTCTCCCAACGCCTGCGCAAGCGTAGCCTGCAGCAGGTGACCCATCTCGACGAACTGGGTGAAGATGAGGCAGCTGCCTCCTTCGCTTCTGAGTTCGTCTATCATTTCAACCAGCCGCTCCAGCTTCGCTGAGCGCGCTCTCACCTCCGCGGTGGGAAGTGAGCCGCGCCCCGCACTTGCACTTGCACTTACCCTTGCACCCGCACTATCCTTCTCCTTCAAAAACAAGCCCGGATGATCACAAATCTGTTTCAACTTCATCAACGCGGTAAGGATCAAGCCTTTCTTCTCAATACCGCTCAGACTTTCTCCCATCCCACCTGAACCTTCGATCTTCTCCATCAAGCTCTGCACGACATTCTCATACAAAGCCCCTTGCTCAGGGGTTAAACGCACATACGCCTTACCCTCGTACTTATCCGGCAAATCCAGTTGAATCGCCGGATCCTTCTTCAATCGCCTCAACAAGAACGGGCGAATCAAACGCTGAACGCGGAAAGTCAGCTCCCTCGCACCATCACCATTTTTCTCAATCGGTCCTACATACTGTCGATTAAAATGGGTCAGTGTCCCGAGATACCCTGGGTTCACATAATCAAAAATCGACCATAACTCCGTCAATCGATTCTCAATCGGCGTTCCCGTCAATGCAATACGCTGCCCCGCTTCTAGCTTACGAATCGCCTGCGACTGCTTCGTATAAGCATTCTTGATATTTTGCGCCTCGTCCAAGCAAAGCGCATCCCAGGTCACACCAGCCAACTCCTCCTCATCCAGCTGAGCGAGATTATAGGAGGTGATCACCAAATCAGCATCTCCAAGCGATGCCTCGAAAGCTTCCCCTTTGGCCCGCTGCGTGCCATAATGCAAATAAACTTGCAAGGTAGGCGCGAATCGAGCCAACTCCTTCTGCCAGTTACCAAGCACAGAGGTCGGACAAATGAGGAGCGATGGTTTGGACTTTGATTTTAACTCCCTCACCCTCAACAAATAAGCAATAAACTGTATCGTCTTCCCAAGCCCCATATCATCAGCCAAACATCCACCCAGCCCCATGTTTCGCAAAAACAACAACCAAGACACTCCCTGCACCTGATACGGCCTAAGCTCTGCTCTTAAATCCTTAATCTGCTCCACAAGCGGAATAGACTTCGTCTGATTTAACTGCTTGATTAGGCCACGCAGATGACTATTGAGCTCTACTTTGACCTCCACAGCCTTGTCCTTCTCATCACCATCTGACGCTAACTCTCCCTCCCCCTCTAAAAGATGCATTTCAAGCACATCCCGGAAGGAGAGTCCCCTTTTCCTTTCAACATGCCGCATAGCATCCCGAATTTGGTCCAAATACGCAGGATCCAGCTGCACCCATTTGCCTCGAATATAGATTAACCGCTTCTTCTCTGATGCCATTTGCCCAAATTCTTCCTCAGAGAGATCGATGCCCCCCAGCGCCACTCGCCAGTCAAACTTCATGATCTGATCCATCCCAAACATCGCTTTGCGCGACTGACCAACGGAGCTTTTGATCTTCGCTTTTAATAACGGACGCATCTTCTGAATCTCTTCCCACCATGACGGTAAAAAAACAGAAATCCCCGCCGCCACTAGCTTTAAACTCGATTCGGTCAAAAACTCCCACGCCTCATCGTCTGACAATTGCTCATTAATTTTTCCTGGCTGATAGGCACTCTCAAGCTCGGGCAGTATCCGAAGAAATCGCTTCGTCTGCTCCAGAATCTTGTTCGCAATATCATCCTGCCAAGCAGTAGGCACCTGCCCGCTCAAGACATTCCCCGTTGAGCTAAATTCAACGAATCGATTCGCATCCCGGCGATCCTGCGCAATAAAACGCAGCCGCCAATCCGCAGCGTTATCCTTAGCCGTCGTTGTTCCATCCACATACGTCTCCGCATATGGCTCAACGAGCTGCACACAAATCCGATAAGGAGCTTGGTCCTGCTGCCATCCAATCGCAAAGAGCCAGTCCTCCTCCACCATCCAAGCCGACTCCGCTAGCAAGGCCAGGAACTCTGGCTCGTTAACTCGCAACAACCGATGCATCTGCAGTAATCCTTGCCAAACCGGCGCTAACCCAAAATCAGGATCCGTCCCCAACAGCTCTTCAACAATGCTATTAAACCACCCCTGCCAAAAGCTCTCAGGATACCTCCAAGAACTCAACTCATTAAATCTCTCTGTCTGTTCCACAGGCAGCCGGAGCTTCCAGCCATGTCTTCCCTCACGCCACATCTCATAAGAAGGCACATACCAACTATGATCGAGCGCCTCCCTCAGAATAACTGACCCTTTTTGCAGTTGCACAAAACCATCTTCCCAAGTTAATCTGCTATGCAGCAGCACGCCAGGCGCACACAAATAATCCAAAGTCATTGCAGGTGATAGCACAATAGCATCGCCATATTCAATGCGAGTCACTTCCAGCTGCGTCCCGTAGAACGAGCGCTCATGCCAAGCAAACAACAGCTTCCGCAGCATATAGCCAGGAATCGCATTGGCCTGCTCTGTTTCTCCATATACGGCAAAACTCCCCGAAGGCAGCCTCTGAATTCTCATATAAATCGGTGACAAGGTGATCATGGAATCAAGTTTCCTTTCCGTAATTCCTCATTGAAAGCGCGATACCGAGCGTATTGCTTGACGATCTGCCCCAAGTACGCCTCGAAACGAGGTGTCAGCTTCAGCTTTTTATAAGCAGCCGACAACTTCTTTAACAACTTAATAGCTTGTATATAATCGGGACGATTTTTACCCTGAATAAAAGCTTCTACAGCATGGTGATAAATGGGCAAAAGAAAGCGAACATTCGCTTTTTCCACAAGCTTTAGCTGCGCTGAATCGATGTGTACTGTGGTAAGATCCAGGAGCAGACAAAGATCCGCCCAAGCCTGATACTCCCCCTTCGTTATTAAAAATTTCGCATAGTGATCGTAACTCGCAGGTAAAAGCGAAATCATCGCTTCCCTGTGCTCTGTCTCAACATCTCGATGCGCCGCTGCCAATCGCCAGAAATTCAGAAAATCAGTCGCAAATACACCCTCCATCTTCGGTTTTAACCACCGCAGCCAATTCAACAAACGATCCCACTGACTATCAAAAACAAATCCGTTCAAATAATCGAACCAATAATCCAGCTCAATCTCAAACATCCCTGTTTCTGCCCGTTCCCAGGCATTCTCATCCTCACCCTTGCTAATATCCAAATGGATATAACCTAGCGTAGCTACTTGGCGGGCCTGATGACTGGCATGGGGATCCGAAAGCAGCTGTCTGAGCCTCGTCGTTTCTACCTCGATCATTTCCTTATCCTGAAACAACTGCGACCATAACCATTTATACAAACCCAGCCAATCCGGCAGATTTCTCGAAGAGCCATTTTCACAGAGATCAGACACGTAAGCTGCTATCTCATCCAAATGCTCGCCATACTGTGCCAGCGCTTTGTTAACATCAATCCGATAAAGTATTGCTTCCAACTGCTCGCGACAATGCTTAACAACCCGCTTGAAATAATAATCCGTATTTTGATAAAAATCATAAGTGATCGCCTTGGATCCCGCCATCGTATCGCACAGGCGTATCACATACAGCGCCACCTGAATGTCATACAAACTTCGAATCGTCGGCTCCCACGTATCCGCTAGCTTATTAAGCTCCCGCCACGCGCGCAAGCAGACTTCCTCTAGGCTAAAAGCGTTATAAATCTTGGCATTGCCATATTTTTTATTAAAATAAGTCCGCCACATTTCACAGCTATCTGTAGGTTGGGGCAGCTTCTCCGCTTGCTTAAGCGCAGTTGGAACTGGAACATCCAGTTCCAACTGCTTTATCTGCGTCACCTTTTTGGCGCCCCATCTAAGTTCTTCTGGATCGAAGCCCTTCATCTTTGCTACCTCATAAAGCACTGCAGCCATATGTTTACAATAGTAGCCGTACGGACAAGTGCAGCTGCTCCGCGTGAAGGTTTTGAGATCCAAAATGACCTTGTACCTGCTTGTTCCGTCTGCTCTTGCTTTGATAATCGAGGTGCCTTCCACTTGAATGTCCCTTACAGCACCTTCGTTAAAATATGTCCAACCTCTCGCGAGGATGACTTTATCAAATTTAGGACGTATCCGTTCTAGCCAGAACGACCAATCCATCTCTAACTCTTGCATGATACTTATCCCCCGTTACCCAATCAACTTCCTTCCCTCATTATATAATTATTTCCCCTTGCAAAAAAACACCCCCCGCCAGAATCATAAATGATTCTTCGCGAGAAGTGCCTATCCGTTACTTCCTTAGCATACCTTGATGTGGATGCGGGTGCGTTCCACAATACTCATCCGTTTCGGAACATGTGTACACATGCTCATAAACCGGAACACAGTGGTGGCGATTCACAATTTGAATCGGATGAATGACTTGAACCTTTTGCGGATGGTAGAAATCTCTAACTACTCTTTCTGGATCAGTCATTATCGGGTCAGCCGGTGGACACTGAAATTGTTTTCCTTGATTCGGTTGTAAAGCCATGAATGAGTCAACTCCTCTGTTAGTTTGAGATAGTATACGTCTATCCCTAGTCCAGAGAGTGTACCAATGCCTATCTTTCCATAATTAGGCTGATACACGTGGGCCAAGCAGGTAAATGTCCAAGCAGATTTGAGGTAACCAGGCTATGTGGTAAATACCTATGAGTGAACATAAGTAATAATAAGTTATCATTCACAGTCTTGGAATTACCCTGTATAATTAGGTATAGGTGCTTGTCACACCTTGACATTCATACATTGAAAATAGAAAGAGGTGAAGCACATGGAAGAATTACTTAAAAAAATGATACTGCAGCTGGAAACAATGGACACAAGGCTACAAGCAATGGAAACAAAACTAGAAGCTATGGACACAAGTCTACAAACAATGGAAACAAAACTAGAAGCTATGGACACAAGACTAGAGGCAGTGGACACTAAAGTTGACAAAATTCAGCTTACATTGGATTCACATCATATCGAAAACATCGAATCAGATAACCAACTACTCGAAGCGATTCACATTACCAATGGTCGCTTAGACTTCCAAAGGGACAAGATCTCCAAAACCGAAGAAGACCTATATTTATTGAAACAAAAGCATTAGGCCCAAGGGGCTTTTATTTTTACCACAAAAACGAACATACATTCGATAACCTCTCTGAAATGCCTACTTTTTTGCAACATAATATAAAAAAGACTCCCGAAGGAGTCTTTCTCACCGCATATGTAGAAGTTCTGAAGAACTTCTTACATCATGCCGCCCATTCCACCCATGCCGCCCATATCAGGCATACCTGGTTTGTCTTTTTCTGGTTTATCAGCGATAACCGCTTCTGTTGTCAAGAACATAGCTGCAACAGATGCTGCGTTTTGAAGTGCGGAACGTGTTACTTTTGCAGGGTCAACGATACCAGCTTCGAACATGTTTACCCATTGTCCAGTTGCTGCATTGTAGCCGATGCCTACTTTTTCGTTTTTCAAGCGCTCAACGATAACGGAGCCTTCTTGACCAGCGTTAGCTGCGATTGTGCGAACTGGTTCTTCAAGGGAACGAAGGATGATGTTAACACCCGTTTGCTCGTCACCAGAAGCAACAACTTTTGCTACTGCGTTGTATACGTTAACTAGAGCAGTACCACCACCAGAAACGATACCTTCTTCAACTGCTGCACGAGTCGCGTTCAAAGCATCTTCGATGCGAAGCTTGCGCTCTTTCAATTCAGTTTCAGTCGCTGCGCCAACTTTGATAACAGCTACGCCGCCAGAAAGTTTAGCCAGACGCTCTTGAAGTTTTTCTTTATCGAAATCGGAAGTTGTTTCTTCCAGTTGGGAACGAATTTGTGTAACACGAGCTGCGATATCTTTAGGGTTACCAGCACCATCAACGATGATTGTGTTTTCTTTGGTAACACGGATTTGACGAGCGCTACCCAATTGATCAGGAGTTGTGGATTTCAGATCCAATCCAAGCTCTTCTGTAATCACTTGGCCACCTGTTAGAGCAGCGATATCGCCTAGCATTGCTTTACGACGGTCACCGAAACCAGGAGCTTTAACAGCTACGCAAGTGAATGTGCCACGAAGTCTGTTCACAACAAGCGTTGCTTGTGCTTCGCCTTCAACGTCTTCAGCAATGATTAGAAGTTGTTTACCGGATTGAACCACTTTTTCAAGAACAGGCAAGATTTCTTGGATGTTCGAGATTTTTTTGTCAGTGATCAAGATGTACGGGTTGTCTAGAACAGCTTCCATTTTATCCGTATCTGTGATCATGTATGGGGATGTGTATCCACGGTCGAATTGCATACCTTCTACAACCTCAAGCTCCGTCAAGAAGCCTTTGGATTCTTCAACTGTGATAACACCGTCTTTACCTACTTTTTCCATAGCTTCAGCGATTAATTCGCCTACTTCTTCGTCAGCAGCAGAGATTGCCGCAACTTGTGCGATGGATTGTTTGCCTTCGATAGGCTTAGCAATTTTTTGAAGCTCTTCTACAGCCGCTTTAACAGCTTTCTCGATACCTTTGCGGATAACCATTGGGTTAGCGCCTGCAGTAACGTTTTTCAGACCTTCACGGATCATCGCTTGCGCTAGAACCGTTGCAGTTGTTGTACCGTCACCAGCAACATCGTTTGTTTTGGTAGCAACTTCTTTAACAAGTTGAGCTCCCATGTTTTCGAAAGCATCTTCAAGCTCGATTTCTTTCGCGATCGTTACACCGTCATTCGTGATCAACGGGCTGCCAAATTTTTTCTCAAGTACAACGTTACGGCCTTTTGGACCTAGGGTTACTTTAACGGCATTCGCCAAAGCATCTACCCCGCGAAGCATCGCGCGGCGTGCGTCTTCACTGAACTTAATTTCTTTTGCCACGATAGGAAACCTCCTCTAATTAAAAACCTAAATATCAATTGTTAAAACGTCTAGCCGATCTATATGCTGCTCTAACTTAGGCTAATACAGCGAGAATGTCGCTTTCGCGCAAGATCAACAGTTCGCGGCCTTCGTATTTCACTTCAGTTCCAGCGTATTTGGAGAAAATGATGCGGTCGCCTTCGCTTACTTCAAGCGGAACACGTACGCCATCTTTCAACGCGCCAGCGCCAACGGCTACAACTTTACCTTCTTGTGGTTTTTCTTTAGCTGTATCTGGCAGCACGATGCCACTTGCTGTAGTCTCCTCTTTCGCAACGGCTTCAATGATAACTCGATCACCTAACGGTCTGATCATGGAAAAATAGCCTCCTTTAGAAAATTGGTCTTAGTTAAATTTCATTTATTAGCACTCGAATGTGTTTAGTGCTAACAACACCTCTTATGATACTCATTCTGGGAGTAATTTGCAAGTCCTTTTACACATTTTTCATTCTTTAGGACACCCCCCTCATTCTACCCAATTCATAACCAAATATTCCCTATAAAAATGAAAAATAGCCCACCCAAAAGGCAGACTATTTTCACACTTTAGCTCATTTAGGACCAAACTCCAGCTCCCAGGCCGCATCATTTGCAAGCTGTTTGCGATAAATGAACCCAGACATAAACACACTGAATTCATACAAAATTATGAGCGGAACCGAAACTAAAATGGCGGAAATCGCATCTGGCGGGGTAATCACAGTGGCCAGCACCACCATCAACATGTAAGCATATCTTCTAAACTTATGCAGGCGCTTCGGGTTCAGAAGCTTAATCTTAGTGAGAAACATCACTACGATGGGCATCTCAAAAACACACGCGAGCGGAAGAATGATGTTAAACATAAATGTAAAATACTGCGCTGCCCCGTACATCTCCGTAATTTCAAGGCTCTTACTAATAGACGAAGTGAAGTAAAAGGCCATCGGAAAAACAACCCAATACCCGAAAGATAATCCAACTAAAAAGAGTAGAAACGCATACGGAATATAAATAATCGAAGCCTTTTGCTCCGTTTCCCGGAGGCCTGGCTTAACGAAAGCCCATATATGATACAGAATAAAGGGTAAGGTGATCAAAATACCTACGGCTAAGCCGAAATTCATATACAAACGCAGCGCATCCCAAGGCGAGAAAACGTTCCAACCAATATCTCTCGCTGGTGGGATACTTTTAAGATAACGAATGACGGGTTTCGCAGCTGCGAGTCCACCCACCATGCCAATGACCAAAACAACTAATATCCACATGATTCGCTTGCGCAACTCACCAAGGTGCTCTACGAGTGACATTTCTTCATTTTTCAACCTATTTCACCTACCTAATCTAGTGAATACAACCTCTACGGCTGAATCACTTGCTATGCTGCAAAATGTAAAACTTAGTCCGGTAACCGCCGTGAATTGCTTGTGCTGCCTGGCTTCTGCGCTGGCGCCGGGGTAGGGGCCGAGGCATGTGCAGGAGCGGCGGACAACACATCGGTTGCTGCTAGCGCGGCGGATTCTGCAGCTGATGAGGACAGCACTTCTACAGCTTCAACCGGCGAAACGGTAACATGAACGACCTCGGAAGACTTGTTTGTTACGAAAGCTACAGCAGGCTTAACTTCGGGTGAACTCGGTGGTCCAGCCGAGGTTTCCACATTCACTGAATCTTGTACTTGTGACGGCATGGTAGTAGCCGCCGTTGGTTCTTCAGAAACCGACTCATCCGTTATATCTGCCACATCATTTCCTGCGATCGAAACAGGCGTAATCGGATCTGGAGCGATAGGAGAACTCGGTGCAATAGGAGCATTGGATACCTGTGGTGCTTTCGGCTCATCCTTCATCAGCTCGTTCGTGGCCTGCTTGAAATCCCGCAGTGTCTTGCCGAGCATACGGCCAATTTCTGGGAGCTTCTGCGGTCCGAACAGAACTAATGCGACAACCGCAATCAATAAGAGCTCGGTGAATCCTATATTTTGAAACATGGACTTCATCTCCATTTTGTGTTGCGTTACGAATACACATCTAATCTAACACTGATAAAATCCGCCGTAGCCCATCTCCGTGATGTCACTACGCACGATTTGCTCACCCGCACAGATGCGCGGCAGCAGCACATCAAAGGACGTGTACGGGTCGTGCATCACACAACCCGGCAAGCCCATGATCGGCAGATCGCCCAGATAGGCGATCATCAACATCGAGCCCGGCAGCATCGGCGTTCCGTAGCTGACCACGCGGGCGCCGGCCATCTTGATCGCACCCGGTGTGCGATCATCCGGGTCCACGGACATGCCGCCCGTGACCAACACCAGATCCACACCCAGCGCTTGCAGCGCGTGGATCTCACCCACAATCGCTTCGCTGTCATCGAGCGCGAAGCGCTGATCCACAACCTCGGAGCCGAGCTGCGCGACCTTCTCTTTCACGACCGGGCCGAATTTATCCTTGATTCGGCCTTTGAAGACCTCGCTGCCCGTCGTGATTACGCCGACGCGCAGCTTACGAAACGGCTTCACCTCCAGCAAGGTGAAGCCCTCCTCACGTCGAGCCGCGGCTAACCGCTCGACCTCCACAACCTTCGCTTCGTCGACGATCAGCGGGATCACCCGCGTACCGACCAACGAAGCGCCAGCCTGAACGACCGTGTTGCTGCGAATCGTCGACAACACGACCTCATCGATGGCGTTCACGTTGTCTACGAACGCCTTATCGATCTTCACCAAGCCGTGAATCTCCGACTTCACGTTCACTTTACCCTCATGCGGCTCCGTCAGCCTGAGGTTATCTCCCGCAATCGCCTTCGCCATGCGCAAGGCAGCTTCATCCTCATGGAGGTAACCTGGCTGTAGCTCCATCACATAGATATGTTCCTTGCCGATGCTCAGCAAGGCAGGGATATCAGCCTCCGTCACTTGGTGGCCTTTGCGGAACAAGCGACCTTTGAACTCGCCAGGGAGGATCTGTGTGAGATCATGCGGGAGAATCATGCCAATGGCATCTTCCACCTTCACCTCGCGCAACATGGAAGTGTCTTTACTCATCGCAAGTCACCTTCTGACATATCTCCATCACTCTGCTCTTCATCCGTGATCGCCTTCTTTACCTGTCAGAATCCCCAGCGCATGTGGAAGTTGATCAATAATGGCCATCAAATTCTCCTGAACACCCTTAGGACTGCCTGGCAAATTAATGATCAGCGTACGTCCGCGAATACCAGAAACCGCTCTGGAAAGCATCGCTTTCTTCGTTTTCTGCATCGAGATCATCCGCATCGCTTCAGCAAAGCCTGGAGCAACACGATCAATGACATTCAGCGTTGCTTCTGGTGTTACGTCCCGCGGAGCCAGTCCGGTCCCACCCGTTGTTAGAATTAAATCAGCTTGATAATAATCAGTCATTTCTATTAAGGAAGCCATTATTTCGTCCATCTCGTCCGGAACGACCCGATACTCGATGATTTCGCCTTGAATTTCCTCTTCAATCAGCTCGCGGATTACCTGAGCGCTAGTGTCTTCTCGTTCTCCTCGGTAACCGCGGTCACTGGCTGTCAAAATCGCAACTTTCCAGTGCATCCTTCGTCACCTCTCCCTTGTTCACTGAATGAGATAACCCCACTAACCTGCGTGATTGCTAGAACACTGCACGAAATTCCCCGCTTTTGCGAAGCTCGATTAGAGCCGCATCACGCCTTATGTCTTGCTTGTGAAATCACGCTTTATTGTCTTGCCTGTAAAAATCCCCGTTTTTACCGCCTGTTTTCATAACAAGCAGGGTCGAGTTAATGATCATGTCTTTCTCTACGGCTTTACACATGTCATATACGGTTAATGCCGCGGCAGATACAGCTGTTAAAGCTTCCATCTCTACGCCTGTAGGACCCGTTGTTCGTACAGTTGCTTCTATGTATAGTTCATTGATGCCGTTATTCGAAAACTGAATATCAACCCCTGTTAGGGCAATCGGATGGCACATCGGTATCCAATCTGATGTTTTCTTGGCGGCCATAATGCCAGCCACTTGCGCCACGGCGAGGACGTCGCCTTTTTTCATTTTACCCTGCAGGATTAAATCCAGAGTTTCAGACTTCATTAATAAGGTAGAGCGCGCGGTGGCTGTACGTTTCGTCTCCGTTTTATCCGATATGTCGACCATTCGCGCTCTTCCCTGATCATTAAAATGCGTCAATGGTGAAGAATCGGGCACTGCAATCACCTCTATATTAGGTTTCTGTTTTGAACACCATCTTGCTTTCGGTTACGATGCCATCCACCCGGAAATCATGCCAAGAAGAAGGTACAGCAGGAATCAATTGTTTATCAAAAGCAGCCGCAACAGCAAACGGTCTTTTCAGACCACGCGCAGCAAACAATTGCATAAAGCGATCATAGAAACCGCCGCCGTATCCCAAACGTCCGAAATCAAGATCAAACGCCAGCCCTGGTACTACAATCATCGAGATCGTACCCAAATCATGTTCAATCGGAACATCACTTCGCGGCTCTCTGATCCCATAGGCGCCACTTTCGAGGTCTTCATAACGGTTTATGATATGCAAATTCATCGTCTTCGTATCCGCCACTACCTTCGGTATCAGCACACGAATTCCCTGCTGCCAGCACCATTCCATTAATGGCGCAACGTCCGGCTCTGAACGAAAAGGCATATAGCTCATCAGCGTGGGCTGTGGATTGGACTGCATAGGTCCTTGATCGAACAACTTATCTGAACATAGCTTGACCATTCTCTGGTGTATCAGTTGTTGCTTCTCATCACGCGACTCAGCAACAATCGACGCACGTCGTATTTCCATTTCCTTGCGTAATTCTATTTTCCGCTCTCGGATGTTCATCATAAGTTACAGCCCTTCCTAGCGAGGAGTGGTTTCCCCCATTTTAACATAAATAAAGTAAAAAACTATACTCGGGCCCGAGACCCTGTCGAATCCGCATGATTTCAGGTCATTTGACACTATATTTCACCTATGGCTAGTCACTCCATGCCTAAATTAAGCAGGCGTTGCCCTCATTCTTCGTGTATACTAATGAATTGATGGGACTGGAAATAGCACCCTTAGGTCAACTTAAAAAAAGGTTCTTATATGAATACGCAGCCAAAATGCAGGAGGTAGCAGCAACATGCTATTACAAGTTTCTAACATTTCCAAAAGCTATGGGGTACGCTCCGTACTCTCTAATATAACGCTTCAGATTGAAAATCGGGAACGCATCGGGTTAGTCGGTGTCAATGGTGCCGGTAAATCGACCCTTCTTCAAATCATCGCGGGTGAGATGTCGTATGATAGCGGCGATCTATTCAAAGCGAAAGAAACCAAAATCGGCTATTTAAAGCAAAACAGCGGACTTAATACGGACAAATCCATTTGGAATGAGCTGCTCAGCGTGTTCAGTTCTTTATTAGAGACGGAACGAGAGTTGCGAGAGCTGGAAGCCCTTATGGCTGACCCTGACCTCATCTCCGATGAGAAAAAGTATGAGTCCACAATGAATCGGTATGCGCTGCGCTCCGAATGGTTTCGTGAGCATGGCGGCTATGAAATTGAGGCGAAAATTCGCGGTATTTTACACGGGATGGGCTTCGGACAGTTCTCTCCAGATACCTTGGTTAATACGCTTAGCGGGGGCCAGAAAACGAGATTGGCTTTGGCTAAAATGTTGCTAGAGGAACCCGATCTACTGATGCTCGATGAGCCTACCAACCATTTGGACATCGCCACGTTAACTTGGCTGGAAGGTTATTTACGCGGCTACCCAGGCGCCATTCTCGTCGTCTCCCATGACCGTTACTTCCTTGATGCGTTGGTTACTTCGATTTATGAAATTGAGCGACATGCTTCCAAACGATATACGGGCAATTATTCCCGTTTTATCGAAATTAAAGAAGCGAATTATGAAATTGAAATGAAACAGTTTGAAAAGCAGCAAGAGGAAATCTCAAAGCTGGAGGATTTCGTGCAGCGCAACATTGTGCGTGCTTCGACAACCAAGAGAGCGCAGTCGCGCCGTAAACAGTTAGAGAAAATGGACCGATTAGATAAGCCGATGGGCGATCTAAAACGTGCTTCCTTCTCTTTCGAAATCGAGCAAACCTCGGGTAAGGAAGTCCTGCAAGTAGACCGGCTATCCCTTTCGTACGATGGCAAAAACCGTCTTCTCGACGGCGTCTCCTTCCAGCTTCGCCGTTCCGAAACCGCTGCGCTTATTGGACCTAACGGGGTAGGGAAATCGACCCTGCTCAAAACCTTGATCGGTGCGCACAAGCAGGACGCAGGTACCTTCAAGTGGGGTGCTGGCGTCACGATCGGCTATTACGATCAAGAGCAAAAAGGTCTAAATCCGTCCAATAGCGTACTGGAAGAAGTGTGGAACACATATCCTCACCTAGAGGAAGCGCGCATTCGTACCGTACTTGGCAGCTTTCTTTTCAGCGGTGAGGACGTGTTTAAGAAAATTGCTGCTTTGAGCGGCGGCGAAAAAGCCCGCGTCTCCTTGGCTAAGCTTATGCTTCAGAAGGCTAACGTTCTGATCCTCGATGAGCCTACCAACCATCTGGATTTGTACAGTAAAGAGGTGCTGGAATCGGCCTTGATGGATTACGAGGGCACCCTCCTCTTCATCTCCCATGACCGTTACTTCCTGAATAAGATGGCCGAGAGCATGCTGGATCTGCAGAAGGATGGCTTAACAAGCTATCTCGGTAACTATGACGACTATGTGGAAAAAAAAGCGGAGCTTGCTGAAATGGAAGAGAAGCGTTTGGCGAAAGAGGCGGAGAAGAAAGCTGCTGGAAGCTACTCTTCGGCTTCCGCTACTGCTGTGAAAAGTGAGCCTGTTAGCGGTGGCAGTTACGAAGCGGACAAGCTGGCCAAGCGTGAAGAACGCAGTCGTCAACGGAAGCTAGAACAGTTGGAGCTAGATATTGCTCGACTTGAAGAGGAAGTTACAGCTCTCGAAGCCGAACTTGCGGATCCAGCTGTGTACAACAACTACGTGCTTGTCCAGGAAAAGACGGCTGCGGTTGATCAACGGAAGAGTGCGCTTGCTGCTTGTTATGAGGAGTGGGAAGCACTCCTTGCCTAGAGCGGGTATGCAAAAAAAGTTTGGTTGAAAATTCAACCAAACTTTTTTTGCATTTACAGCACTTCAGTCAGACATGGTTTAGAAACGGTTTATTGGGCAAGAAGTGACTTGTTCGGATATGGCGGATCGTTTTTGTTTTTGCCCGCATGACGATAGATTGTGTTTCGGCACGATGTCCGGGTAAAAAAAGCACCCCGCCTAAAAAATCACCTGGTGTTATGCCCGTTGCCGCGAAAATGACATCACCATCTCCTACCATGTCTTCCATCGACAAGATCTTTAATGGATCCTGCAGCCCCATTTGCCGGCAACGCTCCTCTTCTTCCGGAGAAGATGGCATTAATCGGCCTTGTATTTCACCGCCAAGACATGATAATGCTGCTGCTGCAAGCACTCCCTCTGGCGCCCCTCCAGAACCTACATATAGATCAACGCCTGACTCAGGAAAGGCCGGCGCCATAGCTCCGGCAACGTCTCCGTCACTTAGATGCTTGATACGCACACCTAAGCCTCGCAGCGTTTCCATATGTTTGGCATGCCTTTCCCGATCCAAAATAGCGACCGTTAACTCTGAAATCGATTTATTTAAAATTTGAGAAGCCTTAAGCAAGGTTGTCTCTAATGGCTCTGATAATCGAAGCCGTCCTTTTAATAAAGGTCCGCAAGCCAGTTTCTCCATATAGATGTCCGGAGCATGCAGCAAATTTCCCTTGCTCGCAACAGCGACAACAGCCAATGCGTTATTGATGCCCTTCGCAACTAGTTCCGTTCCTTCCAAGGGATCTACTGCGATGTCAACCTCTGGGCCGTCCTGATTGCCTACCTGCTCCCCAATATACAACATAGGAGCTTCGTCCATCTCCCCTTCTCCGATAACAACGGTGCCTTTGATGGATACCGAGTCGAACATAGCCCTCATTGCCGAAGTAGCAGCCCCGTCTGCGCTATTCTTATCGCCTCTTCCCATCCATCTGGAAGCTGCCAATGCGGCAAGTTCCGTGACCCTCACGATTTCTAATGCAAGTTCTCTTTCGATAGGAATTCCTCCCTTACATAACCAAACTAAGTAGCAAAACAATGCCAAAAGCAACGAAGGACAAAATGGTTTCCATAGCGGTCCACGTTTTTAGCGTCTGGGCCACCGACATATTAAAGAACTCTTTAATCAACCAGAACCCGGAGTCATTCACATGAGAAAGCATGATAGAACCTGCTCCTACTGCAAGCACTAAGAGTTCCGGGCTAGTGCCAGGTATTGTAGCAGCAAGCGGGGCAACAATACCTGCTGATGTTGTCATAGCTACTGTGGCAGATCCAACCGCAGCTCGGATGATGCCGGCGATGACAAAGGCTAATACAAGAGGCGAGATATGTGCGCCAGTAGCCAGTTTAGCAATCGCGTCACTCACTCCGCTTGCAATCAATATTTTATTAAAGCCGCCCCCTGCGCCAATAATCAAAATGATAGAAGCGACAGGTCCCAGACACTCATTCGTAAACTTTAGAAGGTCGTTTTTATCATAGCCGCGGGCAAAACCAAATGAATAAAAAGCAAATACCAGTGAAATCAGGAGTGCTACGACCGGACTTCCAATAAAATCAACAACGATGCGTAATCCGCTCGTAGCAGGAAGCGTAACATCTACGAGTGTAGCAAGCAGCATTAACATAACTGGAAGTAAAATCGTAAACAGCGTGATGCCAAAGCCAGGCAGCTCCTTTTGCTGAGCCTTCGTGAATTGCTCAACCAGTTCACCCGTTGGTTCTACAAGAACTTTCTTAGCAATATATGAGCCATAAATCGGACCTGCTACCGCAGCAGCAGGGAAAGCTACTAAAATAGATAACAAGATCGTCTTACCCAAATCTGCGTGAAAAATACCAACCGCCAACATCGCAGCTGGGTGCGGTGGAACAAGACTGTGAACAACAGCAAGTCCAGCAACTAAAGACAGACCGATTTTAACTAGCGAAGTGCCGGTATGCTTGGCAATCACGAATACAAGCGGAATCAACAAGACAACCCCGACCTGGAAAAATACAGGAATTCCACAAATGATAGCCACGACCATCATCGCCCAGTGAACATTCTTCTCGCCAAAAGCACGTATAAGCGTTCGGGCGATACGTTCAGCCCCCCCTGATTCGGCCATCATTTTCCCGAGCATTGTTCCGAGTCCGATAACGATGGCAATAAAACCTAACGTGCTGGCAACTCCATCTTGAAAGGACTTCACAATGTCGGGCAGCTTCATTCCGGAAATCAATCCCATAAACAACGCAGCGACGATCAGTGCGATAAATGGGTTAGTTTTAAACTTTGCGATCAATACAATTAAACCTAAGATGGAAATCAAAGCATATAGCAATAAACTAGTGTCATGGCTTAATCCAAACAAAGAAACCATTTTTGTTGCCTCCTTATTATTTGTATGCGATTACTATTTGGATTTGGATCATCTTAGCTAGAAAATAATCTGACGAATTTAGTCATCACAGGCTCCATAGAAGCTTGCATATCTGACATTATGGTAGAAAGATGTACCATTGATTTGTTTTCAGACAGGTTTTGCAAGTAGGTAACTGCCGCCATCGATACTTCCGTGTTGACATTAATTTTGCTTATACCTCTTTTTATCGTTTGCCTGATCATTTCATCTGGTGTTCCAGACCCCCCATGAAGGACAAGCGGGATTTCAACAACTTCACGAATTTTCTCTAGAAGCGGAAGATCAATATGAGGCTCCCCTTGATACATACCATGTACCGTGCCAATCGCGGCTGCCAAGAAATCCACCCCTGTTGCTGCGACGAATTGTTTCGCGGATTGCGGATCTGTCAGGGTTCCATCCCCTTCTTCCTCGTCCGAAAAAGCGCCTCTTGCCAACGATCCGATCTCGGCCTCCACCGACACGCCTGCCTGATGAGCAAGGTCTACGATTTCTTTTGTCCGCCAAATATTTTCGTGAAGGTCGTATTTAGAACCGTCATACATGACCGATGTAAACCCATTCTCAATGGCCCGGATGATGGATTCCTTCTCATAAGCATGATCTAAATGAAGCGAAATTGGCACACTTGCTTTGGAAGCCAGCGCTCTAACCATGGCAGCAAATCCTTCAACATTTACCGTTGGAAAGTAGCGTTCTCCCAATGCAATAATGACTGGCTGATGTTCATGTTCAGCTACCTGAATAGCAGCTTGAACGGTTTCTAGGTTAAATACATTAAAAGCAGCCACAGCAAACCTTTTTCTTTGAGCTTCTTTTAATATATCTTTGGTATTCACTAGCATCTTTATAAGCCCCTTCAATATCAGAATGTTTGTATTCGTTTTCAAAACTGGCAAGTTCATATTGGCGTATACCCGCAAATATGAACACAGTGATATACGCCACCATAAATACTAGCCTTCAATTTTTTGAACAGTCTCCAGCAGCGTTGTATCGCTTCCTACGTTACCCGGAAATACGATATACGGGATGCCCGAGAATTTGGCCTCTTCACCCGTGAGCCAAACTGGAATACCTGCTGCAGCCTGTCCAATGACTCTCGCTTTGCGAATGCCAAGCCCTTTCGTTGCAACATCGCTTGAGGTGATTCCTCCTTTTGCAATGATGAATTTAGGTACAATATCCAATGAACTAACTATTTTAACCAGTGATTCAGATACGGTTTGGCTGATGGATAGATTTCCATCGGAGTTATCAACGGCAACTAGTTTGCGGCTGCTGAATACAACCACATTTTGTCCATTGGCAATGTGTTCATTCACTTTCGAAATGAGCCGCTCCAATTCATTCGCCTTTTCAACTGGATTTAAAATTTTATTTACATCCATTTCCAACGAAATCATGTTGGTGCCAGCAAGCAATTGCTCCAATTGTCTTGTTGTCTTTTGCACATGGGAGCCGACCACCACAAGCCCTCCGTGTGATTCTTGTCCTTTAGCCACTAGCTTCGCTTTCGGCAAAATATCTTGATCTTCGATGCCCCCATACGATTTAACAAAAGAGGCTGCCGTACGAAAGATATACTTTTTGCCTTTTCCCTCAGCTTGCAATAGTCCTAAGGAAAGGACATCCAAATCTGCGTAAGATAAGCAGTCTGCTATGACCGGCACATTTCCCTCAACCTTCAACAGCATTTCTTCCACTGCATCTGGTCCGCGGCGCACTTGTTCAAGCGTAATTACAACGCAATCTTCTGGCTTGACTCGTCCGTTTGTTTTTTCCGCAACCCACTGTGTCAGATCACTATGCTCATAGCCAAAGACTTTATCTCTGGCAAACTCCGTCTCGTGAACAGGAAGCAGTTCGTCGCCTTCTTTTAAGTAATGGGTATTGTGATAAGTCATACGACCTGCTTCAAAAAAAGCCGGGATGATCAAATGCCCGTCATATGCAAGTCCGGTCATTCCGCGAATTTCTTCCGTCAACGTATCGGTTTCCAAGGGGTAATACCCGCGCAATGTAGAATCGCCTCTGCTGACGAAGACGAAGTCGATACCCGTTTCACTTGCTACAGCCTGTACATTTTGGGCAATTTCACGGTTGATCCGTTCCGCCTCGGCCGCTTGATAAGCGCGTGTGTTGGTTAAAATATAGAAAACCGTTTCCGGATGATTGAATGCTTCACGCAATAATTCCTTGTCCCACTGCGTCAATACATCGATGTCGTGTACGGTTTGAACACCTGTCGGATCATCGTCCAGCACAATAATCTTCTTGTTGCGGGATTGGTTGATTTGCTTGATTTGCCCACGGAGATCGTTGCCTTTCCATTCCGGCGGCAATTGCGATTCGAGGAATGAGACACTTATTGTGCTCGCACTCATTTGTTATGCCCTCCTTACTTCAACATGTGCAAGTTTCTCATAATACTGAACAATACCGCCATGATCATGACTAGCTTTGCCATCGATCTTCAACGCGTGGAAAATTTCAAGAAGCTGGCTGGATAGCGGCAGTGGAACACCGATTGCGTGAGCTGTTTCCATGACATTGGTAATATCCTTAAGGTTAATATCGATCCTGCCTCCGGCAACGAAATTTCTATCAAGAATCAACGGAACTTTTGCATCCAGTACAGCGCTTCCAGCAAGTCCGCCTCTGATCGCCTGATACATTTTATCGATATCAATTCCGGCTTTTGCAGCCAAAACAAGCGCTTCCGACATCGCGGCAATATTGAGATTAACGATAATTTGATTGGCTAATTTAGCCGTAGAGCCGCATCCGTTTCCGCCTACTAAGGTTACAGCGCTTCCCATGCTGAAAAGCACATCTTTCACGCTTTCATAAACTTCTTCCTTACCGCCTACCATAATGGCCAAGGTACCGTCTACAGCTTTGGGTTCTCCTCCGCTTACAGGCGCATCTAACATTTCAATCCCTTGTTTAGCCAGCTCACTAGCAATTTCATTGGAAACTACGGGTGAGATGGAACTCATATCAATAACTACCGTACCTTCTTTTGCACTTTTATAAATCCCGTTTTCTCCAAAAATAACGCCTTTGACAATGTTCGCATTCGGAAGCATGGTGATAATAACGTCGACATTCTCCGCTACTTCTTGGGGAGTTGCAGCAGCAAGTGCACCGGACTTTACAACTTGCTCTACAGCCTCTTGATTTAAATCGGTAACGGTTACCTTATATCCGGCCTTCAAAAGATTAATTGCCATTGGTTTCCCCATGATGCCTAAGCCTATAAACCCAATTTTATTACTCATTTCTATTCCCTCCTATTGATTGCGCTTTCACATGTGCCCTAATTAGCTTCTTGTTTCTCATGAATGTTTTGGCAAACATGTGTTTATGATATAAATCAAAGCCTGAATTCAGTAACAGAATGCGATTATTCTAACTATGAAACACCGAAATGTATTCAATTCATATATTTTTTGTATACAATTTAACTACTTTCGGATACGAATATCTTAATATTATTTCAAATAAAGTGCTAGTCTATACTTTTCCGAAAAAAAGTAGTATAATTAATATTTTAGTTTATGATTTTGGACCTTCAAAGAGGTGGACAATTTGGCCAAGAACAATGAAAAATCTCGTCCCGCTTACAACCAATCCTATGAAATTATTCGTGATATGATCTTACAAGGCGATATTCCTCGCGGAACCAAAATTGTTGAGGAAAAGCTAGCTTCTGAATTAGGAGTAAGTAGAACCCCTATCCGTGAATCCATACGTAAATTGGAGCAAGAAGGACTAATAGCAAATAAAATGGTCATTAATCCTTCTGAGAAGGATTTGAGAAATACGTTCCAAGTACGCATGCTGTTAGAAGGACATTCTGCCAGGTATGCCGCGACTTATCTTCCCGAAAGCGAGTTTCAATCGCTTCTTGAATGTGTCCAGATTGGCAGAACTGGAACACTTGATGAAATTATGAAGGCCAATGAGAAATTTCACGAGATCATCGTACAGGCAAGCAATAATCCGTTCATGATTGATATCATTGATCGTATGCAATCCATCATCTATCTGTTTCGTCGTACCGTTGTCTACTACAATCGCCCCTTCTTAATTGATGAACATGAGCATATTTATGAGGCCATTAAAGCAAGAAATGGGGACCAAGCTGAAGTTTTAATGAAACAACATTTACAGGCGGATTTAGATTTTTGCCTGCACTTAATTTGCTAATCTAAACATTGCAAAGCAAAAGCAGCTCAAAATGAGCTGCTTTTTTTGCTGTGATAAAGAAATCGAGACTATCTTGCAAATTTCCTTAGCTGTGAAAGCACACTTGTGGACAACTCCAACAAAGAAGTCAAGATACCCACAGCTGAGGCAGCTTTTATAAGTTTCAATCGCTTTCCCCGCCATAGTTTTCCTTTGAGTATTTTCATCCAATAGAAAAGCTATCCACTGCCGGATTGTTCCGATAATTTAAACGGGGATATTTTTTGTTGTTTTACTTATACACATTGTTATCCACAGAAAAAGGGAGGCGAATTCCGCCCCCTTTCAAGCTTTTCCCCTTTTTTCCACAAAGTTATCCACATTACCCACATTTTTTTTGTAAAAAAGTTATCCCTCACATATCCCATTCAAAAAGGTTGATAGATCAGGTTTTCTTTGAGTTATGCACATTGTACACAGGGTATGTGTATAACCTTGTTCACAAGGTGTGTATATATCTAAGTTTTCTTACAATTTAGCTGTATACCTTGAAATCTATTCATTACGAAGCTGTTGTCACGGTCGAAGGTGCTTCGGACGTCACACTATTTTGCATGCGAATGGCTTGATTACAGGCTGAGATGAACGCTTTAGCTACGGCAACAAGGACATCCTGGTCGATCCCTGTGTTTTTGAAGGTTTGGCCATTCACCGAAATCGTGACCTCTGCTTCGCCGGTCGCTTTCTCACCTGTGGACAACGAGTGCAGCTCAAGATCGGAGAACTCCACATTCATCGGGATGGCTTGCTGCAGACAGTGAACGATGGCTTCGATTGGACCTTCTCCTGTACCGGAGTAGACGCTCTCTGTGCCCGTTTGATTATTTCTAACCGATACAGAGGCAACGCGATTGCGATCACTGCTCGAGACGACTTGCATATGTGTCAGGGTGAATGGCTCCATTTGCCCATCAACTGTTGTGCCTACAAGCTCCATCAGTTGATCATCTGTGACCATTTTTTGCTCATCCGCTTTTTCTTTGAAACGTGTATAAAGTGTATCCAGTTCTTCGCCTGTAAGCTCGATACCGAATTGTCCAACACGATGCTTCAGTGCGTGACGGCCCGAATGCTTGCCAAGAATGATCATGGAACGCGGGATACCTAGCTTTTCTGGATCCATAATTTCGTAAGTGTTACGATTTTTGAGCAGTCCATCCTGATGAATGCCCGCTTCGTGCTGGAAGGCATTACGGCCGACAATCGGTTTGTTATAGGCAATTGGGAAGCCCATGATGCGGCTGACCATTTTGGATGTGTTGAAAATCTCACTCGTCACAATGCCCGTTTCCACGCCCATTGAATGCTTGCGCGTCTCAATCGCCATGACTAGCTCTTCAAGTGAACAGTTGCCTGCGCGCTCACCGACCCCATTCACGGTTACTTCCACATGCGTGACTCCCGCAGCGATTGCCGCAAGGCTATTCGCAACAGCGAGCCCAAGATCATTATGGCAATGTGCGCTGTACTCCACGGTATCACCGCCTCTTACACTTTGGCGCACTCTGCGGAACATCGCGCCATACTCTTCAGGAAGCGCATAGCCCACTGTGTCGGGGATGTTAAGAATTGTGGCACCTTCAGCGATGACCGCTTCAAGCACTTCGAAAAGGAACTCATCGCCCGTACGCGTGGCGTCCATCGGTGAAAATTCGATCCGATCGACGAATTGTTTCGCATAGCCGACCATGGCGCGAGCCATTTCTACGACTTGTTGACGCGATTTACGAAGCTGAAAGTCTAGGTGAATGTCCGACGAGGACAGGAACATGTGAATACGTCGCGAAGCAGCGTCCTGAGTAGCTTTGACGGCTGCATCAATATCCGCTTTGACGGCGCGGGCGAAGCCGCAAATCTCAATGCCTTGCAGTTCGCGCGAAATTTGCTGCACTGCCTGGAAATCACCAGGACTTGAGATCGGGAAGCCCGGCTCAATGGTGTCGATGCCCATTAGAGCAAGTTGTCTTGCGATGCGAATCTTCTCCTCTGGGTATAGGGAAGCGCCCGGAGCCTGCTCGCCATCTCGTAGTGTGGTATCAAAAATGCGAATACGTCTATTAGTGTTTGTGTTCTTTTCCATAGTTAGTTCCTCCTCAAGGTAGCCCGTATGGGGCGGTGGTTTGAAATTTGTATTTGCGTGAGTTCATCGCTGTAAGCGTGATATCATCGCTATAGTTCGAGATTCTGGCTTTTCCGCTGCTGTAGTGATAAATTTCATCACTACTGCGTGTGATTAGTGGGATGCGACGTCTTTTCACCAATGTATGATTAGTGGCTGCAGCGCACTATCCACAGACGACAAAAAGACCCGTCATCTCCACATAAGAGACGACGGGTCTTCACCCAGCGCGGTACCACTCTTGTTGACTCCGTCATGGAGCCCACCTCAGATATAGCCAGCATTCTGCCCGCTATATCACCCGATCACGGAGGTCATCCGTTCATCCCTAGCAGCTGTACACCAGCTGATCAAGATGACCGCTTCCAAGCGAGTTCGGGGCGTTCTCGGTCTGCGTCGCATCAACCCGCAGCTTTCTGTACCGTAGACGTGAGCCCTTACTACTCTTGTTCATCGCGTTTTTTATATGTGTTTTCCTCGATTAAATCAGTTTCAGAACAACCAAAAAAGCCTGCCATCTCTATAAAAGAGACGACAGGCTTGAACCTTCCGCGGTACCACTCTAATTGATCCGAGCTATTACGCTCGAAACCACTCATGTACCTGATCACGGGGGTCAACCGTCAAGACCTACTTGGGTGCTGGATCCTTGGCATCCTTATCAGTCCTACCGCTCCCGGGCGAGTTCAGGTGACGTTTCGTCTGTGCTTTCACCAAGCGCACAGCTCTCTGAGCGAAACTGATCATGCCTTACTATTCCCGTTCGTTGCGTTTGAAAGTATTGATTGTGATTATAGTATGCACAATTTCCAAAGTCAATACACCTGTCTGAAAATTTATTTTATTCGCTTACCACTCTTCCAGCTTGAGTTGGGGTTCAGCTTTCAGCTCCATGGAGTCGAACTCTTGCTTGTCCCACTTGAGGAATGCGGCGGCGCCAATCATCGCCGCATTGTCCGTGCAAAGCCGGTGCGGCGGCACCAGCAGCGGCACATCCAGCTGCTCGCAGCGCTCGGCGAGCCTGCTGCGCAGCCCTTTATTCGCGGCAACTCCGCCCGCGAGTAAAAGCTGCTTCGCGCCGTATTCCCGCACGGCGCGGCTCGCTTTCTCCACAAGCACGTCGATGACGGATGCTTGGAAGCCCTTCGCAATCTGCGCGACCTGAACGGTTTCACCGCGCATTTTGCTTTGGTTGACGACGTTCAGCACCGCGGATTTCAATCCGCTAAAACTGAAGTCGTAGGAGTCTGCCTCGAGCCAGGAGCGAGGCATTTTGATTTCGGAATCGGCTTCCTGAGCAAGCCGATCCACGTGTGGTCCGCCCGGGTAAGGCAATCCCATTGCCCGGGCAATTTTATCGTAGGCCTCGCCGGCCGCATCATCGCGCGTGCGCCCGATGATACGGAACTGGCCGGGGCCTTCGAGCAGAATGAGCTCGGTGTGTCCGCCGGACACGACGAGCGAAATCGAAGGATACACCAGCTCATGGACGAGCTGGTTGGCATAGATATGTCCCGCGATATGGTGAACACCAATCAGCGGGAGGTCTAGGGCGCAAGCGAGCGCTTTGCCCGCGACGACGCCGACTAACAGGGCCCCGATCAATCCGGGGCCTTCGGTTACGGCAATGGCGGAGAGCTCGTGGAGCGAGATTCCCGCTTCCGTGACGGCTTCCTCCAACATCCATGTGATCGACTCCACATGCTTACGGGAAGCCACTTCCGGCACAACCCCGCCATAACGTTGGTGCGTTTCGATTTGACTCGAAATCACGTTTGAACGAATGATTTTCCCATCCTCAACAATAGCCACGGAAGTCTCATCGCAGCTCGTTTCGATGGCGAGGATGTACACCGGCTTTGTTGCGGCAGTTTCCTTTTGACCATTTTCCACCATTTCTTCTTGTCTATCTTGTTGCATCTGTACTTCTTCACTCACATTCTTCACCTATCTGAAAGTCTCAGTCACTGAGACCATCCTTTCTACGTTTGGGCAGGTCTGCCCACATGACGACAGCGTCCTCGCGATTATCTGTATAATAGCCTCTACGCACCCCAACGGAGCGGAAGCCTAGCTTTTCGTATAAATTTTGTGCTACATAGTTCGAGGTTCTCACTTCAAGCGTGATTCGAATTGCACCAAGGAAAGCTGAGGTTTTCATCAACTCACGAAGCAGTCGTTCTCCGAGCTTGCGACCTCGATAGGTGTCTTTGACTGCGATGTTCGTGACATGCGCTTCTTCCATGATAAGCCACATACCGCCATATCCGGCGACTTCACCCTCGATGTCCATAATCATATAATGGGCAAACTGGTTGTTCGTCAGCTCATTCTCAAACGCCCCTCTAGTCCAAGGTGTCGTGAACGCTTCCTGCTCGATCTCACAAATAAAAGGAATGTCTTCCATGGTCATTGAGCGGAATACCAATGAATTTTCTATGGCATGCGGCTGTCTCTGTTCCATGATTAATGCTCCCCTTTCTTCGTCTGCAGGCCAGCCAGCAGATTGGCTTCTGCTTCTGGAAGCCTTGTGTAATTCGGCACAAAGGTGTGCACGTCAGCCTTCTCGCCACTCGCTAATCTCGGATAGGCCAGCAATCCAATATACTCAGCTTCAATGCCGTAAGGAACTACACTCACGCTGCCAGCAAAATCCTTCTCAAACTGTTCAAGCTCAGCTGTAAAGCCTGCTGTTTCACCAACGAACAGAATTTGTTCAGGCACCAAAGTACTAGCTAGCGAGAGGATTTGCTCCGTCCAGGCACCGATAACCCGAATACCGTCTGGCAACACTTCACGCCAACTAGCATCTGGTTCTCGTTGAGCCGTAATGGCAGTTCCCCCTTCAAAAGCATACACAGCTGTAAATGCTTGTCTGCGCCTTCCATCCATTAGAGGTACTACCCATGTTAGAGCACTCCCCTTATAGTCGTTCTGTACAGAACCACCAATTGCCATAGCCTCTAAACTGGATACACCGATCAAGTCGAGCCCTAGCGACCATGCAAATGTTTTGGCTACGGAAACAGCGATCCGCACGCCCGTATACGAGCCAGGTCCTTGACCTGCAGCAACTGAACGCAGATCTCGCGGCTTCATTCCTAAGCGATTGAGTAAATCTTGAATGTGGGGAAGCAATCCCAGAGAATGATTTCGTTCCGCATGAGAACTAATCTCTCCGAGCAAGTTGCCATTTTCCAAAATAGCAACTGTCATTGCTGATGTTGAGGTATCGATCGCTAAGCATCGACCCGAATTATTTATCCGTTCCGTCATGTAAATGTCCGTTCTCCTTCATCTGTAAACACCAGCTCAGATACGGCGAACCGTAAGGAGTCAGGTGAAATACGCGGGTCTGATCAACCTCTTGGGTGATCGTAATACTTAGTCTGTCGGGTGGCAGCAAATCCTCAATTAAGCTTGACCATTCGATCAGCGTAACCCCTGCCCCATAGAAGTAATCTTCTAAACCCAACTCATCTGCTTCCTCTTGCGAAATGCGGTACATATCCATATGGTAGAAAGGGAGACCAGCTCCCTCGTATTCTTTAATAATGGTAAATGTAGGCGAATTAACATGCTCCGAAATTCCCATTGCCCTAGCAAAGCCTTGGGAGAACCTCGTTTTTCCCGCACCCAAATCACCGTCTAACGTTAAGACTGTCCCTGGCTGTAGATACTTAGACAATAGGGTTCCCAACTTATCCGTATCTGCTTCATGCAGAGAATGGAACCAAAATGTGGATTGAGTCAATGATCTCATCCCTTTCTTCCGCGTGCGCGTGCTGGTTCTATTATAGTCCTCGCCAGCAGGTGACAGCAACCTGTCACTAAGAAAACCTCTATTTAGGCTAAATAGAGATGGAAAAAGCCCTCCCCGATTCGACATCGGAGAAGGCTTATTTGGCCCACGCGTACCTTTAGTGTACCTCTTCGAGCTCCCCAGCTGGCACGACCCGAGCATCTGCGGGATTGCCTTCCGCATGCACTTTGACGAGACCTTTACCGGCATCTACACTATCAATCCAGACAGCCATCCCATCCAGGTCTACCTCAATTTTCTCATCAGCAGCTAAAATCTCCTGAGCGCGGTGAACATTCATGGTTCATCCAGTACGGATTCCGGAGCAGCCATCGTATCCGTAGTGAATTCGTCAATTAAACCATTATGCATGGTGACGTTGCCGCCTCCAAGCCCCTCATTAATCATACGATCAATGTCCATGAAACAATCATCTTTACCTTCATTGCTCGAATCCTGCGACAAATTCGATTCTGATGCCATCCGTAATCCCTCCTTAGGTTCGCTATTTGGGTTATCATGTTGCATTTAATAACGTCTCCAATCTCTCCTGTAACCATTCTCTTAAATGACTGCCGTATAAAGGGAATGCATCAAGAGAATACTAGTACAATTACGTATGTTAGGGGAGGAATGCTATCCATGCATACCGTGTGGAAAGGCGCGATCAGCTTCGGACTTGTTCATGTTCCTGTTAAAATGTTTTCGGCCACAGAGGATAAAGATATCTCTATGCGCTATATTCACAAAACTTGTATTACCCCGCTATCCTATGTTCGGAAATGCCAGACTTGCGAGAAAGAAGTAGAGTGGGAGGAAATCTCGAAGGGCTATGAGTATGAGCCAGGGCGATTTGTTCTTTTTGAAAAGGACGAGCTTGAGGAAATCTCCGGAGAAGCGAACAAGGAAATTAAGATTTTAGACTTCGTAAATTTAACGGACATCGATCCGGTCTATTTTCAAAAAACATACTATCTCGGCCCTGGTGATACGGGCGCCGGCGCCTACATGCTGTTGCTCGATTCCATGCGTCAGACAGGCAAAATCGGTATCGCCAAGGTGTCGATCCGCTCCAAAAGCTCGCTAGCCGCGATTCGTGTTATTGAGAATTGCTTAGCGATGGAAACGATATTTTATCCCGATGAAATTCGTCCAATCTCGCAAGTACCCAACCTTCCCGAGAAGGTCACGGTGAATGAGCGGGAGATGGAGATGGCGAAAATGCTGATAAACCAGCTCTCCACCCCTTTTGAACCCGAAAAATATAAGGATGAGTATCGCGCTCGCCTACTTGATGCGATTGAGCGTAAAGTGGCAGGCGAAGAAATCCAGTCCGCACCTGCTCTGCAAAAGACAAGCGTTATCGACCTGATGGCTGCGCTGCAAGCGAGCTTAAATGCGACCAAACCGTCCGAAGGCAAAGTAACACTTGGAGAGGATGCTTCGGTTACACTAGAGCAGACAGCAGAGAAGAAGCCCGCGGCGAAGCCACGAGCGAGAAAGGCGAAGGAGCCAGTGACTTGAAGCAGTGAAATGAAAAATGCCCTATCTTGGCTTCCAAGATGGGGCATTTTTTGTGGTTGGATTGGTTGGGCAGGGATATTCAGAATGAAGCTGCTCTAGCTCTCACTCATTGGATATATACCCAATCTGATCAAACGTACACTCCGCCAGCCCCACCTGCGTGAACGCTTGAATGCTCGGGTGCCTCATAGTTCCGCCTGAGGTCCATTCTATGTATTGAATTTTGACGGTTAGCTTCGGCTCGATCCAAGTCGCATCTTTGCTCCGTTCCGGCTCGTTGGCAAAAGGTTTCTCCTTCACCATCAGTGGCTCGACGAGCTTAGTCAACTGTCGCCACTCCTCGCGAGTTAGTTTGCCTGTCCCCGCGTGACCGATATATATGAATCGTCCCTCCCGATCGAAAAGCCCCAGCAGAATCGCATTGACGATACCTGCGCGATACGTAACTCCTCCCATAACCGCATGGATGTCATGGAATATCTTCTTTTTCAACCAACGCTGATCTTTCCCGCCTAACGCATAGGTGCTTTGCAGATCCTTACACACAATCCCTTCCATCCCATGTGCTTTCATGACCTCATAGAGCTGGTGACCATCGGTCATATTCGGTGTCAGTTGAAAATGTGCTTGCTGCGTAATCACGTCCCGCAGGACTTTCTGTCTAACAGACAAAGGCTCATCTAGCAGCCATTTTCCGTTACACATCAGGATATCGAAAATCATATACGTAATCGGTGTCTGGTTGACCGCTCGGTCAATGCTTTGTTTTTTACGAAGCGATTCCCGCTTCATAATCTCATGGAATGTCGGCTTTTTATCATCAAAAGCAATAATCTCCCCATCCAAAATGATAGAAGATGCTGTACAGTAGGAGTGAATATCCAACAGCTCGGGGTACTGCTCCGTCCTTTCATGGCAACGGCGATTCCACAGCCGAACCTCCTTGCCGTTATAATAGGTTAGCATGCGAACGCCATCCCATTTAATTTGTTATCTGGAGTATAATAATTAATAGTGTTAATCTATTTAACGTATCAAAGAGTCACACTAAGTTTACATTGTATACGATTTATCTGGAGCAATTCCACAAAGTGTTTTTTATAAAGGAGACGATATGATAAAGGTACAGAAAGTGAAAATTAGCACTAAGGGAATAACATATATAGTTATTGGTAAGGATTTTCTACCTATTGAGCCAATAAGTTCTTATCTTAAATATTTATCAAACTTTAATTATTCAATTAACACAATTAGAACATATGCTAATGGCTTAACAATTTATTGGAGGTATTTAAATCATAAGAATTTAGATTGGAGAAAAGTTAAATTAGAAACAATTGGGGATTACATACACTTCCTGAAGACACCGGAACCGTTTGCTGAACTTCTATTGGAACAAGAAGCCAAACGAAAAGAAAGTTCAATAAATTTATACCTGGCTTCTATATCCTCATTTTATGATTTCCACTACAAGAATGGGGAAATTGAAGCAAACCCCTTGGTTCTAAATACAGGTCATAGAAGATCAGGGTTCAAATCATTTTTACACCACATACAGAGATCTCGACCAATTAGAACTAAAAATATAAAACTCAAATCTCCGAAACTACTACCAAAAGTTTTATCACATGAACAGATAAACCTTATTATTAATTCATGCAATAACCGGAGAGACAAGCTTTTATTCTCTCTACTATTTGAAACAGGAATGAGAATTGGACAGGCTTTGGGGTTGCACCACGCAGACATTAAATCTATGGACAACGAAATAAACATCGTCCCACGTGATGACAATACAAACTTTGCAAGGCAAAAAACGGATAACGAATACACGGTACATGTTTCAAAAGAACTAATGAAAATATATACCGATTATGTAGTTTATGATCTCGATGAAATTGAAAGTGATTACGTGTTTATTAATCTATGGAGTGGACAAGTGGGTAAATCTCTAACTTACGAATCTGTAGCAAAAATTATTGAGGGGATTCAAAAAAAGACCGGTATTTTTTTCCACTCACATATGTTCAGGCATTCTCATGCCACAGATTTAGTTAGGAGTGGATGGGATATGTCATTCGTACAAAAAAGATTAGGACATAAACAGATCCAAACAACTATAAATACGTATACTCACCTTAGCAACGAAGATATGAAGATTGAATTTGAAAAGTATAGAAAAAAAATGGGGGATAAAAATTGACTCCACTACTCTCATTGATTTCTGAAGTTACTGAGATCAAGGAAAATAAATTATTACCTATCTTCAATCGAATTGATCATGTGTATAAGCAGGATGTATGGAAGTTATTTGAACTCCCAGCAACTACTCAAAAAGATATTGATAAAATAATACGAAATAATTTAGCCAGATATATTAAATTTCCAGATTCTACATCAAGCTTATCAATAGAGATGAAATTAATATTATGGAAGATCTTAAACGACAGGATATGGTGCGTACAATCTTTAGCCGCGAAGTTAAGTCGAATAAAAGCTATCGTAGAGTGGCTAGAAGAAAATAACTATAATCTCAACATGTTAATGCTTATAGACCAAAAGAATTTAGAGGCAAGTCTAAAAGATTTTCTAATTAGAAAGGGAATGTACAGAACTTCCACGCGTACTATGCTTGATTCAAAACATGAAGTTAAAGTTTATAAAAAAGAACACGATGGGATTTATATATTGCATCAATTCATTAAAATTGCTACTGAGTTTTATGATGAAAGAAATGAAATTGATAAAGATGTTTGGGATGTCAGAAACTTAGGAATTCCCTATAACGAGACAACAGGTACATACAAAATATCTTTTGAAGCAATTAAGCTCCCGTGGCTTAAAGATTATGCTAAACGATTTATTTTTCAAATAATAACTCGACAAAGCTTCTCGACGGCAATGAATAAATCATCTGGACTAAAGTTTTTCGCAAATTTTATATCCAGTCAATATCCAAATATAAAATTCGAAGATATATCTCGCAAACTAATACATGAATTTATAGATCATTTGAATAAAACTCAGTTATCTCAAGGAACCAAACAAGTATATTTTTGTGCTATCCAAGACTTCTTTGTTATTAGTACTAGAGAGAAATGGGTCAAATTTAACGAGCCTATATATTTCGAAAAGTTCAAAAATGTTTTTTATGATGCTCAACCCCGATATATTTCTGAATTTATATTACAGCAACTTAACGATAAGCTCGAGAGTCTTAGACCAGATATTATGAGGTTGTTGCTTATTCAACAAGTATGTGGGATGCGGATAAGTGAAGTTATCACCTTGAGATCAGATTGTATTTCTAAGGATAAAGAAGGAGATTATTTCCTGAAGAGCTATCAATCTAAATTAAAAAAAGATCACGAAATACCAATTCCTATTGAGATTGTTAAAGTGATAAAGGAACAACAGCTTTTCGCAAGGCAATTATGCGGAGATGCTGTAAATATATTATTCCCAAATAATAAGGGAAACCCTATCCTTCAAAAAAACGTCAATGAAAATATTAATAGACTTGCATTCAAGTACAGTATTTGCGATGAAAACGGTGAGATATTTCACTTTCAATCTCACCAGTTCCGCCACACCGTCGGTACTAGACTAATAAACATGGGCGTACCCCAGAATATTGTACAAAAATACTTAGGTCATGATTCACCTGAAATGACCAACAGGTATGCTAATATTTATGATATTTCTCTTAAAAAAAAGTTCTATGACTTTAAAGGTAAATTAATAGATATCAACGGAAAAGAAATCTCCGAATCTAATGATGATAATCTAAAAGATCTAAAATGGCTGAAAAAAAACATACTATCGCAAGCATTGCCAAACGGTTTTTGTTCGATTCCTGTTATTGCTGGTCCTTGTCCTCATTCAAATGCTTGCTTAACCTGTGAACACTTCAGAACAGATAAATCCTTCCTAAATGTTCATTTACATCAATTAGAAACTACGCAAAACTTATTGGAAGTATCAAAAGAAAATAAATGGATCAGACAGATCGAATTAAACGAAAAAGTTATAAATACCCTTAATAACATTGTAAATTCACTATCAAAGGAATGATTTAATTTTTATTATGTCTATCATTATTAATCCAGTTAAGGGAAATTTAATATGGTCTCTTTCAAAACAAGAGCTTATGCAAAAGCACCTACCACTCGAATGGGTGATGAATGATGAATTATCTCAAGGAATGATAACAGTTTTAAATGCAGAAAAAAACTTAATTATCAATAATAAATCAATTCTATTTACAAATAATTATAGGATCAACATTGAATTAAAGTACGGCATACTTAATTTCATCAGAAAAAAAATTATAAACACAGACTCATATCTCACATCAATTTTAAACTATTTGAATAAGCTACTAACTATTCTTGCAAAATCGATCACTACGAATGATAAAAGCTTAACTATTAAAGGATATAAGTATTGGCGAAAAGTAGTTTTAAAAGGATTGGCTGAGTCTTCGAAGACAGCAAAAGAAATAGTACTTTCTATGTTAAAAAGAATTTATTCTTACATAATCAATTATTATGATGATAGACCTGAATTCGAAAAAGATATCTGGGATTTGAAGAAATTGGGGTTAGAATCAAATCCAACATATTATTTTTCCCACTTCACTTTCTGGCAGATTCAACACTCATGGTTAAAAGATGCATTAAAAGTATTCATAAAGAACAATTTGCACTTAATAAAACCAGTGTCATTAAATAAGTATTGTCTTGTTATTAAATCGTTCTCTAATTTTCTTTATAAAAACTTACCTGATATCAAGAATAGCTTTGACGTGACAAGGGAAGTAATTATTAAGTTTTTGTTCCATATAAAAAGCAAACTTAAATCAGTTCCACTATCGTATATTGTTAACTTAAGAGGCTTTCTTGAATATTGTTCTATAAATAAAGTATTAGAGTTTCGTGATTCCATATTGATTTATGACGATGACCTGCCACCTCAAAGTAGAAAACATCCGAGGTTTATACCTGAGTATGTACTTAATCAAATTAATTTATATATGGACGGGCTTCCAGTAGAAATAATGCGTATTTTGAAAATCTTGCAACATAGTGGTATGCGTTATTCAGAGTTATTGCAAATACCCATTAATTGTATATCAGTTGATAATGAAGGTGATTCATACTTAAAATATTTTCAAAACAAAACGATGAGAGAGCATATGATTCCAATTACGAAGGAATTGACTACAATAATAAAGCAACAACAGGATGAAGTAACATTGTTTTGGCCAAATTCAAAATACTTATTTGTTAATAATAAAGGCCTTCCGCATAAGCAAAGACTAATATCAGAAGTAATTAATACTTTTACAACTAGTAAGGGGATAAGATACGAAGATGGTACATTTTATCGTTTTAGAGCACATGAGTTCCGACATACTGTGGGTACACAAATGATAAATTCCGGAGTCCCTCATCGGTTTGTTCAGCAATTTTTAGGTCATCAAAATCCAAAAACTACTGACACATATGCTCACATTCATAATTCAACATTAAAAAATGAGTTGCGTGAAAAACAAAAAATACTAATTAACTACAAAGGAGAACTTCTGGTTGATCCTAAATTGGATACTCTAAATGAAGGTGTAAGTCTAACTTTGCCCAATGGATATTGTGCATTATCAGTAAGTTTACAATGTCCTCATTCCAATGCATGTTTGAGTTGTACTCATTTTAGGACCGATATAAGCTTTTTACCTATACACTTAAAACAAATAGAGGAAACAAGCAAAAATATTGAGATTGCAAAAAGTTATGGAATGGAAAGACATTTACAAGTGAACCAAGAAATTATGATAAATTTGTCAAAGATAGTTGATTCATTAGAACATACTATGGAGTAATCATTTAAATAGTTTGAATCTCATTTTCAAACTCTTACTTCTTAGGAGGAGTAGAAAGATGAAGAATTTGCATGCGAGGAACGTTGAAGGTTTAAGAAATCATGCAGTTAAAAAGAAAGAAGAGTGTAAAAAGCGGTTCGATAAGGCTATCAGAATTCTTTTAAATCAAAACAGTCCTATCAACTTCAATACTGTTTCTAAAGAAGGAGATCTATCTCCAGCATGGCTTTATAAGAATGTTGATGCAAGAGAGCGTATTGAACATCTGAGAAGTCAGCAAATTATTAATAAAAAGAGAATAACTAAGACTATAACAGACTCTTCAAAAGATAGTCTCATTTCTACTCTTAAGAATCGAGTTAAAGAACAAGATAAAGAAATTAAACAGCAAAAGCAGCAGATAGAAGTGTTGTATTCGCAATTACTTCTTTCAAAAAAAGATTGATTTTGAAAAGAGCTTGGGGAATTTTTCTTTTTAACTTCTAAATCTTTTTGTCGCGCTCTCGCCCGCATTCACAAAATTGCTTCCTTCATATCCCACCTCATAGTGACACCATGCTCTTGCTCACTGGAAGTTGTCAGGATCCGATCGGGAATTTCATCCTAAAGATAACGCCCATGCTGGGCGTACTGAAAAAAAACACTAGCCAAAATGGCTAGTGTTTTAATTTTCTACTATAGAGATTAGGTCGTTGGAAAGTGATCTTGAGCTGGTTAATCCTTTTAAATATTTTAAATGACCATTTGTCGACCAATCAATTCTATCTAATTTTTTTATTGCTCTAATAATTCCTTCATAATTGAAATTGCGCTTCTCTTCTCCTACACACCTTTGAAGTATGATGCTGCCAGTCATAGATAAAGCATCAAGACAAACTATATGTGTAATACGATGTCCACTATAGTCAAGCCATTCATGAGGATAACTATCTTTTATTGCTGTATAAAATATTAAAGCTATTTTTAACTTTTCCTCTTTGTTAAAAACAGATAGCTTTGGGTTCTTAAAAAGGAAATATAGCGTACGATAAAGATTTTGCAGTGTTATGTGACGTCCTTTGACTCGTTTTCCAATAATACTACTTATATTATGAAAAGGGCTTTCTTTACGTAAAAGTAACTCAGTGGCAATCCAACTTAACTCGTCAGAATCTCGTCTTAAATACTTACTTAACGAAGGGCCAATTCCCTTTGCTTTGGTATTAATTGTGTCAAAGAGCTTAATCTCTTCATCTTCATCTAAACAATGAAATGCAAGAAAAGGAATATTTATCTCAGAATTTGTTTCTTGAATGTAACGTTTAATTCCCCCCAATCGATGCTGACCATCCATTAATGAGGCCTTTCCCTTACATAATAATCTCCCGAAATTTGATCTATGTTTATCATAAGCCACGTACTCCCAATTTGAGCAAGCATTAAGAAGAATAGGAGTAAAGAGTGCATCCTCACCTTTGGATAAATATACAGCAAAATCATGACATCTTTTTGGATCCACTGGTCTTTGATATCCTTTACCCGAAGGATCATCGTAAGGTTTTACAAAAGTAAGGTTTAGCGCTAACGAAGCTGGAAGCTGGCTTTGATAGACCACCTTACCTCGCATTTTAGTTTGTAACACGTTTTCAATCACCATTTGACTCGCTAAAACCTGCATTATTATGTTCACCCCAAGATATTAAATCAATTCAAAAATAATAATAGTACTTATAAGTTCTTTTTACAATGGAATATATAGTATGTTGATCTTTCAGTAATCATTTGACTTGTCTAATCTGATCTCAGGTGGTGGTCAAATGGTAGACTTAAAAAAAATTGTCGGTGCACGTATTCGACAATTACGGAAACAAAAAGGTATGACTCAAGAGCTCTTAGGCGAACGGTCTCAATTACAAAGTTCTTATATCGGTGGAGTTGAACGAGGGGATCGAAATATTTCTCTTGAAACACTTGATAAAATCATTACTGCTCTAGAGATGTCACCCACAACTTTTTTTCATTTTACTGAAATCCCTGTTAGTCGTACTAATAATTCAGAATTAATCGCTGAAGTATTACTTTCAAAACTACTTACTAAAAATACCCAGGAACTTAAAACCTACATGAAAATTTTTGATGAGATTTCATCAATATCTCAGAAATAAACAAAAATATAATTTGAGTTGAAATAATATCCATTAAATTGTTAAGAATGTTACTATAACAACAATTTAATGGGGGGATTACAATTGGATTTTGTACCAATAATCCCATTTGAGCCAATTAGTACTGATAGATTGCCTTCTGGCGATCATTTTACTAGCCAAATCAAATGGGATGGGGTGAGAATGCTACTATACTTTGATGGAAGCATAACCAAACTAATAAATCGAAGA
The DNA here is from genome assembly GCF_059691975.1 of Paenibacillus sp. J22FR5. Classification (NCBI taxonomy): domain Bacteria; kingdom Bacillati; phylum Bacillota; class Bacilli; order Caryophanales; family Paenibacillaceae; genus Paenibacillus; species Paenibacillus sp. J22FR5. Next base: position 154,751 of record NZ_JCAUAN010000005.1, on the reverse strand, counting down.
AGCAATGATAGAACAATGCAATATCCTGAATTAACCCATCCACAGGTTTTCTGCTCAGCTAATTCTGTAATATTAGATGGTGAGATTATTGCACTTTCTCAAGGAAAACCCTCTTTTTATGAGATTATGAGACGTGACAGCGCTAGAAAATCAAGCACAGTAACTAAAGTAATGCAGCAAGTTCCAATAACATATATGATATTTGATATACTTTACTTTGATGGAAATTGGCTTACACACTTAAGTCTTAAAGAAAGACAAGCAATACTAGAAAAAATCATTATGCCTAATGAACAAGTTCAATTAGTTACTAACCATATGGATATTGAAACTCTCTTTAAAGTAGTGGTACAGCATGAACTAGAAGGTATATTAATAAAGGACCTGAACAGTAGCTACTTAATAAATGGTAAGGACAAGCGCTGGCTTAAGAAAAAGATTTTTAAAGACATATTTGCAGTTATAGGTGGAGTTACTTACAGGGATAAAATAGTGAACTCACTTTTATTAGGATTGTATGATGATCAGGATCAACTATGGTACATTGGTCATGCAGGCACTGGTAAACTCACATTAAAAGATTGGCAGAACGTAACTGAAAAAGTTCAAGATATAGAAACGATAGAACGTCCTTTTATTAACGAACCCGAAAGAGCGAGAGAAGCAGTATGGATAGAACCCCTTTTAGTTGTTAAAGTAACTTTTTTAGAATGGACCCCAAACAAGACTCTAAGACACCCAAGTATTCAATCTTTTATGAATATGGATTCAAAAGATTGTAACTTAAATCAGAATTAGTTGAATAGAACCTTATTGGTGTATTCAAAAAAATGCAGACTAGGAAATAGCGGATTCTGCATTTAATGTTTTGGCGTACCTCCTGTAAGATAGGTTAAAATGAAGGGCGTTTTAGAAATTGTGGATTTACATCTAGAAGATAGGGATTGTGCCTAGTCTGCAGTCAACGTAGAAGGGCTCCAAGTCTCACTATAAAGATTTTTCAGAGATGATAAGACCAACTTCCCAACATGCTATTAATCACGTTGTAGAAGCTTATAGAGACTGCAAAAAAGGTGGGTACATTTGCGGTGGTTGAAAAGGTCGCATTGGCGGTTTGGCCATTGGTATGTTCCTATCGACACTTTTGCAAAGTACTTTATTGCCAAATTACAGATGAACTTAAGTGGCAGATAAATAAACAAGTAAAGGTTGAGGTGGAAAATATTGTCGAAAAGTTATTAGACTCCATTCAATTCAAACTACACGCTGCAAAATATCACCATGACAGAGCTCAATTCAGTTTGTACAACCCCGATCAGTTTAATGATCTGGACGAACAGTTACTAACTTTGACGTGTGAAGTAATAGCTATGATGTTAACATTACAATCATCAATCGAATTGACAAGAAATTTTGCTCAAGTTAGTACCAATGACCGCCATATTAAGAAACAAAGTAATGATTTATATAACTCATCTGAGTACGTCCGAGATTTTTGTAATTTCACAAAGCACCATAATATTATACAAACTGAGCAGACTCACTCTTTATACAGTGGTGACGGTTTTGCTTCATCAACTACAGTAAATAACAGTTATTTTGTTATCCGTGAATTTGTATACTTATATCAAAAAATATCAAGGACACACTCAAAACAAACTATCGATCCTTATTTTTTCGATAACCATTACAAGTTGATAATAGAGTTAATTCGTGAAATCATAAACTAGATGCCCGTTAGCGTAGAATGCTGCCGATGTATATTGTGATAGTTTTAGCTTAATCACCCTAGCAGTTTTCATCTAGGTACTTACTAACTTAACGTTCATCATCTAATATCCTCCATACAGATAAGAATATATTCATGCTTTCATTAATTTTCTAACAACATATCGGGCATCGTCCCCGACTCCACGTAGTGTTGCAGAGGCAAACGATCTTTGCCCAGAAAGTCCAACAAAATATAACCCATCCGTAACATTACTCACTCCAACCTTATGTCTTGGAAATCCACGATCATCTAAAGCATTCAATTCCGATAAAAAAGATAAATTTGGCCTAAACCCAGTAGCAAAAATGATCGCATCAACGCGCTCTCTCTCCCCATCCCCCCAAACAACACCATCCTCGTACATCGAAGTAAACATTGGTCTTTGATTTGGCTTTCCACTCTCTAATAGTTGTTTAAACCCTGCCGAATCAATAACAGTAGTTGGCTCCGGTACTGGACGGCCAAACAAAGGAAAAGGGAATTTATCTAACCCGGTAGCAATTAACCAAAAGTGCAGATCGCGCCCAAACTTGACCTGAGGTAGGAGTTTAACCGGTGTTCGAACCGCTAGGGTCGTAGTGGATACCTCAGCGACTTCAACACCTATTTGAACTGCTGAGTTCCCACTCCCGACAACAATCACACGTTGACCTTGATAAGGCTTGGTATTTCGATACGCAGATGAATGAATACCTTCACCTCGAAACTCTGCTAATCCAGGAATATCAGGTATATAGGGTCTGTGAAATGAGCCTGTTGCACTTATAACAGATCCAGCTTCAAGAACCTCTCCACTTGTTGTGGTAACTTGAAACCTCCCATTAAATTTCTCTACTTTTTCAACACGTGTGTTTGTCTTCACCGACATATTATACTTAGATGCATATTCTAGAAGGTATGAAATCACTTCATCCCGTGAGGGATAACGATCGCCCCCACCTGGGAATGGGAAACCTGGCAAAGAAGAGTACTTAGCGGGTGAGAACAGCTTTAGGCTATTGTAATAATGTGGCCATGATCCAACTGCTTCAGGACCGGCTTCTAAAATGAGAAATGACAGTCCATATTTTTTAAGGTAATATCCCGCAGCAAGTCCAGCTTGCCCTCCACCGATTACAATGGTTTTATACATAATTATCTCACAACCTTACTCTTCATTTTTTTAATACATGCTCCTTATAACAACTTTTCCATCGCCATAACATCAACATATTTCCCATCTAAAACGCCCTGATTCTGAAAAATGCCAACTTCACGATATCCCGATTTACGGTAAAGCCCTTGACCTAATTCGTTAAAAGGGAATGTAAAAAGTACAAACTTATAAAACTCATTTTCTTTACCCACACGTTCTAGCTCTTTCAAAAGGCTACTCCCAATCCCTTTACCGCGGTATTCACGGTCAATATAGATGGATATATCTCCAACTCCGTTATAGGCGCAACGTGTGCTGTATGGGTTTATCGAAGCCCAGCCGACAACTTGCTCATTTTCTTCTGCAATCAAAACAGTATATCTGCCTGCGTGAGTTTGAAACCAACTTTGCATATAACGAAAGTTCTTTGTTTCCTCCTCTAAGGTTGCGATTCTATCCTCAATTCCTTGGTTGTAGATATCAAGAATCGCGTTAATGTCGCTTATTTTTGCATTTCGAATGATCATGCGAACACCTCATTAAATGAATTTTATAATAGTTGATATTTGCAACTAATACCCTAAAAAGAACTCCTCACCTAAGAGGAGAATTGAAACTATCCAAATCATTAAACTCATTATGAAATAATTGATTTTTGCAACTATCACCTAAAATAATCTCCTCTTTTAAGAGGAGGAGCAACAATTTTCATTTTGATTCATAGCCTGACTCAAAAGGCCTAAACTTTCGACAACTTGATCCCGCTTATTTTCCGGTATGAGTTGTAAAATCCCTTGAACATAATTCTCCATTGTTTTGGATATAGCTTGATGCTGTTCTTCCCCTTTTGAGGTTAAAGAAAGTACCACATAACGCCGATCTTTAGAATCAGGAGTCCTTCGTACCATTTCCAACTCGACCAATTGCTGAATTTGCCTGCTAATTGTACTTGTATCGGTGAAGAGATTTTGGGCCAAATCATTTAGAGCAATATTAGGGTGCTTCATTAGCTCGTAAATGATATGACTTTGTATGACCGAAATACCGCAACATTGTGCGCCATCTTTCTGAAGCAGTCCGAATCTCCGAACAAGTAACTGCAGCACTTCTCTCACATCTGGGAATTGTGGATTATTATTCATATTAAATCACCTAACTATTTTATAACACACATTAATTGATAAATGCAACTATTGATTAACGGTGGTATCCTTCCTCATTCCTACATTACCTTTCATAAACCAAATGATACCTAGCAGCAATAGAAGCGTTGCAGAAAGCCAATAAGTCATACTTAAACCAATGAAATGCTCAGATAAATAACCAAACAACGGCCCCATTGATGCTCCCACATCGGATACGACTACATAGATGGTCATTATAAATGTTCGAGCAGTTCCGATTGCAATATCCGAAACCATTGCATCCATAATTGTAGATAATAAAGTTGTAACTATGAGCAGTGCTAGTAGATCAAGTAACCAAAGGCCAAAAGGAATCTCAAAATTTGTCATAGCCATAAATATCGCAGCCAAAGCAAGTGAGCCGATAAGAAACGGTCTGCGTCCCCACTTGCAGTCAGATAGCCGACCAAACCAAGGAGACATAAATGAGCCCAACGCCCATCGTACGGCCTGTAGAGCGCCGGCTAGGGTGGCAGCTCCAATAACTATTTCATAAAATATAAACGACGTCTTGTGGTGAATATCAATCAGGTGACTTAACGTTGCAGTGAGCATGCCGTCAAGACACATGCCAACTAGAAACACAGAAATTAAAGTCCCTTGCAATGCTGGAAGTTTTATAAGTACCCTCTTTTGGAGTGGAACATCTTCGGATTTAATTTGTTTTTTCGCCTTGGGAATAAACCTGTAAACAGCAGGAAGTACTAGGAATGCCAGAATACCAAAAGTTGTAGCAACAGCCCGTAATCCAAACAATTCTACACAGATACTACCAGCAAGCATACCCACTAAACTGCCTATTCGGTAAAGCCCATTGTAAGTCCCCATGAAGTAACCTCTGTTTTGGTCATCCGATAGTTCGAGGATCATGAAGTAAGAGCCCAAACGAAATAACGACCAAGCTACACCCCAAATACACCGCAGAATAAGCCAACTATAAAAACCATCTACCCATCCGTAAAGTAATGTAGTCATTCCTGCTATGAATACGGCCAAAAACACACCATTTCTGATGCTGATTTTTTTGTACAACCATCCAATCAAGGGGCCGAGCGGTAATCTCACAAAACGATTTGCCGAGAGTAAAATCCCAACTTCAATGAGGGACGTTAGTCCCACATCGTTCCAATGAATCGGTAATACAACGTATAGCATCGAATCACCAAATAGTGAGACAGCTGTGATAAGTGCCAAAAAAATAATAGGTTTGAGATCTGCACTTTCTTTTGTCTGCTCTCTGATCAACGAACTTCTCCTTTCAAAATAAAAAGCGGCATTGCCCTTAAGACAACGCCCATGTAATCTAGCTGCAGCATGAAGATGTCGATGCCACCGGTTTGGTAATTGGTGAACACAAGAACTTACTTCATCAGATTTTACTACCATTGTTTCACTTTTTTCAGGTTCACAGCACGAGCTACTTTTGATACTACATACCCCAGTTTCAGGCAGTTCAAGTTCAACCCTCTCAGCTGCATCACGATCGCCAACTAAAGCTGTAACAACGGATCTCACTTGTTCATACCCTGTCGCCATCAAGAAAGTCGGTGCTCTACCGTAGCTCTTCGATCCAACAATATAAAAGTCCTTCTCTGGTTGTCTTAGCTCATTTTCCCCGTGTGGTCTAACCGTACCGCAGCTATGAACATTCGGATCTATTAGAGGCGCTAACTCCAAAACGCTTTCCAGGCCTGGATCTGCTATCACTCTAACTTCTCTTAAGAAGGAAAAATCAGGACGGGAACCTGTATTCGAAACGATCTCATCAATCGCATCAATATGGGCCAATTCGCTGTTTAAAGAACCAATAATCCGAATTTTTTCCCCGTCCTTTTTTAATTCTTGAATATGAAATGGCGTCATCACTTTAACTTTACCTGATTCAACTAGCTTCTGAATACGCGTTCCGAGTTCTCCTCTCGCAGCTAGCTGATCTTGATCCCGCCCCCCGTAAACATCCTCTAGTCTAGATTTTCTTAGTACCCAGACAATTTCAGTCTCCTGTAGCTGCCCCTTAAGCTCTCCGAGTTCCAAAAGTGTATTGATCGCGGAATGACCGCTACCAACAACAAGAACTTTCTTTCCACTATAGCGATTTTTATGCTTACCTAGAACATCAGGTATACCATAAAATACTTGTTTACTTAAATACTGTTCCTCAGTTGTCCATACACCTTCAGAAATGAGTGGATTCGGATTTGTCCAAGTACCCGAAGCATCAATGATAGCTTTAGCCTCAACCACGAGGCGCTCTCCATTTCTCTTTGCATGTAAGACAAACGGAAGATCGTCGCGGCCATGCGTTTTTACCTTGTTCAAACCTTTGCGGCTCACAGCGGTCACTTCCGTGTTCAGGTTTATGAAAGGTTTGATTTCAGGTAACTCGGCGAAAGGCTTAAAATAGTTCTCAACCATCTCTAATCCAGTAGGGATTTCCGAATCATTCGGTGCTATCCAACCATGTGAAGTAAGCAGCTGCCGCGCTGCTTTATCTATATTGTATTCCCATTGAGAAAAGAGACGTACATGAGCCCATTTAAGGACACTGGCCCCCACCGAATTCCCTGCATCAAACAATACAAAAGATTCTCCTCGTGTAACTAAATGTGCCGCTGCGGCAAGGCCAACAGGACCAGCACCTATGATCGCTACAGGTAATTTCGCTTTAGATAGAACTATATTTTTACTCATTGAAGATACCTCCATAAAATAGATTTCTTTATCATCCATTTAAGACGTAAGCTATTTTCGAAAGACGCAAACTTACTCACTCTTAAGAGCAAGCACATGCACAGCAAGCAGTTTGATTTTTGTTAATCCGGAATAACCTTACGAACTTTTTGAGACTAAAGTTTATTTGTTTTTGTCCCTGGCCTTGAGCTGCTTTCCCTATGATTACTTGTTTACCTTGCTTTTCTACGTACATCAGTTGGGGATTGATATCATGAAATAACATGTAAAACCACTCCTTAATCAAAATATATTGATATATACATCAAAAAAATTGATGTAATTTTTAAAAAAATTTAAGAGCGACTCGGTCTAAAAATGCAGCATAGCTCTTCTGATAGCAATCCGTTCACTGCAGAAGTATTGATTTCGTAATAGCTCCAGGTGCCAATCATTTCTTTTGTAATTAGATTGGCGTCTAAAAGGATCTTCAAGTGATAAGATAACTTGGATTGAGCCATTTCCACGATATCGCATAGGTCGCAAACGCAAGTTTTTCCCCGCTGTGTTAACTCATACATTATTTGCAGTCTCTTGTGATCCGCCAAGGCTTTAAACTTTGCCTCATACGTTTCAAAAAAAGAATCGTCCGGTGCAGTAGTTATCTTTACTTCATGTATTGGGATTATGGTTTTCATTGTTTTCACCCGGTTCATTAATCAATTTTTTTTGATGAACAAATATTCGTTGAAACCTTTTCGTAGCCTACTACCACCAGATTAAGAGTTGGAAGTACGATAGGGGTCTCGTAATATAATTTTAGACTGACCCCAATAAAAGAACGAACCAGCGGCATGGCTAGGATGCTAATATAAAGTCCTAGACTGCATAGGCAGACTCCAAAGTGTGAGCTATGAAACCTTTCATACCGAAAAACAAAGATAGTCCATACGGTTACAGGAAACAACGAAGCGTCGTTGATTCAGAAGAAATCCAGCAAAGTACCTTAGAGAGAGAGAATAAGCACTGTGCGTTAATTGGTCAGTCGTAGTTTTTTAAATTGTGAATTTATCGTTAGCCACATCGTGGTCGGGACATTATATTGAATAAATTAAGTTCAACTAGTAAATACTCCCATAAAGAACTTAGAATCACTCTGGAGGAACTGTAATGTTAATGAAATCGGATACAATTGATCCTTCAGTTGCTCGGAATGTGACCAATCTTCGGCAATTATTTTCGGATAACGAACTAATTAGCTTCCATAATTTCATTAACGTCGAGGGCCAACGATTCGGATCAGTTGCCTATTTAAGCGTTCTAGTCGATGAACAAAGATTACACCAATTTATTGTCCCGAAAATTCATGAAGATCTTCACCTGCATACGAAACGCGCGGACGAAACAATTTTTGAGTCAATAAGCTCGTTGGGATTGGTGTCCACTTTGCCAAGTATGAGTTCGGTATCAGATTTTATTTCTGGTGCGGGCATCGTTTTGTTTATTGAGGGGCGATCCGAAGCGTATGGGATATCTTTACCAGGCTATGCGAAGCGTGCGATTGAGGAGCCTATACAGGAGCCGAACGTGCGTGGGCCTCGAGAAGGGTTCATCGAAGATCTTCAGGTTAACTTGGGATTGATTTATCGCCGGCTGAAGACCACGAAGCTAAAATCGAAATCTTATATCATTGGTCGACAAAGTCAGACCAATGTCATGATTTTATATCTCGAGGATCAAGTGGACTCAACCGTATTGAGTGAAGTTGAGCGAAGAATAGAATCCATCCGTCTTAACGTAGTCGTGGATAACGCTCAAATCGAAGAGTGGATTCAGGACAGCCCTTATTCCCCATTTTCTCAAATACAGAATACGGAGCGACCTGACCGGGTCGTTACCGCTATGAATCAGGGAAAAGTTGCGATCTTGACAGATGGGAGCCCGAATGCGCTGCTGGCGCCTGCGTTATTTACCGACTTTCTGCATCCAAGTGAGGATCTCTACGAAAAGTTTTATTTTGCTAATTTCTTGCGCATATTACGGTTTTTCACGCTATTTGTTTCCTTATTTGGCCCCTCTTTATATATTGCACTTACAACATTTCATTTAGAAATGATTCCGACGCCGTTGATGCAAGCTTTCCTCTCAACCAAAGCCGGCATACCAGTACCTACTTTTCTGGAAGCATTCATTATGGAGGTCGCCTTTGAAGTGCTACGAGAAGCCAGCGTGCGGCTCCCTCGTTCCGTGGGGCAATCCGTAAGTATCGTAGGGGCACTCATTATAGGGGAAGCCGCAGTACAATCTGGAATCGTGTCCAGACCGATGGTTATTGTGGTAGCCATGACGGGAATCGCATCATTTACAATACCCTCGTTTAATACGGCAATTTCGTTGCGAATGCTTCGCTTCCCGCTCATTTTTTTCGCTGCTTGGACTGGCGTTTTAGGACTTGCCCTCGGTATGTTTATCATTATCCTGCATTTATGCTCTTTGAGATCATTCGGCAAGCTTTACTTACCCACGTTTGATACCAAACACTGGAAAGATATAACCGAACATTATGTTCTTCTCCCGATTAAACACAGAAGAGTCTCGAAGAAAGATACATTAATTACATGGATGGAAGGGCAGGAACATGAAGAACATTAAAATGCATTTAGTGTGGAGCATGCTTTTGTGTCTTATTACAGGCTGCTCACCTGATGTTCGTGAAATTAGTGATATAGCGCTCGTAATGATAACGGGTATTGACTATGATGAGCAGAAAAACAAATATATTCTCACCATGTATTGCATCCAATCAACGACTAAAAACACGAATAAGACGGATAATGCGGAATGGATTGCAAGCGCATCGGGAGATTCCATCATGGACGCCGCTCGAAATTTGGGAGGACGTTCCGGGAAAATCTTGATTGGGGAGCATGATAAATTTTTTTTAATTGGGGAGAGTGCTGCCCGTCACTCTTTTTATGAAATAGTGGATTATTTAACCCGCTCGCGTGAAGTTCGAATGTCCAGCTACGTGATTATTAGCGAGGGAATGGCGGCGGACAAAATGATGCTCAAATCCGAAACCGGCGATCTGGTTTCAAACGAATTTCTCGGGAAAATCCTGAATGAAAATGTATGGGGTAAAAGCGTATCGTTAAAGCTTAAAGACATAGCCAATTGTTATAATGATTCTTACAGGGGCTTTGTAACAAGCAGGTTAAGCACTTCCAAGCCGATAAAGAGTACCCGTGAAACTCTCATCCTCAGCGGGGGATCCGTTTTTAACAAGGGAAAATTGGTAGGTTGGTTGAAGGGCAAAGACGTCCTTTCGCTTCAAATACTTACGAGGAAAAAAGAATCAAAAAATCTTGAATTCCCTGAAATCGTGTCGTTTAACTCATCTAAAGTTACGCTGCTTCTAAACGTAACCAAAAAAACGATTCATTCTAGCCATTCTGACGGAAAGCCCATGTTGGAGATTGATATTTATTTAAGAGGAACCATGGTCAATATGAACCGATCGTTGCCAGTTACCGTTCCAATGACACTAAGACAATTAGAAAGAGCTGCCGCCGAGCATATTGAGGATAATGTAAATGAAAGTCTAGCGTATTTCCAGCGCGAGTTGAAGGTTGATGTTGTCGGCTTTTCCGATTACTTTAGGCAGTATGACCCTAAAGAGTGGAAATCAATAAAAAATGAATGGAAAAACTTATATCCCTCGATTCCAATTAAAGTAAATGTTGTTGTAAATATCTTCACACTTGGAATGAGTGAAACTTTAGGAGGGAAATGAAATGCTTATCCCTACAATTTGCGTTTTTTACATTTGTTACGAAATAATGATAATGATACAACTTTGGAAACAACGAAAGCGACGCGAAGCCGTCGTTCTTTCGGTCCTTTCTGCTTGTATCATCTGTTGGTTTATTCCTGTCATCGGAGATATAATGCCAACGTCGGAATCCATCAATACATTTGTTTTCGAATCACTTTCTGAGTATCTACAAGAATTTATGAATGTCAATTCGGAGGTTCATTCATCGTGAATCAAGAAAAAATATCACATTTCCAGCTAGGATGCCTCTGTTTTACGTTTATTTCAGGATTTTCGACTTTATATTTATTAGAAGCGAAATTGATCTTGCAGGATGTCTGGATCGCTAATCTTTCTGCCATGATCGCCGTTATCTTCGTATTGTGGATGACAACCTATGTACAAAAAAACTTTAAGAATTTAAACATGGTCGATATTATCGAAATCTTGCTTGGGAAGTGGCTGGGTAAACTCGTGCTTTCAGTCATCTTACTGAACATTATTGGTTTGGGGGTATTATCCCTTAGATCTCTTTCGTTTTTTTATACAACTGCTATTCTCCCAAAAACGTCCCCCACCTTAATCATACTTATGATAATAATCGCAACCACCTATGCAGTTTCACTCGGCCTCGGATCAATCGTTCGGTCCCTCCTCGTGATTCTCCCGTTTTTTTTAGCTTCAATATTGATAATCTGCGTATTAATCATCCCTAATGTGGACATCAATCCGTTACTTCCGCAATTCCAAAGCCACTTTTCAGATATGCTTTACGGATCATTGATATCCTTTGGATTTCCCTTCGGAAAAACGGCCGTATTGATTTTTCTCTTCTCAGAAGTTAAGAACCAAAATAAAATATTCGTAAGCTGTAGTGTCGGAGTGGTGCTTTCTTGCGTGTATCTGCTTGTGTCGACGTATTTATCCTTGGGTACTTTAGGCTTTAATCTGTTCAAAATATCCTATTTTCCTTTTTTTCAATCCATTCAATTGGTCAAGTTCGGAGAATACCTGGAACGAATTGAGATTATCATTATCAGCATTTGGACCATTTTGACACTTTTTGAGATCATTATTGTTCAATATGTTGTTGTAAAAATATTGAGCAAAATATTCGGGTTAAAGGATACGAAATCCTTCATTTTACCTGTAGGGGCTTTACTTTTTGCTATAACCATGAAAAGTTTTCTGCACCTGACAGATTTGATTGCATACGACACTGATATCCTTCCATTCTCAATTATTTTGCCGGTCATTAGCGTTACCCTGCTATTAGTGATCCTAACCTGGGTGAGCAAGCACAAGTCGAGACCGACCTGACATAGTACAAGCGAGTGCGTCAGGATCATTCGAGAGTTGAAGGTGCTCCATGTGATCTTCTACGATTTTTTTCAAGTAATTTAGATTTCTTTTACCTTTGGGTATTCGCGGAGGATTTCTTCTTTTTCAACGGCTTCAATTACTTTTTGACAATAGTCCCATTCATCCGCTAATTCGTTAGTAGTTGTTTTTGGTGGGAACTTTTCTTTCATGTTTTCATCGATCTGGTAAACAGATTTTCGTAAAAGTTTGGATTTCTCCATCAATATCTTTCTTTGTGATTGCTGATTGAATAGTGATTTCGTGTGGGTAGCATTGTTGAACCCTTGTACGAGCTTGCCGATACCCTTCATATTATAAGCAAGATTTCATAACCGGCGAGGAAGCTAAAAAACAATACAGTTTAAAGGTTGATCTCCCCTAGCGCGTTGCACTATTGTAAGCTTTCGCTTAGCATACGTTTTTCGCGTTTTGTTGGCGGTACCCCTGGATTAACTATGGTTATTTAGTCATCATTGATGTTGCAACCAGAGTCGTAATTGGACATCACTTTTACAATCAAAACATTTAGACGAGATATGGTTATCTTACAGGCATTTCTAAAAAACGCTACAATTCCAATCCACGAACAGATACTCTGTTCAAGGGTTGTTTTTTGCTTCCCGCGATTTGTTGCATTGATTTCTCTGTTCTTTTACAAATTCTTAACTTTATTAACATAATCAAATAATTATATAATAATAAACAAATGGAAGGGGTTGATTATCGTGAAGAAACCTGTACGTATTTACTTCTTGTGCATTCAAAACCGCTGTAGAAGTCAAATTGCTGAAGCATTCGCCAAACATTACGGTAAAGAGAATGTCATTGCTGAAAGTGCTGGACTTGAAGCGAGTGAAATACATCCCCTGACTATAGCAGTTATGAAAGAAGTCGGCATTGATATCTCAGATCATGCTTCCAAAAAGATTGATATGAAGACCTTTTTAGACTCCAATGTCATTGTTAAATTGTGCGAGAATTTAATTGAACGTTGTCCTGTTGTTCCTTTTGGGATCACGAATGTACAATGGAATATCCTAGATCCTTTAGTACATAGTGATGGAGACAATGAGGAACTGCGCAAAACAAGGGATGAAATTGAGAAAAAAGTTATCGATCTGCTAAAAGGCATGAATGTAACATTGTAAGGAGGCTAATGATGATTGAAATTGAAAATATGGTCGATACTTTAAAATTAGTTGGTGATAAATGTAGACTATCTATCCTTCTATTGCTACAAGAAAGAGACCTATGTGTATGCGAATTTGTAGAAATATTGCAGACCAGCCAGCCAAATATTAGCCAGCATATGCGCAAATTAAAAGATGGCGGTCTCGTTAAAGAAACAAAAAAAGGTCAGTGGGTGTATTATTCACTTGCTACCCAGGATAAGCCTTTCCTAACTGACTTATTCAAGTACCTCCCTTCCCAAAAAGATAAAGTGGAGAAGCTAACTTGTGAAGATTCAAACTGCTGTGATTAAGGGGATAATTGAATGTTAAAAAAGAAGTTGATTGCTGAGTTTATTGGTACTTATTTTTTAGTTTTTGCAGGTCCAGGAGCAATGGTTATTGACGATATCACGAAAAGCATCTCCCATGTTGGTGTCGCAATTACCTTTGGACTTGTCGTTATGGCTCTGATTTATACGTTTGGACATATTTCAGGCGCTCATTTTAATCCTGCTGTCACTATTGGCTTTTTGGTTAGAGGAGATATCTCTTTGCGAGACAGCATCTATTATATTGTCACACAATTTGCAGGGGCTCTTTTTGCGAGTTTTACAACGTTGCTTCTTTTTGGCAATGTCGCCAACTTGGGGGCAACTCTTCCCAGCTTTTCGGAAGGGCAATCCTTCATTCTGGAATTCATTTTAACCTTTGTTCTAATGATGGTTATTTTGGGTTCTGCTGTACATGGTAAAGCGATTAAAGAATTTGCTGGTGTTGCTATTGGAGGTACCGTTGGTCTAATGGCTATGTTTGCAGGTCCGATTTGCGGAGCTTCCATGAACCCAGCACGTTCCCTTGGACCTGCTATAGTTTCAGGTGCAACACAACACTTATGGTTATACCTAGTTGCAACAGTTCTTGGAGCTGTCTTTGCTTCACTAGTTTATAAAACAATACAGGAATAAGGAGATGTTCGAAGATGGACAAAAAATTAGTATATTTTCTTTGCACAGGTAACTCTTGCCGAAGCCAAATCGCAGACGGATATTTAAAAGCACTAGGTAGTGACAAATATGAAGTTAAAAGTGCAGGACTAGAAGCACACGGTTTGAATCCACGTGCTGTTGCAACAATGAAAGAAGCAGGAATCGATATCTCGAACAATACATCTGACGTGATTGACACTGAGATTTTAGGCCGCGCTGATTACATTATTACTTTGTGTGGTCATGCTGACGAACACTGCCCAGTTGTACGTAACGATAAGGCTGAAAGATGGCATTGGGGCTTTGATGACCCTGCAAAAGCAACCGGAACAGAAGAAGAAATTACAGCTAAATTCAGTGAAGTGCGTGATTCCATTAAGAGCCGAATTGAGCAATTCTTGAAGGAAGGCAAGTAATATGATCAAAAGAATGCACGTTGCAGTTAACTGTACAGACCTTCAAAAGTCGCTCGATTTTTATCGTGCTTTCTTTGGTGCGGAGCCTTCTAAAGTAAAAGACAATTATGCTAAATTCGAGTTAGACGATCCATCCCTTCACTTCTCTTTAAATGTACGCCCTTTTGAGAAAAAAGGCGTCCTCAATCATCTGGGATTTCAAGTGGATAACACCGAAGAGGTTCTGGCTATGGGTGAGCGTTTAAGACAAAGCGGGCTTCTTCTCATCGATGAAATGAATACGACTTGCTGTTATGCAGTTCAAGATAAAGTATGGGTTTATGACCCAGATGGAAACGCATGGGAAATATTCTACACAAAAGAAGATTCTGAATTTGAATCTGCAGGAGATTTGCAGGATATGTCATTATGTTGCGCTCCACCTTCCGCGCCATCCACACCTGTAACGATTGAATTCACATCTTTTAAGAAAAAATAAGGAGTTCATTATGCAAAAAAACTATCAAGCTTTAGTTGAAGATAAAATTTATTTTGGCGGAGCTTCTGACGTCGAGGATATGGTTAAAAATGAAGGCGTTGAAGTAATTGTGGATTTGCGTGGAGAAGCTACTGAGTGTGCCTATCCTGCAGGTAACGTAGAATGGCTCCAAGTCCCCCTTGGAGATAATGCAGAAGGACCACAGGACCAACTATTCCAACAAGCTATTAATCACGTTGTAGAGGCTTATAGAGGCGGTAAGAAGGTTGGGTTCCATTGTGGTGGTGGAAAAGGTCGCACTGGCGCTGTGGCCATTGGCACGTTGTTAGCCTTAGGTAAAAGCCAAACCATCGAAGAAGCTGAGAGATTGGCGAAAAGCATTCGGCCTGTTGTTAGTATTAAGCAACCTCAGCGTGAGGCATTGGAGAAATTATTTAGCAAGTGATCTAAATTAATTTCGGCTCCCTGGCAAATATTTTTGCTAGCGGGGCCTATATTATTTTAAAGGACATAAAAATTTCTCGAAAATTGCATCCATTTGCAAATTCGTACGTCTCTGTAATAAAACTATTCTGGAGGGAAGAGTATGAACACCGAGGAAGTGTGGAGATCATTTTATAGCCCTTTGCGGAATTTCATTATTAAACGGGTAAAAAGTGAGCATGATGCTGACGACATTCTACAGAATGTTTTTATGAAAATACACGCTAACTTAGATACATTAAAAGATGATCAGAAACTGCAATCTTGGATATATCAAATTACTCGAAATAGCATCATTGATTATTACAGAAGAGAGCAATTCCAACTGAAGGTTGAATTACCAACAGATTTACCTTTAGAGGAAACTGAAGATCTAAATGAGGCTATTAAGGAAATAGCCTCTTGTATCAGACCAATGGTTCAGCAACTCTCCGATAATTATAAGCATGCTCTTGAACTAACCGAAGGTATTTCTTTTTCTGGAGCAAAATCTAGAGTGCAGCGTGGCCGGGAGAAGCTAAAAGAGCTTTTGCTTAATTGTTGTAATTTTGAATTTGACCGGCTAGGTAATATCATTGATTACACTTCTCGAAGTAATAACAAACCAAGCTGTAGCACATCGGATTGTTGTTAATTAGATGAAAGCATATTGCGTCCTTACGTATTATCGTGCGTCTACAGATATGTAACACACTTTAATCATTAGGGAGGAAAAGAATATGAGTAAAGAAATAAAAAAGGACGAACTAAGCGATTTTAAGAATGAAAACTGTTGTGGGGGACCTGCACCAACTGAGACAAGCGCTTGTTGTTCAGATGATGCAAAAGCAAAGGCCGCTGGGCAGGATGGTTGTGGTTGTGATTCGAATTCAGTTGCAACAAAGACTGTTTCAAGTTCCTGTTGCTAGTAATTGCTGTAGGAACTAGAACTGGCTAAAATATACACGTGGCACCCACCTCAAAACAAGTAAAAAACATTGGAGATTGAAAACAAAAAATTACGAAAGCAACTAAAAAGGAGTAGTGCCTAAGTTTATACAAAATCATAGTCTACTCACCATATTAACCGGTACAGTATAGGGATTTAAATAGAAATGGAGGATTCACATGAGGAATAAGATAGCTTCGAAACAACTCGGTGATGGCATAGAAGAAATGGACGCGACGATTGAACGATTACGAGACGAAATCCGGCGGCTCCAGGAGCAACGGGACGCTCTCGAGCAAGGAAATCTGACTCTTTATGAGGAGCTCACTGAGCAAGACTTCTAATAGACCAATAGACAGTGGGTTGCTTCCAAGTCGATAAAGCTGATACGGCTCCGTTAATTGGCTTATGCTCGTTCATGATTTAAAACAAAATAAAACAAAAATATCCCCCACGAGCTAATACGGCCAGTGGGGGATTTTCACAGTTCATGCTTCTTTGCTCATTTACCTTCCAAAGATTGGTTCAATCGTATTTGGAAAGTTTTTAGAAAAAAAACACCTTGACTGAGGTGAGAATTAAAGCAAGTGTTGCAATTACAGTTGTTATCCAGTATCTTGTATCACCTTTTTTTGAGTCAATTTTATCATTAATATTTTTTAGCTTATCTTCAATTAATGAAAACTTGCTATCGATTTTGTCTGAAAGCCCATTAAGTTTAGAATCAACAGTTCCATTAACCCTTTCTGTCAGTACATCCAATTTCGAGCTTATTTGGCTAACTTTTTCGTTCAACGAAGAAAGGCTGTTCTTAATCTCTTTTATATCTTCCATATTCTCACCTTCCATAAATGATTCCCATCCTGCTGACAATTGATGGAACACTTCTAAAGTCCTTTTTATTTCTTCGATATCACGACTTAAGTCTTTAAACTCACCAATTTGATCAGTTAATGGCGGTAATTGATTATAATAGTCCGTGTAAGAATATAAGGAGTCTCGTTGGGTAATTGTATAAGATAAATTATCAACAACATTCGAAATAACTCGTTTTTTTTGGGAAGTGCCCGAGTAATAATCTTCTAATCTATTTTTGGGAAGAGTATTTGGGGTATTTGGATTATTGGTCATAAATTATTTACCCTCAATATCGCCTGATAAATCATGCATCTTTTTGATTATATCTGTAAAGTCGATTTTAATTTCTGCTGCATTTGGAAGCTTGTCTCGATTTTTCTTCTGTAAGATGCCTAACAATTGATTCATTATATATACAACTGTTTGTTCATTAAGCAGAAAATCAAAATAATCACCATCTGCCCTTGTTACCCTAATGATATCAGACTCGGGTGTGTAGGTTGAAGTAAGCAAGATAAATTTTTCTAGATATAGGGGGCTGGTTTCCAATAATGAAAGTCTGTTCGCGTCGTGTTTGTATAATTGGATTAGTGATCCAAAAAAAACACTATTATTAAAATTACATTCATCCATTACTTCATAACCCAATTCAGGCACATTTAACAATAAAAATATAGCCGAACCTACAAATTCTCCGTATAAATGATCTAATGAATTGTATAATTCAGAGTAACTTCCATTACTTTTAAAGTGTGTGTCCAATAATTTCGTTATCACAAACTTATTATATTGGTCGCGTTCTATGGCGCTGTCAAGTAAACTCAATCCTTGGATCATTCTGCCTTTTTGCACCGTTCGTATCCCCCTACAATTATTATCCATATTATAACAGGGGGATTAGGACAAGGATAGATTTATTTCGAGCTATTTGTTCCTTCCATACGACTTTAAATTCCCACACAAGCTTCCGCCATTTACCCAATCTATTCGAGCGTAGACAGCTTTCAATACCCCCATTATTTCTGCTATTTTAGCCGATAATAACCCAATAATTATAGACCAACCGAGGATGAACTCGATTCGGATTTTATTTTTAATGAACTTGTTCCATTACAGAGTTAAGATAAAGAGTTATCTTTTTTACAATAAATATATCTACTATAAATATATCTACTATAAATATATATAATCAAAGTAAACACTATGTAAAATCTAATGTTTTTAATTATTACTCTTGATAATATGCTTGCAATCCAATCGGTAGCGGTTGGAATTGTTTCCGTTGAGATCGGCTCAAAAGGAAATACCGGCTTAAGCTCCATTCACCCTGATTCTCCCTCATAATTTTCTTCTGATCTGAGATGTGTATCCTCCCTCAATTGTCGCTTGCTATCTAGTCTTGCCATTCTGAAATGACTACAAACTTTCAGCTAGTCAATCCCTTCCTATAATTTTTATCTATACATACCTCCATAAATTTGAGATATTAACATCGGATTTATATGTTTGCTATCAGGAGGATCACATGATTTATTTAGCTATTATCATCTTTTTACTTACGATTACCTTTATCATTTGGCAGCCAAAAGGCTTGAGTATAGGCTGGTCTGCATTGGCGGGAGCCTTGCTCGCCCTCATCTTCCAAGTCGTATCACTGCAGGATGTCGCCACTGTAACAGGAATCGTGTGGAACGCAACGCTCGCTTTTGTGGGCATCATCTTAATCTCGATTATTTTAGATGGCATTGGCTTCTTCGAATGGTCCGCTCTCCATATGGCACGCCTCGCCAAAGGCAATGGCAAGCTCATGTTCATCTACGTGATCCTGCTCGGCGCCGCGGTTTCAGCCTTTTTTGCCAACGATGGCGCGGCCTTGATTCTGACACCCATCGTGCTGGCTATGGTCAGAGCCATGAAGCTACCGGATCACACCATTCTCCCGTTCATTATGGCGAGTGGCTTTATCGCGGATACGACTTCACTTCCTTTTGTTATTAGCAACTTGGTGAATATTTTATCTGCCGATTTCTTCGGGATTGATTTTGTCACCTATGCAAGCCGCATGTTCGTGACGAGTCTATTCTCGTTAGGAGCGAGCTTGCTTGTTCTCTACCTTTTTTATCGCAAACAAATTCCTAAGAATTATGATATGGCTGAGTTGAGACGCCCATCTGACGCGATTAGGGATCTGGGGCTGTTTCGACTATCCTGGTGGATTCTAGGCATCCTTTTGGTCGCTTATATGTGCAGTGGTTTTATCAAAATTCCAGTATCCATACTTGTTGGGACCGCAGCAATAGGCTTCGTACTTACTGCCCGTTCGAGTGCTGTGATCGATACGAAGAAAATTGTGAAGGAAGCGCCATGGGCTGTTGTTATTTTCTCGATTGGCATGTACGTGGTTGTCTATGGATTGAAAAATGCCGGACTGACCGATGCACTCGGGGATCTCATTGAATTTATTTCTGGTAAAGGCCTGCTTGCCGCAACTATTGGCATGGGTTTTCTAGCTGCGATTTTGTCCTCAATCATGAATAACTTGCCAACGGTATTGATCGACTCACTTGCGATTCAGGGAACACAAACAGAGGGCATCCTGAGAGAGGCCCTCATTTATGCAAATGTTATTGGTACTGATTTAGGTCCTAAAATGACACCTATCGGCTCATTAGCAACGCTGATTTGGCTTCATGTGCTCGCCAAAAAAGGTGTGAAAATCACTTGGGGCGGCTACATGAAAGCAGGCGTTATCCTGACAATTCCAACCTTGCTTATCACGTTAATTGGCCTTTATTTGTGGTTGCATGTGGTCGCTTGATACGCGGCACAAATTAAGTACCTAGTATCTTCTTCCCGCGCGGCGTGCTCCCATTCGGATCTGGCTCTAAGGTCACCCCAAACGAGTCGATTTGAGCATCCTTCAACTTCACGGGGATGGCATAAGTAAGTACGCCTGTGCCTCTCTCATCCACGCGCAGCGTTCCGCAATTATATCGCTTCCCACTTTTGTTGTACCACACCTGATAGGTCCAGTCCCCTTGCGTTTCCTTAAGCCCTTGCAGATTAATGACCACATTGTGGCTATCACCATTTTGCAGCACATACGCAGTACCAGAAGCAGCCGGCATGGTGGTATCAAAGGATTTCAATTGATAGGTATGCACGATTTCTGCGGGTTGATTTAATGCCACTGAAGGAATAGGGATTGTGACTTTTTGCTGACTATTCCACCAAATACCTACTGCAAACCCAAGAACAATCGCAGCAGAAGTGCCATATATCCACATGAAAGAGCGCTTTTTCTTAAGCTTCATTGGCTCTTTATTATTCGGTTGTAAGGATTGCATGACCTGCGCCTTCAAATCAGCGGGTACTTCAACTTCTTCCATGTCAAAAGGCAGCGACTCCCAGACCGCCTGCAGCTCGTTTAACTCTTCACGGCAGTTGACACAGGTACGAAGATGCCGTTCGAAAGCAGCGCGTTCCCACTCTGTGCAGTCGCCAGTCAAATAATTGACCAGATAACTGCAATCTACAGTCTCCCGTTCCTCCATAACGTCATCCCTCCCTCAGTGATGTCAAATGTTTGCGAAGTATTTTCAAACCTTGATGCAGCCTGCTTTTGATTGTTCCGATCGGCTCATTCGTTTGTGTTGCAATTTCACTCAAGGAATAACCCTGCCAATACATTAGGTTAATCAATTGGATCTGACTCTCAGACAAATGAACATACGCCTCTTGAATTTGTTCTCCAACCCATTTATGAGACATAGCTGTCTCCGGATCAGGATCGCTAGAAATGAACGATTGTTCCCATGTATTGGGATCAATATGGATATCTTGATCGACCCTTCGCTTCTTACGCAAACAATCAATCGTGATGTTGCGAGTTACCGTAATCATCCAATTCACGAATGCTCCTTTGCTCGCATCATACCCCTTCTCTGTCGTCCACAAACGTGTAAATACGAGCTGCACAATTTCTCTAGCTGCTTGTTCTTCCTTGGTGGATTTCATTGCGAAAGAATATACAAGCTTCGCATACCTATCGTATAGTTCCTCTAAGGCTGGATGATGCTTACTCATGACCAGCTTCATAAGCTCTCCATCTGTTCGATTCCGCATTGTTCAGGTACACCCCGAGTCGAAATGACTTTTATTCTCTTTCTACCATATCCTCAGCGGGAAGTCTTGGCAATAGTTGAAACGAAAAAGCACTCCAACATGTCTGGACCTTCCAGCTTGTTGGAGTACCCTGCTTCGATGGTTATCTCGCAGTGAATTGAGATGGATCAATAACGAACCAAACTTTACCTACATTTTGTCCCGTCGTATCGCCAGGATGTTGATCCTTGATCCAATAATACAGCGGCCAACCTTTATAGGTGCTTTGCAGCGTACCATCCTTACGTGTCAATACGCCAAAATCACTTGCTTGAAGATCCGAGGAAACGGTCAGATTCGCATCGTAGAAAATCGGCCAGTTGACAATGCAAGCGCCCACACATGAATTCGGATCCCCTTTGTCCTTCGTAAACATATATAGTGCCATGCCATTGGCATCCACGAGATAAGTGCCTAACGCGTCGGACTTACTTGTTTTCACAGCTGTATTCGAAGCTTTGGTCCCCACAAATTTCGCTGGGTCAATCACGTACCAGACATGACCAACATCCTGACCTAAAGTGTCACCCATTTTCTTGTCATCCACCCAGTAGTACAGCGGGAAGCCCTTATAGGTGGATTGCTTACTGCCATCCGAACGAATCAATGTGCCGAAGTCAGCGGAGTTCACACCAGTTGGTGCAGAAATCGAAGGGGCATAAAAGACAGGCCATTTCTCCAAGCATTTGCCTGAACAATTGCTTACACCTTTCGTATCCTTATCGAAGTAGTAGAGCGCCATCCCGTTCGCATCGGTCAAGTAATTGCCAAGATCCGTTTTCGTACCTAAGGCAACGCCACCGTTTGACGGCTTGATGACAAACCAGACCTTGCCAACGTTATTTCCCGTGGTATCTCCTGGTTTTACATCCTTGATAAAATAATATAATGGCCAGCCTTTATAGGTGAGTTGATTTTTGCCGTCCGCACGTGTGAAGGCACTGAAATCTGACGCTTGAAACTCTGCAGGTACGGTAAAGTTATTCGCATCGAAGATCGGCCAGTTCGTCAGACATTGTCCCACACATGAATTGACATCTGCCACATCTTTTGTGAAATAGTACAGCGTCATACCTTTATCGTCTGTGAGATAGCTGCCTAGTGCTTCGCTTTGCACTAGCTTCAATGCTGGTTTGGCAAGCTCATCTAACTTCGACTTGTCTAGCTTTCCTTTGCCAGCCAGATCCGCAGCGAACGTTCCGGCCATCCCTTTCATAGGTACATTTAACGCTTCAATCGTTGCAGTTGCCATATGTAAGTTTTTGAAGTCTTTAACAGTCGCAAGCTTGGATAAACCATGCTTAGCAGCAAAGTCGAACACAGATGCAAATTCGAAATCCGTTCCTTGCTTATAGCCAAGGGATTCTAAAAGAACTTTATAAAACTGCTGTGAGGTCACACTGCTAAGCGGATTAAAGCTATGATCCTCTGTCCCTTGCCAGCCAAGCTCAGGATGCGCGCTCAAATAACCAAGTATAGCCTGATTCGCAGCCGATACACTGCTTGCATCTTTAAAGCTAGATGTTCCTTTATAAGCCAGTGCCTCCGCTTCTAACCCCTGCAATCGGAGGGACATTACCGCAGCTTGCAGCCTAGTCGTTGATTTGTTCAAGTACTCTGCTGTCAGCCCATTGCCTTCGCCTTGCAGAATACCTAAATCTCCGGCAACGTCTGTCTCACTTTGGACCTTCAGCGGTTCAGCCGCTATGGCTGATAAAGCGGTCACTCCTGTTACAACACCAAGCAGCACCAATGATGATAACCATATTTTTTTACCCCATAAGAATTTATAAGCTTCCGGTAATCGGAAGAACGAATTCTTATTGGCGATAAAATCATCATCTAAACCGCGGTCGCTCATCCTCGAAGTACTTCGATAAAAGTTTTTCTCATAATTGCCCATGCACATTGCCTCCTTCAAGTTTCTAATAAAGGAAACGAAGGCTAGGTCCCAACGGTTTGCGTGTAGAGAAAGCTTTTTTACCCAGTTTGAGAAAGCCTCTCCTAGGAAATAATTGGAGATACGACAACAGCTCAGAAGGAGGTTCCAATGGCGTTCAAAGCAGAGAAAGGCACACTGCTCGTTGAAGGTAACGAGTTGACCATCACCAATCCGAATAAGCCATTATGGCCCGATTTAGGTATCACGAAAGCCGACTATCTCACTAAATTAAGTGAGCTCTCTCCCTACCTCCTGCGCTACTGCCGTAATCGCCACCTTACCACCATTCGATATCCACACGGCTATCATGATAAGTCCTTTTATCAAAAAAATGCCCCCGATCCCGTGCCTAGCTTTGTTAATCTGGCTCCACTCGATGGCATTAACTACGTGAATCTGGATTCATTATCTACACTCATATGGCTTGGAAATCTTACTTGCTTGGAATTTCATCCTTCCTTCCACCATGTCGGAGAGACGCTACCTGCTGAATGGCTCATCGATATCGATCCGAGCCTGGAGGAAGAA
Organism: Paenibacillus sp. J22FR5; assembly: GCF_059691975.1. Lineage (NCBI taxonomy): Bacteria > Bacillati > Bacillota > Bacilli > Caryophanales > Paenibacillaceae > Paenibacillus > Paenibacillus sp. J22FR5. Next base: position 130,860 of record NZ_JCAUAN010000005.1, on the reverse strand, counting down.
CCTCGCATCATGGAGGCTGCTCATATCATCGGTGAGGTGCTGGATTCGCTGCGTATTCAATCAGTTCCCAAAACCTCTGGTGCGACAGGCGTACAGATTTACATCCCCATTCAGCCCGGCTATACGTTCGAGGAGCTCAGAAAAGTCGGTCATTTTATCGCTGCGTATGCGGTTAAGATGCATCCGAGGCTGTTCACCATTGAGCGGTTCAAGAAAAATCGCGGTGATAAAATTTACATCGACTATCTGCAGCATTGGTATGGAAAAACACTTTCAGCCCCCTATACCCCACGAGCCACGAAAGACGCAACCGTCTCGACGCCCTTACTATGGAAAGAGGTCGAGATGAATCCAAGTCCTCGTGAATTCAATCAACTGAACATTATGAATCGACTTCGAACATATGGCGACTTGATCGACCGAGTTTCGCCTCAAAATCTAGATGCTATCCTGTCAAACTTAAAAGAGTAGTTCCGTATAGAACTACTCTTTTAAGTTCTCAGAATAATGGAGATAACAATCGAGCGATTCTTTCTTTTCTCTTTTCCATTTTAGACCTCATCGCAAACTCATGAAGCTGTACTTCCGTGCATTCCTCTAGATCCATAAGGAAATCAGCGTCTAGCCGCTTGATCACCTCTCGATCAAACATTACGGCATTGAGCTCAAAGTTACTGAAAAAGCTGCGCATATCTACATTTGCGGTTCCTACCGTGGCCATGATTTCATCCACGAGGATGATTTTGGCGTGAATGAAACCTTTCCGATACAAGTAGAAACGTACTCCCACCTGCATTAACTCATGCAGATAAGACCGCGATGCGTATTGAACAATACGAGAATCGGCCTTATACGGTAAAATGACACGCACATCAACGCCACTGATGGCTGCTGATTTGAGCGCCATGATGATGCTCGGATCGGGAATAAAATAGGGCGTTGTGATCCAAATGCGGTTCTTAGCTGCGATCAATCCGGCAAAATACATTTCCTGAATAGCATCCCATCTGGCGTCAGGACCACTCGAAATGACTTGAACGAACGAAGAATTCTTCTCCCCATGGGCTGGATAATAGCTCCTCCCATCCAAACTTTCTCCGCTAACGAAATACCAATCCGATAGAAAAGAGCTCTGCAGATCGTATACCGCGTCCCCATGCAGCATCATGTGGGTGTCTCGCCAGAAGCCTAGCTTGGGATCCCCACCTACATATTCATTGCCAATATTAATGCCACCCACAAAACCAACGAAACCGTCCACGATGACAATTTTGCGATGATTGCGATAATTTAAGCGTTTCTCAAAAAAAGCGATCAGCGGCTTTAAGAAGGGCTTCACAGCAATGCCCGCTTGCTTCAAAGTATTAATATAAGCCCTTGAAAGCGAGTGGCTGCCTACGCCATCATAAATGACTCTGACCTCCACGCCTTCCTTGGCTTTGAGAATTAAGGCCTCTTGAAATCTTCTGCCAATCGCATCATCGCGAATCGTATAGAATTCGAAGTGTATATGGTTTCTGGCTTTCCCTATTTCCGTAAGCATTGCCTCATACGTGGCATCAGCATTGGTCAATACCTCAACCCGATTGTGCACAGTAATCGGAGCATCTGGCACATGAAGCAGCCAATCACGAAAACGCGTGTTTCCCGACAAGAAGCTGTCCTCAACTCCTTTTGACCTCGAACTTGATTGGTATGGAGTCTTCGAGATCTGTAACCTCTCGACACCTTCTATGCTATGTCCATGAACCTTCTTCCGCCTTGAATATTCCCTAGCAATGAAATAATACATAATGAATCCAATGATTGGAAAAATAAATAAAATGCTCAGCCATGCTACCGACTTTGCCGGCCTTTTGTATTCGATAATTAGAATTGTAGCTGCCTGAAATATGAATAGTATCAGTAGTAGAATAATCCATCCCAAAAAAACAACAGCTCCTATCCCTGCATCTGCATGCTGAGATAGCTTTTGCTAAGGTCTTCGCGACTATACCTTTTCTTACCAAAGGTACCTGCACAAATAAAATTTTCCAACTTTCGTAATAAAATCCTGCAATTTCGCAGAACATAATCTACACATTCTTATTTCTTCAGCTTGATCGCGGCAGGAGGTGCCTTTCGCTTGGCCAAAACACCCAAATATTTGATGAGAAGCATCCTGCACAAGCGTATTGCTGCACAATCAAGCGAAGTGGATCCTCCCTCCGATTTAGATCTAGCTCTTGATTACTCCTTTATCGAGGATCTTAAGAAGACCAAGCTCTCCCTGCTGCTTGATGAGAATCATAAGTTCATCAAGGACATGTTTCAGGAATGCTCCGATGTTGTAGTCCGTGAATTCGAGATCGATCCGCATATTCCAGCACTACTTCTATTCGTGGACGGTCTAACGAATACGCAGCTGCTGAATGATACGATGAAATCGCTGATGCTCATCGGAGGTGGAGAAACCTCTATTGAGCGCATCGCGAATGTCATTCTGCCGGTGTCACAGACACAAATTTCCGATAATTACGGAGATTTGCTGACTTCCGTCTTAGGCGGTGATGCTGCGCTGCTTGTTGAGGGTAACGCGAAAGCCATTTTGCTCGGTATTCGTGGTACAGAGAAACGTTCCATTGGTGAGCCAGAGACAGAAACTGTCGTGCGTGGACCGAAGGAGGGTTTCGTAGAGAGCATCCGTACGAACACCTCTATGATCCGTCGTAAGCTAAAGACCCCTCGACTCAAAATGAAATCCATGAGTGTCGGCAAAGCAAGTAATACCAATCTTGTCATCTGCTATATGGATGATCTAGCGATGCCTTCTTTGATTGAAGAAGTCGTCAAACGACTGGAGCAAATCAAAATTGATGCTATTTTGGAATCAGGCATGATCGAAGAGCTCATCCAAGACGATGCTTATTCGCCTTTTCCACAAATGCAATATACCGAACGTCCTGACGTGGTTGCATCCGCTTTACTTCAAGGTAGGGTCGCGATCTTAACTGATGGTACCCCATTTGCACTTATCGTCCCGTTCGTGTTCGTTCAGATCATGCAAACGAGCGAGGATTATTATGAGCGATTCCAAATTAGCAGTCTCTTACGAATACTTCGTTATATTTTCATGTTTCTATCGTTAACGACGCCGGCTCTTTACGTTGCCATAACGACGTATCATCAAGAACTACTACCTACAACCTTAATGCTTAGCGTTGCTGCTTCCCGGGAGGCAATCCCATTTCCTGCTGTTGTTGAAGCCTTCATCATGGAAATTACTTTTGAAGCCTTGCGAGAAGCCGGCATCCGGCTCCCCAAGGCGGTCGGTTCCGCGGTTTCAATCTTAGGTGCGCTCGTCGTTGGGCAAGCAGCGGTTCAAGCAGGGATCGTTTCGGCTCCGATGGTTATTGTTGTCTCTATTACAGGGATTGCGTCCTTCACCATCCCGCGATTTAACGGCGCAATTGCCATTCGAATGCTGCGTTTTCCTATATTAATAGCCGCATCCGTTTTTGGTTTCTACGGTATTTTCTTCTCTTTAATGATTCTTATCGGGCACATGGCGAATCTCCGATCTTTCGGAGTTCCCTACTTATCACCAGTTGGCCCTTTATCAGCTAAAGATATGAAGGATGTACTTGTCCGTGCGCCGTTGTGGCAAATGCTGAAGCGTCCTGAATTCATGGCTATGCAAGATAATACCAATCAAGATGGTGCAATTTCGGAGCAAATCAAAAAACATGGAGGCTTAGACGGCAGTAACATCGATCACGTACACAAAGCCAGCAAGGAGGAACAATCGAATGGGTCATCCTAAGCAGCCCCTTAGGCTCGGGTTAGTGGCAGCCTTACTGCTTTCTACGACGCTCCTTACGGGGTGCTGGGATCGTACCGAGACGAATGATATCGCCTTCGTCGTTACGTCATCGGTTGATTTAGATGATGATGGCAGCTACCGCGTTGCCTATATGTTTCCTCTGCCCGGATCCATGGGTGGAGCCAGCGGCGGCGGCGGCGGCACAGCAGGAGGCAAAAGCTATTACATTGATTCCGAGGTTGGAGCTACCTTTCGAGATGCCTTCGGCAAGCTACAATTACGCATGGCAAGGCGAATCTTCCTCTCCCACCGAAGAACAATCATTATCGGCGAGAAGCTCGCTGCAGCTGGCATCGATTCCTTATTCGATGTCCTTCCGCGTTCGTCCGAAAATCGGATGACGACCTTCCTTATTACCACCAAAGGCAAAGGCTATGACCTACTAAATACAGAACCGAAATTCGAACGGTTTCCGGCAGAGGTGTTTCGTGAGCTAGCTAAGTCACGACAAGCGATGCCCACATCGATGAAAGACGTGGGTATGTCACTGAGCTTTAATAGCGATCCGATCATAAGTTATTTGGAGCCCCGCGAGTCGAAAGGAGCTAAAGAACCCTCTCATGAAGTCCAGTTAATTGGTTATGCCCAATTTAAAGGGGATCGCATGGTTGGCATTTATAAGAAGAAAGAAGCAAACGGACTCATGTGGCTACGTAATCAAGTGAAATCGCAGCAGCTCACGTTCGCCGTGGAGGAAGGTAAAAATATCTCCATTCTTGTCATGGACGGCAAGACGGCCATCACCCCCAAGCTGCAGGATGACAAAGTTATTTTTGAAATTACCGTGGAAGCCTATGGCTCTGTGCGCGAGGATCTGTCCAATTATGATCTGTACCAATCTGCCATCCTGCATAAAGTCGAGGACAAATTCGCTGAGCAAATCAAAGCATCTATGATTACTGCGATCAAACAAATGAAAAAGGAAGGCACAGATTCGGCTCAACTTGGTTTAATGGTTTGGCGAACCCATCCTAAGAGATGGAAAGCACAGTTCGAGAAAGATTGGGAGCATTATTTCAAAGAAGCCGAGTTCAACATTCGCGTGAATGCCTCCATTCCTGATACAGGTGTGATTAACCGTAACGTAACAAAGGAAGGGAAGTAAAACATGAATGGGATTTTTATCATCGGATTTCTCATCATATTGGCAGGCTCTTTCTTTATCGATCGCAAAATGCTGAAGAAAACGAATACAGGGATCAAGATGATTTATGGTGTGGCGATTGGTTTAATTCTTGTTTGTCTTCTCAGTACCTATTTCCACATGACTTTACCGATGCCAACTTATTTTTTCATACAAAAGGTTTCCCCTTGGCTTATTCAAGTTCTCGGAATATAACAGAAAGGAGGTATTTCCCATCGATAAAAAGCAAGTCATTAACCATCGTCAGCTTTCCTGGCTAGCTTCATCCATTGTTACAAGCGGAGGTATTCTCACCTTACAAAATGTTTTGATTCATATCAATCATATGGATGCTTGGTTCAGTTATCTACTCTCGATGTTCTACGTCTTCCTGATTGCTGGCTTTTTCGGCTACATGTCAATGCTCTACCCGCAGAAGCATATTTTTGAAATTTCCAAAGAAATACTTGGACAATGGGCTGGCACTTGTGCCAATTTGCTGATCTTGTTTCATTTCTGGCAAATTGTTGTTCGTGACATTTCTTCGTTATCGAGATTTAGCTCAAGCCTGTTACTCCATCAAACACCTTTGGAAGTTTTAATTTTGCTAACCTGCCTCCTACTCATGTATTTTGGCAAAACGAGTATAGAGGTCATTGCTCGTGTCAATGACCTGTTCTACCCGCTTTTTGTTGTCACCATTGCGATTATGCCACTGCTCTTATCTAACGAATTTTTTTTACGGCTTGCGACGCCCATCCTAACGATGCCACTCCAAAACTGGACGGCAAGTTCCGTTCTGACACTCGGAAGCGCTGGCGATGTATTCATTCTGGGGGCCTTTCTACATTTGCTGTCCAATCCTAATCATGTTCGATCCGCGATTCGCCATGGCTCTCTGCTTGGTTTTGTCCTGCTGACCCTTATTCTTTTCTTAATTATTGCCGTTCTTGGTCCTAAAATGCCCGCAAATTTCTCTTATCCTACCTATAATTTGGTCCAAATGATACATGTCACAGACTTTCTAGATCGCATTGATCTCATCATGCTCATGATTTGGTATCCCACGATTACGTGTAAAATCATTGCTATTTATTTGGCGCTTCTGGTCGGGATTTCCTCCCTTTTTCAGGATCGTAATTACCCGATGATCAACAAGCCCATCGCGCTGTTAATAACCATGAGTACTTGCTTTTCCTTTAAAAGCACCACCGAGCTGCTGTCCTTCTCCAACTTCAGTTCACCGGTTATTGTACTTGCTTACCAGCCGATCATCATGTTTCTACTCTTTATGATAGGACTGAGGAAGAAGCGCAAATCACAAGGCAAAAGCATATCACCGCCTTCCACAGAAGGTACGCAATCTCAGAAAGAGCCTGAACAGAACGCTGGTAAACTCAGTCAACGTTTGAGCTATTCCCAATGGTTGTGGGGAGGAAATTTCTTATTGGTCTCTTGCTTTGCATGGATCCTAATAGGCCTCATCTTTGGCAAGACAGCACCCATCATGGGTTCGATTTGCGCGGTAGGCTTCGGCAGTTGTCTGCTTCTATCGATCTTGACTACCTACATGGAACTTACCAAGCTGAAACAAGCCGAAAGCAGTAACTAATGTGAACTGCTATCGTGAATTTTAATTTGGAGGAATGCTTATTCACAAATGAAAAAGCACCCGCCTAAGCGGGTGCCTCGCAAAAATTAAACAGGAACTGATTGATTTAAACGGCTTTTTGCTACTTTCAAGTAGCCATGCACATTTAAGTATTCGCTATCCGCAGTGAAGCGCAATTTCATGGCTCCAGCAGCGTCTTGTATGTATGGCTTTAGCGCTGTTGCTCCGCCTCCAATGACGTAGAAGCATTGAATATCCGGGCATTTGCGCCAACGCTTTTTGATCATTTCGACCATGCGAACGGCTGCCCGACGGAAATGCTGATCCACGACCGGCCGAATATCCACTTGGCCTTCCCCTGGCAGCTGAATCGTAAATTGACGATTCTTCACCCGTTGCGCGAGCTTCGCGCGGCTTGGGAACAAGTGGCCATACGCATCTTCCACGTCGCGAATGATCGCATCCAAGTAAGTGGCGATCCCGATTTGCTCCCCATGGCTGAAATGATTATCTATCGCCATGCGTTTGATGACCGGGAAATCTGTCGTCAGTGCGCCGATTTCGCAAACGCCTATGCAGCCGTTGTATATTTCTTCGTCTTTGACCTGCAGGCTGTCGTGTGTTGCCATGTGGAACATAGCTGCAGCACCTTCAATGGAGACAGCGACTTTGCGGATCGAGACTTTAATTTTACGATTATGGAACTGTGGTGTGGAAAGGAACGTCACTTCGTGTTCGCCAAGAAGTCGATGTTCAAAGGTTTGGCTGTATTTCGCAAATGAACGCACAGGCAATCCCGTTCCCAGCGTATATTCAACCTCGTCCACATTGCCGTAGCCAGGGTTAGCCGCTTGGTTCGTGAGCCCCTGATAAGCAAGTGCAGTCAGTGCAACAATGAGGGATTGATCAGATAGCGCTTTATTATCTGTGTCCTCTAGCTCCAGGTTATCTTCATGCTCTAGAGCTAGCTGCCCTACGAAATAACGCTGATTCCTTTGTGAAAGACTCGGACTGTAGATAACAACATCCAGTGCTTTCCAAGGTGAATCTTCTTCTTGCAAAATGTGTCTTTCGTAGCCAGGAGCAATGATATTCGGAATCACTAGCGGTTCTCTAGACCCATCTAGCACCAGCTTAATACTATCGTTCCCTATGTCAATACCTGCAAGCTTTATCATGTGTGCCTCCACTCCAAATCTACAGCTTTTCTGTAATTGAGTTAGTACATTCGATCATATACGACAGGATTCCTTCCTACTTTAGACTCATTTTCCTAGGACTAGTAGGTAGTAATGCAGGTTTTTATCGCAATATGACGAATGATGTACAGACCTTTACCAAATTCAACCACGACAGGAGATAATCAAGCCCTTATGAAGTTCAAGTGGAAACCAAAAAAACTGACACTGGTTATCATTCCAGACGCGAATCAATCCGTTGTCAGGTTTCGTATTCCCCATTTATTTGCCTATATCGCTGCAGCATGTTTTTCCTTGCTAATGCTGATTTCCATAACGATTTATATTTTACATACACATACCCTGAAACAAGCAAGCGATTTACAATCCAAGCTGAGTGGTGCCAACGAGCAATGGAGCGCGGCCCTAACCTCGAAGGATGAAGCCATCGAACAATTGCAAAATGAAGTGATTCAATTGTCCCAGCAAGCAGAACAAATGAAAACAAAAGTCGAAGAAGTAAAGAAGCTCGAGAGTGATCTCAAGTCTATAGCCGGGATCGATCCAGATCCAAGTAACACTGCTGTTGCTAACGCAACAACCGAAGGTAATGCGAAGAAAGATGCGCAGCAGCCAATAGCCGATGAGTCTGGAGCTTCAACGGGTGTGGGCGGAAGCCCGAATCCCGTTTCCCAAGAAATCATTCTCAAGCTTGGTCAAGATACACTTGCTTCGTTCTCAGCCCTTAACGGTGAAGTTCAGCAACTCCAATCCAATTTAGCCGAAACGAAGCAGAAGGTAGCCGACAAACAGCAGCAGCTTCGCATTACTCCAACGCTGTGGCCAACGACCACGAAGGTTGTTACTTCACCTTTTGGATACCGTTCAGATCCATTTACGAAAATACCGAGCTATCATTCTGGCATAGATTTCGGTGCTCATGAGAATGATCCGGTATTTGCAACCGCGGCTGGTAAAGTCGTCTCCACAGGGAGTGACATTTACCACGGCAATAATATCGTGATTGAGCATTCCAAGGGCTTACGCACCTGGTATATGCATTTAAATAGGATTCTTGTAAACAAAGGTGATTCCGTCGAAAAAGGCAGCACGATTGGCTTAGTCGGATCCACTGGCCGCAGCACGGGGGCACATCTCCATTATGAGGTACTCAAAAACGGAGAAAGTGTCGACCCCAAACCTTATCTTAAATCGATTCGAAAGGATGACAACTAACATGTTCAAAAAATCCAAAAACTTCATGAATCCAAATACAACCGATACGCTGATAGGTGAGGGAACCAGCTTTGAAGGCCGCATCAAATCCGAGGCTAGTATCCGCATCGAAGGCGGAATTACAGGAGATATCGATTGTGCTGGTGATGTGATTATCGGTGAGCACGGTGTCGTGAAATCCAATATCGCAGCGCGAGATGTCGTTTTGGCTGGAAGCGTACAGGGCAATATTACGACCAAAGGCAAGCTAACCATTACCTCCACAGGCTCCCTGCACGGCAATATTAGCGCAGCCTCTTTCATTATTGAGGAGGGCGGTGTGTTCCAAGGCAGCAGCAAAATGGATATTAAAGCAACCGCTCCTGTGCCCGTTCCGAACACTGAACCTGAAACCGGGAATAAGCCTGTCGCTGCATCTGAAAGCATGTATAAAGGCAACACGGTCGCCATGTAGCTCCATTCAGCTAGGATTGAAGCTATCCGCATGGTATACTAGTTGGAAATTCATTTCTAACTGATGCAGGAGATATGGAAACTATGAGAGAACAATCCATCTTATTTGATCTTGATGACACGTTGGTGCATTGCAATAAATATTTTGATTTCGTGATTGATCAGTTCGTCGATCTCATGCTGACTTGGTATGCTGGACATGGCCTTAGCAAACAAGATATTAAGAAAAAGCAACTCGATATCGACTTAGCTGGCATTCAGATTCATGGCTTTATGCCGGAACGTTTTCCCCAATCATTCGTCGAAACCTATCAATGGTTCGCACATCACTACAACCGTCCTGTTAGTAGCAAAGAACAGGACTGGCTTATGCAGCTCGGTCACACCGTCTATAGTTACACCGTTGAACCTTATCCGCTGATGAACGAGACCCTTCAGAAGCTTGGGCAAGCTGGTCACCAATTGTTTCTATACACAGGTGGAGATGTCTCCATCCAAATGAAGAAAATTAAGGATGTCGGCCTCGACGAATTTTTCCAGGATCGGATCTTCGTCACCGTGCACAAGACGCGTGAGTTTATGGATACGCTGATGAAAGAACAACAATTTGACCGCCAGCATACCTGGATGATCGGAAACTCGATCACCACTGACGTTCTACCTGCACTGCACGCAGGTATCCACGCTATTCACATTCCAGTTGAGGATGACTGGATATTTAACAATGGAACGATTGATGTCACGCCTAAGGGTGCGTTCTATCAGTTGCCTTCGCTTCTGGAAGTACCAGATACCATACACACATATATTCAAAAATGAAAAGAACGATCCCTCGGTATTGGTACCGGAAGGATCGTTCTTTGTTGTTACGCCGCTACATCGCGTCTGCGGAATATTCCCCAGGAAAGGACATTGAATAATAAGAAATAGAAAACGAGCACGGTGATGGAGAATCCCATCGTCATTCCCTCCGCTAATGGCCTATCCTCCAGGTACGGAGTAAGATCCGTATTGGCGAATAAGAAATATTTGCCCCACGTATACCGCATCAACAATAACGTTATCACTTGTCCTGCGAACATGATGAAAATGCTGAGGCCAATCGCGAGGGAAGCGCTGCGGAATACGGTCGAAATCATAAAAGCTAACGTGACAATCATCACAAGCTCGATTAATTTGAGTCCATAGGTCGCAAACACATAGAACAGCATGTTCTTCTCCTGAACCTGCCCCGCTGCATTCACAGTTAGATGTGGAAGACTCAGCCGTTCGAAGCCGTACAAGAAGCCATTTACAATCAAGGCCGTGATGAACAAGATGACTAGTAGCGTTGCCGCGAAAAGCAGTGTTGTCACATACTTCGACAATAAAATCTTGGACCGACTAGCAGGACGAATAAGCAGCAGCTTGATCGTTCCCCAAGTAAACTCCCCTGCTACCATATCCCCTGCAATAATGACAGTAAACAAGGTAACCAGAATGATCAATCCCGACGCAGTGAGCATGCCTCCCCATAACGTGTTATCAATAGGGGGATAATTATGATCTAGCATGTATTGCTGCAGGGCACTTTCTTCCCGCATTTGCTTCTTAAAATTGTCCGGAATATCAGGATTAGCAAGCTCTGTCTTATTATGCTCGATGGTTTCTGTGGCCCTTATTTTCCAGCTATCGTCTTTGTGATAATCCGAATGAGATAACACGCCAGTGAGCACTACAATGACAATTAACAAGAGGGCTAGAATCCATGTTCGAAGCCTGCGATAAATTTTCATATGCTCATTCTTGATGAGATTAAGCAATAGGATCACTTCCTGTCATTTCTAAAAATTGATCTTCAAGCGACTTGGTCGTTTTGCGTATGCTATATACAGCAATCCCTGCCTCGACGAATCGTTGATTCCACAAAGCTGTTTCTTGTTTGTCGAGATTCATGACTAGGAGATCTTCGATCACTTCAACGGCTATACCTTGTGCGGAAGCTACCTGTACTGCTTGATCAATCTCCTCCACCTCGAAGACGACTCGCTGCTTGCCATCCTCATGTACAAATTCCTTAATGAGCCTAACATCAACTAACTTTCCATTCTGAATAATGGCAACTCGGTCACACATTAGCTCCATCTCTGCTAACAAGTGAGAAGAAACGATAACGGAAATCCCCTCTTCTCGGGTAAGCTTCCGTAGGTGATCTCGAAGCTCCCGTATACCCGCTGGATCCAACCCATTGGTGGGCTCGTCCAGAATAAGGACCGAGGGTCGATGTAAAAGTGCTTGCGCGATACCTAATCGTTGCCGCATCCCCAGGGAGTACGTTTTCACCTTGTCATGTATACGATTCGTCATCCCAACAAGATCAATAACCTCTTGAATCCTATCCTCTCCAATGCCTGGTATCATCCTGGCATAATGAACCAAATTGTTATAACCACTCAGAAATTTATACATTTCCGGGTTTTCGACAATCGCCCCAATATGACGAATCGCTTGCTCAAAATGGGACCGAATGGAATACCCGCCAATGCGGATATCTCCCTCGGAGATCGACATAAGTCCAACCATCATGCGGATGGTTGTCGTTTTGCCCGCTCCATTCGGCCCGAGAAATCCGAAAACCTCGCCGCGCGGCACATCGAAGCTTAACTTATCAATAATGGTCTTGGAACCAATGCGTTTCGAAATTTGATCTACCTGTACAATGGGCGTATGAGCCTCTTGTGATGCTGACATTCGACATCTCCTCACTTTTTTATCCAATATAATCCAATCCTACCTTACTTCCGCTGTCATGCCTAGTGATAAAAATCATATGACTGCGCTCACTATGGCTTTTTCCTGATTTTATGTACAATGGAAGATAAGACCTGTTAGTAAAGGAGCTCATCTATGATTCAAAGAAGACCGTGGCATGGTGTAGAATGGTCGCTGTTTATCGTATTGACCGGTGCTGCACTGCTTGGTTTACTTTATAGCTGCCTTCACCTCTATGAACAACCATTCTCCCACATCCTGTTAACCATATTGGCTATTCTGTTTTCCTATGGGGCTCCTTTTTTATTCTGGCGACCTCACTACATTAACACGACATGTTATCCCATTGCTGTCCTAGTGACAGGCATTCCCTTGCAAATTTACTTGGCTTGGATGGAGCAAGACGCCTTACTTACCATTAATTGCCCAATCATGGTCATTGGATTCCTCACTGATCGAAAAAATGCTTGGTGGACCGCCCCTATCTTCATGGTGGGGATGCCTGTCACCTACTTTTTCCTTCTGCATAGCGGGATGGGTGTCGGGCAATTATTTAGTTTTATCCTGAACGCTGTCCTGTTCTTTGCTATCGGATTAAGCTTACAACGCGCTGTTACCTCTAATGAGAAGACCGAGAAGCTGCTAGAAGAAAACCAACGTCAGTATCATTTGATTCATGAGCAAAATAACGTGCTAGAGCAATACGCTAATCAGATTGAGCAGCTTACTTTGGTAGAGGAGCGCAATCGTATGGCTCGCGAATTACATGATACGGTAGGCCATACGTTTACATCTGTGATTATGGGGATGGATGCCATCTCGTATCTCATTGAGGCTTCGCCTGAGAAGGCCAAACAGAAACTCGATGTTCTGCGCAATGTGACGCGCGGTGGTCTTGAAGAAGTACGCCGCAGTATTCATCAAATGGTCCCCCAAGAGGGAGACATGCTGTTATCCCAGCAGCTATCCCGTCTTGCGAATGAATTCGCACTGCACACTGGGACTCAGATTCACTTCACGACGGTTAGTGAAGAATTCGAGATTCCCAAACAAACCAAGCTTTCACTCATTCGTTGTCTACAGGAATCGTTAACGAATGCCAAGCGCCATGGAAAAGCAACCTCCATCGAGATTGTCCTGACCTATGCAGAGGACCAAATCTCCCTTCGCATTGAAGATGATGGCATCGGAACGGAGCAATTGAAAATGGGCTTCGGCATTAATGCGATGCAAGAGCGTATAACAGCGCTTCAAGGTACTTTGCAGGTTCGCTCTCTGCCAGAGCAAGGGATGGTTGTCCATTGTTTCATTCCCGTAAAACGTTTCTCAACCTTTTAATCGCTGTGAGGAGGATTCCCTATGACTACAAACCAATCACCGCTCAAACTACTTCTGGTCGATGATCAGGATTTAATACGTGAAAGCTTACACATCGTGCTGGGTATGGACCCTGATATTGAAGTCGTTGGCTTAGCAGAAAACGGACATGTCGCGGTCAAGCTGTGCGAAGACCATCAGCCCGATGTTGTACTCATGGATATTCATATGCCGATCATGGATGGCGTTGAAGCCACTCGTCTGATTAAGGCTACCTGGCCGCACATCCGCGTCATTATTTTGACTACCTTTCAGGAGATTGGTTATGTCGTAGATGCATTAAGCGCTGGAGCTGAAGGTTACTTGCTTAAAGCCATTCATCCAAAAGAACTGGCGACAGGAATAAAATGGGTGCATCAAGGCGGCACACTAATTCCGCATGACATTGCTAAGATGCTCGTGCAGCAAGCGCGGGGCGGGACGGAGAAAGGCGTTGGCGCTTCTTCTGAAGATAAGGAAGAGAGCGTCCGGGCAGAGACTTACGGGCTTAGCGAACGTGAATTGCAGGTGCTGCACAGTATCGCCGATGGCCTGAACAACCGTGAAATCGCCGAGAAGCTGTTCTTGTCCGAAGGCACTGTGAAGAACTATATCTCCAACATCTATTCCAAGATGGACGTCCGTGACCGCGTTCAAGCTTCGAAGAAAGCGCATGAGGAAGGGATGTTGTAGGCTGGTGGAGTAGAACTGTGGAACGTCTGTGGCGAAGTTCGTGGAAGCAGTTCGGGGAGCAGTTCGGGGAGCGAATTGAGTTGTGAGAGCAATTGAAGTCAGTTGCGGAACCTAGTTCCGCTATTCTCCTGAAATTAGCCGTTTTCTGGGAGAAACGGAACGTGAGTGCGCTATTCAGTTCATTTCCTGGCAATTACGGGTGTTTGCGACGAAATAGAGGATCCTCGTTCCGCAACTTTTCCAAACTTACTCATTCCCCCTAAATAGCGCCCTCTGGTTCCGTTTCATGACGGAAATCTGCTCTAATCTCGATCAATCACTCCCAGCTACCCGCTCTGACTTATTCATCATCAGCTTTGACACCACTCCATCCAATCATCGATGCTTGCTTCTAAAAAAGACCACTCTTCCTTTAGGAAGATGCTGGTCTTTGTTTACACTATTCAAAAAGCTTCTCGAGAAAGCCCTTTTTTCGTTTGCGAATTTTGCTATAGCTTTTCACTCTAGAGAACGATAGCTGCGTATCCTCCTCTTTCGACTCTGCTATGTTTACTACATGTTGCATTGCATCTTTGGAAGCATTCTGAAGTTCCATGGTATCTTCTTGATTTGCCGCTTGCTGATGGACAACAATCGTATTGACGAGCTGCTCATGCAGCTTGTTCTCAAGTTGGTGTCTACATAGCCTTAGAAACTGCTCTTGTTGTCTATTCTGGAGTTCAAACTGCTCATGAAGTTGCATTTGGAGCTCTTCCACCTGCTTGGAAAGAAGCATAACGGTCTTTTGCAAAGAATGTAGATCCTGTGCCTTGAGCGGCTCATCGCGCTCAATCTCTTCAGAGTACTCCTCATTCTCAACCAGCAACGCTTGTAACTCCTCAGCTGTAAGAAGATCTTCTTTCCTCATGTGCTTTCCTCCATTCCGTACATCTTGCGTCCATGCTTGGACTACGCTTTCTCTTATTGTACATGAGAATTCAGAAATGTTCACGTTTATCTATTCCAATGAGCCATACCAGCTTACCGGGTTAGAAGTTACTAATTTTCTATGTCCCTTATATTCATCAAATACATTCAGCTGGATAATCACCTGAATGGTTGAACTGAGAAAAAAAATCTTCATCTCTACGATTGGATATTTGAAACCATTTGTAGCTCCGTTTATTATTATTGGAAGCGCAACATTTCTAGCAATTACAACAGACACAGGGGCAGACGCTGGGACCAAGTGATGAATTTTACTTGATATAATACTAGTAGTACATTTACATATAATATATCCCATATAGGACATAAAACTAATTCATAAGTATCATAAACTTCCTAAAATACTGCCCTTTATCCCCTACCTTTGTCTTCGCATATACTTTCTTCAGCATATTACGAACAGTGCCCTCAGTAATCCCCAAGTTATTGGCAATTTGCAGAGCACTCTGATTGGACAACCAAGCATATGCGACCTCTCTTTCTCTAGGTGTCAATTGATACATTTGAAACTGTTTGTCTACTATTTCTTTTTTAATTTCAGGATTGAATTGCTCATATATATGTACAATATTATTCACTAATCTCTCGACCAAAACACAAGCCAAACTAACCTCTATCCCTTCCCTCATCGACAAATCCAGATAACCAATAGTTTCACCATTAACCTTAATTGGATTACAAATGCAAGTCCAATCGGAAAACATCTGTAAGCTATGATTTCCTCCTTCAACAACTACTGCTGAGCCTGTATGTATAGCTAAAGATATCCCATTGACTCCAGCGGCATGAAGGGCGAACGAACACCCTGGTATAATCTCGTACCGCTCAAGAGCATGAAGAATAGGCTCAGCACCCTCAATGTGGACAACTGCACCATCTGAATTCGTCAACAGAAAAAAATGGGTGAAAGGAATCGAGATCGAGAATGCTCTGATTTCCTCCCTTATAAGCTTTTGATATCCTGTGCTTACAACCAAACCTTTTTCCTCTAAATCGTGAGGCAATGTTGTAGCAGATTTCACAACTCCGTAATTATCTACAAGTTGTCGTAAGTTACTTTTTTCTCTCGCAGGTAAATCATTATAGTGAACCCAAGTTTTCGGGCTAATATTCACTTCAGTAAAGACACTCATGGATCAAGTCCTCTCACAGAATGCTTGTAAATTCATTGCGTTTCATCCACATATAGAGATCCGTAATTCTCACCTTAACCAGGGTATTGTCAATATCGAATAACACACTAAAAGCCCCTTGCACAATTACAATGATCTATATATCCAATTTACAATATCAACAATTATACAAAATAATCCTTATCTTTCGTGTCGAAAAATGTAGAATCACCTTAACTCATACCTAAATTTCACTAAAAAAAGATCAATTCCTCATTGTGAGGAACTGATCTTGGTCTAGCATTATTTAATAAACTCAACTGATAATTGAATACTGTTTGCTATTTTCCACGTACCATCCGTTTGTTTTTTCAGTACGGTTACACCATCAGCATTAAAGTTTCTAAACTCAGGTCCACTGACTTTTTCGTTCTTACTCATTATTCGTACATAAGCTTCTTTATCACTAGCCTTAATAAGTTTGACACTGGTGTATGTTGATTTAAAATCAAATACGGAGCTCAATTGCTTCCATTGGACCACTAATTGAGACAAATTCGGGTACGTGCTGTCGTACAGAGCCTGAAGCCCTTCAAAATCTTCTTTTTCGGAAAGCTGGCGATCCTTCTCAATTACAGCAAGAACTTTCGACTGCTCATCGGTCGACAAGTCAATCTTATCTTCTTTGTACTGATCTGCCTTCAGGTAATCAATTTTATTTATGACCGTTTGGCTATTTTTCCATTCGCCATTAACTCGTCTTAAAAGGGCCACTGCTTCGATTTGGCTGTTTTCATATTCAGGTCCTTTAACCTTCTTCGTTGTTTGGGTAAAAGCAACACTCGCGCTATCTTTATCCACTTGGACAGTATCGCTGACCTTTAAATTATAAGCCAGATCATACAAGGCGAAAGTTTGCGTCAAGACAGCTTTGCTGTTCTCATAGATTGGGGATGCTGGATCAATTGTTGCCAATACCGCATCCACATCTTCGCTTACACTACCATCCAGCTGACGTTGCAAAACATGCTTAATCTGCTGCTCTGTTTTCGCAATGTATACCGTTCGACTCAGGCCGTCCCAACTAACTTCACGCCCTGAAGCTTCTCCTACGAATCGAAGCGGGATAAACGTCACATTGTCCTTGATAACCGGAGCTACCTCAAGCTGAATTTGGTTACCGTTCACCCACGCTGTTGTACTGCCAATAACAAGCTTGACGTTTATTTTATCGTTAACACCTGTTACTTCTTGTTTGTTGGCATCCCAGTCTACTTTCAACCCAAGGGCTTCGAATGCCGTGCGGAACTGCACCAACGTGTTACCTTCGGTAATATACGGCTGCACCTCGAAGGATAACGCTTTATCGTCAACCAACACCTTAATGCCCTGCCCATCGGCCGCGCTTACTCCAGCCGCTCCTGTCATCAACGAAAAAGCCACCATACCTGATACGAACCACTTTTTCAAACCAATCACTCCTCTTCTGTATTTAGATGTATTTGTAATCCTTGGGCTACTACTGTCCACGATAAACCCGGTAGCTGCTTCTGGAATGCCTCAAGTCGAATCCAACTAGTCCCATTTATAAGAAATGCATCTCCAGTTAACTCAGAGGACACATGATAACTTGATTCCAAGGTCTTTGTTTTGAACGATACCTCTTGGTTCGCTGAGTCCCAGTGAATATCTGCTTCTGCCAAAGCTGCTAATAGACGGGCTGGTACATAGTAGCTCTCCCCCACCTGTTTAAAAGGAGCATTTGCAGGTAATTCAACCTGATTCAGACGCGCCATCGTCTCCGTAAGCTCCAAATCAATTTGCCTCGTATGCAGGGCTAGCATCCCTCGGATAAGGGGCTCTATATTACCGCTAACTTCGATATCAGGCTTAATCCCCGTTTCATTCACTTTGTGCTGCCCTGGTGTCAGCCACTCCATGTCCGTAACCTTGAGAGTTCCGCCGCTGATCAGAGGGATTACCTGTTGGGCTACGCCCTTGCCGTAAGAACGGGTACCAACGATCGTCGCGAGCTTGTGATCCTGCATAAAGCCTGCGAACATCTCAGAAGCGCTAGCACTAGAGCCATTAATGAGAACAGTCACCGGCAAGTCCAGATTGTGTCCTTCCTTGATTTCCACAGGGTGCGGTTCAGACGTACCTTGCTTCTTTTCATACATAAAGGTCCCATTCTCAATAAAATGCCCCGCCAATTTCTGAGCAGCCTCTACATAACCTCCGCCATTATCACGCAGATCAATGATTAGAGAAGTCATTCCCTGCGATTGTAAATCGACCAAAGCTTTCGCAAACTCGAGCTCTGCGTTCCACGAGAAGGAATACAACGCGATATAACCTACTTTTCCATCGAACAAATGGTGGGTGAGAATAGGGTATTGAATACGTTTAAAAGATAGTGTGATCTCGATCTTTTCTTCGCCACGTAAGATCGTAAGCGCAATGGAGTCGCCTTCTTTTTTACCCGATAACGCTTTAATTAAGGTAATCTGCGAAAGTTCGGTATCTTGTTGACCGCCAACTGCTATTAAGTAATCTCCCGTATGTAATCCCGATTGCTCCGCGGGAGTCCCAGGGTATATTTGATTCACATAAATGCCTTTGTCATTAAAAGCTACACGGAAACCTAGCCCTACACCTTGACCGTTGACCGCGTTTTGGAATTCATTGGCTTTGGCAGGTTCATAATACGCCGTATATGGATCATCCAGAGATTCAATCATGCCTTGCAATGCCGCATCCAACAGCTCATCCTTTGTCGCACCGCTAATATGTAAGGAACTGAGAAGACTCAACACCTCATCGAAGCGATAGGACGACTTGGATTTAGATTTGGACCCATCGTCTTGGGTAGCGACAGCTTTATCAGCATCATTTGCAACGGCGGCGGCATTCATTGAAATTGGCGCTAATAAGAGTGTAAGAGACAGACCAACAGTGACAATTAATTTTGGATATTTCTTTACGATACTCACCTTCCCCTCTCCCTAGTTCGCTGATAAAATAACAATAAATCCCATTTTACGAGATATCCTGCTTAACGGATATATCCTATATAGGATATATCAATGTGAGCGAGCAGCTAGAATACAAAAAAACTGCCTGCAAGTAGAATCTCTACCTGCAAGCAGTCTCACTAACATCTTATGGTAAATTCGACGATCCCATCAAGAACCGATCTACTTCACGCGCTACCGCACGGCCTTCGTTAATGGCCCATACCACGAGGCTTTGGCCGCGACGCATATCGCCAGCTGCGAAAACACCCTCTACGTTCGTAGCAAACTTCCCGTACTCCGCTTTCGCGTTGGAACGCTCATCTTTGGCAACGCCAAGCTGATCTAATACGGTGCTCTCGGGTCCCGTGAAACCCATAGCGATCAGAACAAGCTGCGCTGGATAAACCTTCTCGCTACCTGGTACTTCTACAGGCACGAACGCGCCCTTCTCGTTCTTCTGCCACTCAATCAGAACGGTGTGCAGTTCCTTCAAGTTGCCATTCTCATCACCTACGAATTTCTTCGTGTTGATCAAGTACGTGCGCGGATCTTCGCCTTGAAGTGCAGCCGCCTCTTGTTGACCGTAGTCCACTTTCAACACCTTCGGCCATTCCGGCCATGGGTTGTTCGCTGGACGCGTTTCAGGCGACTTCGGCATGATCTCGAACTGCGTCACACTCTTACATTTATGACGAATGGAGGTCCCTACGCAGTCAGTTCCTGTATCACCACCACCGATGACGATAACGTCTTTACCTTCGGCGGAGATGAATTCACCATCGGCATGCTCGGAATCAAGCAAGCTCTTCGTGTTTTTGCTTAGGAATTCCATCGCCAGATGGACGCCGCCGAGCTCACGACCTTCGATCGGAAGATCGCGGCCTTTCGTAGCCCCGCCGCACAGGACGATGGCATCGAATTCCTCTTGCAGCTTCTCAATCGGATAGTTCACACCGACATGCGCCCCTGTAACGAAAGCCACGCCTTCAGCTTCAAGCAGTTCCACACGACGCTCAACATACTTTTTGTCCAGCTTCATGTTCGGAATGCCGTACATCAGCAAACCGCCGACACGGTCTGCCCGTTCAAAAACAGTAACCCAATGTCCAGCTTTGTTGAGCTGCGCTGCTGCCGCAAGTCCGGACGGACCTGACCCGACAACCGCAACTTTCTTACCTGTGCGCGTTTCTGGCGGCTCAGGTGTGATCCAGCCTTCAGCGAACCCTTTATCGATGATCGCTTTCTCGATGCTTTTGATGGTAACTGGCGTATCCTTAAGACCTACCGTACAAGATCCCTCACACGGCGCTGGACAAACACGGCCTGTAAATTCCGGGAAGTTATTCGTCTTGTGCAGACGATCTAGCGCCTCGCGCCATTGACCGCGATACACGAGATCATTCCATTCCGGAATGAGATTGTTCACGGGGCAACCAGCGGCCATGCCGCTGATTAATGACCCAGTGTGGCAGAAAGGAATCCCGCAATCCATACAGCGGGAGCCTTGCGTTTGTAATTTATCTTCAGTAAGTGGTGTTGCAAACTCTTTCCAATGGCCGATTCGGACCAGTGGAGAAGCTTCGGATGCCACTTCACGAGCGTGTTCTATAAAACCGGTTGGTTTACCCATTTACGTTTAATCCCTCCTGAGTTTCGTTAATTTCCACCAACGCGGGAAACATCCCTCATATTCGCCTCGAAAGCAACCATGACCGCTTCTTGTTGGCTTAGACCGGAGCGTTTCACCTTCTCGATGGCATCAAACATCCGTTTGTAGTCCTTCGGTATAACCTTCACGAACTTCCAAACGTACTCATCCCAGTGCTGAATAACTTGGTGGGCAACGCTGCTATCCGTAAATGTGGCATGATGCTGGATCATCGTTTTCAATTCATTCATCTCATACGTTTCTTCCAGCTGTTCCAGATAAACCATCTCTTTATTCACTTTGCTTTGGAAGTCGCCATTCTCATCCAATACGTAAGCGATACCGCCTGACATACCTGCTGCGAAGTTACGCCCTGTTGGACCGAGAACAACGACGCGTCCACCTGTCATGTACTCACAGCCGTGATCGCCAACACCCTCAACGACGGCACGCACACCACTGTTTCTTACGCAGAAGCGTTCGCCAGCAATACCACGGATGTAAACATCCCCGTCTGTTGCGCCATATAAGGCTGTATTGCCGATAATGACGTTATCTTCCGGTACAAAAGTCGACTTGCTTGATGGGAAAATGGCCAGCTTACCGCCGGACAATCCTTTCCCAACGTAGTCATTGGCATCTCCTTCGAGGGAGAGTGTGATCCCCTTCGGTACGAACGCACCAAAACTTTGACCAGCGGAACCTTCAAAGTGAAGTCGAATCGTATCGTGCGGCAAGCCTTCCACGCCGTGACGACGTGTCACTTCGCTGCCGACGATCGTTCCGACAACACGGTTGACGTTCGTAATTGGCAGAATCGCGTGAACGTGTTCTTTGCGCTCAATCGCCGGCTCACAAATATCGAGCAGCTTCGTCACGTCAAGGGAACGATCTAAACCGTGATCCTGCGCCATTTGGCAGAAGCGACCGACTTCTTCGCCCATATCCGGTTGGTGCAGCAGCGGCGAAAGATCGACGCCTTTGGCTTTCCAGTGCTCGACCGCTTGCTTGGACTCTAAGATATCAGTACGTCCAACCATTTCTTCAATCGTGCGGAAGCCCAGCTCTGCCATCATCTCACGCACATCGTTGGCGATGAACGTCATGAAATTCACAACATGCTGCGGATCTCCAGCAAATTTCTTCCGAAGCTCCGGATTTTGCGTAGCGACCCCAACCGGACACGTATCCAAGTGGCAGACGCGCATCATCACGCAGCCGATCGTAATCAATGGAGTTGTCGCAAAGCCGAACTCCTCGGCACCGAGCAGGGCAGCTACGACAACGTCGCGCCCTGTCATCAGCTTGCCGTCCGTCTCGACAACGATACGGCTGCGCAGGTTGTTCAGCACGAGCGTCTGATGCGTCTCCGCCAGACCGAGCTCCCACGGCAGTCCCGCGTGACGAATACTCGTCTGCGGCGACGCGCCTGTTCCTCCATCGTAGCCAGAGATGAGGACAACGTCCGCTTTCCCTTTGGCTACGCCGGCAGCGATGGTGCCAACACCGACCTCGGATACCAGCTTCACGCTGATCCGTGCTCGTGGGTTGGCATTCTTGAGATCGTGGATCAGCTCAGCTAGATCCTCGATCGAATAAATATCATGATGCGGCGGCGGCGAAATCAAGCCTACGCCTGGCGTAACACCGCGAACCTCGGCTACCCAAGGGTACACCTTCGTTCCCGGAAGCTGACCACCCTCGCCGGGCTTGGCGCCCTGCGCCATCTTGATCTGAATCTCGTCGGCGTTGACGAGATAGTGGCTCGTAACGCCGAAGCGGCCGGACGCCACCTGCTTAATGGCACTGCGGCGAAGATCGCCGTTCGCATCCGGTGTGAAACGCTCCGGATGCTCCCCGCCTTCGCCGGTATTGCTCTTGCCGCCGATGCGGTTCATCGCAATCGCGATGGTTTCGTGCGCTTCCTTGGAGATGGAGCCGTAGGACATGGCTCCCGTCTTGAAGCGTTTGAAGATCGATTCGATTGGCTCAACCTCTTCGATCGGAATCGGTGTCCGTCCTTCTTTGAAGCTCAGCAGTCCGCGTAAAGCCATATATTTCTCATCTTCACGTTTGACGAGCTTGGAGAAGTTTTTGTACGTTGCATAATTGTTGGTGCGAACAGCAGATTGCAAGGCGTGCACAGTTTCTGGGGTATAAATGTGATCTTCCCCGTCTCTGCGCCACTGCAGGTCACCGCCCGTATCAAGCACACGATCGCGCCCTTCTTGCTCAGAGAACGCGCGGTTGTGGCGCATGAGCGCTTCCTTCGCAACCACATCGATACCGATACCGCCAACTGGCGTATACGTCCATGTAAAGTAAGCATCGATCAACTCTTGGCTCAAGCCAATCGCTTCGAAAATTTGCGCACCGCGATAGCTCTGAATGGTGGAAATCCCCATTTTCGCTAACACTTTAACTACACCCTTCGTAACCGCTTTGATGTAGTTGTAAATTGCTTTCTCATGATCAACGCCAACAAGCTGCTTACGCTGAATCATGTCATCTAGCGTTTCTAACGCCAAGTAAGGGTTAATTGCGCCTGCGCCGTAACCGAGCAGCAAG
This sequence comes from Paenibacillus sp. J22FR5, assembly GCF_059691975.1. NCBI lineage: Bacteria > Bacillati > Bacillota > Bacilli > Caryophanales > Paenibacillaceae > Paenibacillus > Paenibacillus sp. J22FR5. Next base: position 107,264 of record NZ_JCAUAN010000005.1, on the reverse strand, counting down.
GCAAAGTGATGCACTTCACGCGGTTCACCCGACTCCACCAGCAAACTAACTTTCGTCCGAGTGCCTTGACGAATCAGATGGTGATGCAAGCCTGATGTCGCAAGCAGTGCCGGAATTGGTGCATGCACACTATCCACGCCACGGTCTGACAGAATGAGCAGCGTAGCTCCATCCACAATCGCTTGATCCGCAGCTGCGTACAAAGTTTGCATCGCACTCTCCAGCCCAGCTGTGCCTGCCGATGCTTCGAAAAGCGTTGGCAACGTCACTGTTTTGAATCCATCGCGCTGGATATGACGCAATTTCGCCAGCTCTTCATTGGAGAGGAACGGCGATTTCAAACGAATTTGACGGCAGCTCTCTGGCTCAGGCTTAATCAGATTGCGCTCAGGTCCAATTGTCGTACCCTGTGCCGTAATGATTTCCTCAAAATTCGCATCAATTGGCGGGTTCGTCACTTGTGCGAATAATTGTTTAAAGTAGTTATATAATAGCTGCGGACGATCTGAAAGCACCGCAAGCGGAGCATCCGTACCCATGGAACCAATCGGATCCACACCTGTTTTGCCCATTGGCTCAAGGGTTTTACGCAGCTGTTCAAATGTATAACCAAACGCTTGCTGACGCTGAAGAATCGTGTCATGGTCAGAACCAAGTACGATCGGTGCATCTTCCAAATCCTCTAAGGATACGAGATGCTCATTCAGCCAATCCCGATAAGGCTGCTCGCTCGCGATGCCGCTCTTGATCTCTTCATCCGTTACGATGCGGCCTTCTACGGTATCTACAAGCAGCATACGCCCAGGTCTCAAGCGATCTTTGTACAACACGCGTTCAGGTTCGATATCCAGAACGCCTACTTCGGATGCAAGCACGATCAAATCGTCCGTCGTGACATAATATCGGGAAGGACGCAAGCCATTACGATCCAGAATCGCGCCAATTTGACTGCCATCTGTGAATGCAATCGCTGCAGGACCATCCCACGGCTCCATCAAGGTGCTGTGATACTCGTAGAATGCTTTCTTGTCATCATCCATGCCTTCATGTTTAGACCAAGGCTCTGGCACCATCATCATAGCAGCATGCGGTAAGGAGCGACCTGAGAGCATCAAGAACTCTAGTGTATTATCAAACATTTGGGAGTCGGAACCATCGGTATCAATAACAGGAAGAATGCGTTTGAAATCTTCGCCAAATAATTCGGAATCACACATCGCTTGACGCGCGTGCATCCAGTTGACGTTTCCGCGAAGCGTATTGATTTCACCATTGTGGATCAAATAGCGGTAAGGATGCGCACGTTCCCAGCTTGGGAAGGTATTCGTACTGAAACGGGAGTGAACAAGCGCTAAGGCAGAGATTACCTTTTCGTCTTGTAATTCCACGTAATAGGCATCAACTTGCTCAGGTGTTAACATACCTTTATAAACTATCGTTCTGCTAGACAAGCTAGAATAGTAAAATTGCGAACCTGCGTGAGATAATTTGATAGCGTTTTCAGACAATTTACGGATGATATATAATTTGCGCTCAAAATCTAGGTTCGTTGCGATATCCGCACTTTGGCCGATAAATACCTGACGAACATAAGGTTCAGCAGACTTTGCGGAATCTCCTAGTGAACTGTTATTTGTTGGAACGGTTCTCCATCCAAGGAATTGCTGCCCTTCTTGTTTGACAATTCGCTCAATCGTACTTTCACAAGCTTGGCGTGCCTCTAATTCCTGAGGTAAATACACCATACCTACACCGTAGCAGCCTGCGCTCGGTAGTTTCATGTTTTCTTGTTCACACGCGGATTGGAAATACGCATCTGGAATTTGCATCAAAATGCCTGCTCCGTCTCCCGTATTCGGATCAGAGCCTTGCCCGCCGCGATGATCCAAATTGCAAAGTACACGAAGTGCTTGCTTGACGATAGCATGAGATTTGACACCCTTAATGTTGGCTACAAAGCCAATACCGCAAGCATCATGCTCATTCCTCGGATCGTACAATCCCTGTTTGGGAGGTAATCCATTAATAGTCATGTTGTGCAACCTTTCTTCCCTCGTTTTTCGCTGGACTTTGTTAGACGCCTGCTTTAAAGTGCTAAAAAGTAAAAATTCACTGTTACATATTTCGACTACAACTGTAATAAACAGGGCTTGCTGAACGATTCTTGCTTTCAGCAAGCCCTAAGTAGAAGAAATATTCTCAATATTTTTTATATTATATTAACACTTGGTTTCCTATAGTTCAATTTAAAAATATTTATATTGAAAAGGTTTTCATTCTAATAGATTCGGCCAAGAAAACATAGTGTAAAAGTGCGTGCAATTATTTCATTTCCTATATATGTCGCAGCCGCTGCGCATGTGATAGCAAACTTTCTATGTTTCATGCTATGATAGCTAATACCGCTGCAAGAACATACATCCAGATTCCACATCTTAGGAGGAGCTCTGTTTGAGTATACAGCATACTTTTGGGGGCGGCATGATTAGGGAGCCTCTTTATCAATGGCAAACACAGGCCAATCCGGTTGAAATTGAGCTTTTCCGCTCAAAGCCGGTACGCCGCCTGAAGTTTTTACATCATTTTGGAGCATCTGCTCTGTTTTCACCACTTACACATTCACGTTTCGAACATACGGTTGGCGTTTGGTCACTCATGGCTCACTTTTGCCCAGAAGAACCACTTCTGCGCATTGCGGCGTTGCTCCATGATATCGGGCACCTGCCCTTCTCCCATGCGGTGGAGCGAACACTTGGGTACAATCATCACCGACATACCGAGCAGTTGATTGGGCAAGGCGTCATCGCTGATATTTTGATCAAACACGGCATTTCACCGCCGTCCATTATTGATCTTTTGAAACAGGAAACACCGCTAACGAACAAATCAACCATTCTCGGACTCGATCATTTGGATAGCTTTCTTCGCGACACGTATTATGCCGGTCTGATGACGACGTTACCTCCCTCAGAGCTTGTAAAAGGACTTCGCCTACGCGGACCTTTCATCGAAGCGAATGAGTCGTCAGCCGCGGCACTTGTTGATGCGATTGTGGAAGATCACCGACTTTTCTTACATCCACAGTTCCTGGCTATGGACGCACTGCTTGCGAAAGCGACGGCACATCACTGCGAATCAAACCCAGGCATGAGAGATCGGATTCCAACGCTTATGGATCATGAATTGATTCAAGAACTGCTGCAGAGCAACAATGAGACGGCAAAAGAAACCATTCATGTGCTCATGTATGAGCCCCATCGCATTCAAATTACTCAGCAACCGGTTCCTGGCAGTATCGAAGTCAAGATCGGGAAGGTTTACAAAAAACAACCGTTAATCGGCGATAAACTCGCCTCAGAGGTTAGCTTTCAAGTTGCCGTCAAACTGGCAGAGCTGGATAGCATGGCCGCAACCTACTTTTTCACAATCTAAATGATGACCCCTTGTTTCCATTTATATGAGCAACTTTATCTTACATCCGCAGAAGGGACTGTCCCAGCTTGGCTAAATTGTACTTTCGTTATGGCACGATGAACAGCGGTAAATCGATTGAAGTTTTACGCGTTGCTCATAATTATGAGGAGCAGGGCAAAAAAGTGCTTCTCCTCACTTCCGTTATGGACGATCGCTTCGGCGTAGGTAAGGTCGCTTCCCGCATCGGTATGCAAAAAGGGGCAATCGTCGTAGACGAGCACTTGGATATGGTCGCCCTCGCGCAGGCCGAGCGTCCGAATTGTATTTTGGTCGACGAAGCTCAGTTCTTAAATAAAGTTCAGGTCTCTCAGTTGATTGAAGTCGTCGATGAGCTGGATATTCCAGTTATCGCTTATGGGCTTCGAGCTGATTTCATGGGACAATTATTCGAAGGCAGCAATGCACTTCTAGCTGTGGCTGATACGATCGAGGAAATCAAAACCGTTTGTTGGTATTGCGATAAGAAAGCCATTATGAATATGCGCTGCAAAGATGGTGTTCCGATTTTCCATGGCGAGCAGATTCAGATCGGCGGGAACGAAAGTTACGTTCCTGTATGCCGCAAATGCTATGCGTCCAAAAAGAAAACCACACAAATTTAAAGATAAAAGGCATTATTCCTCTTATATATTAGAAATAATTAGGGTAGACAATTGATATGGTATTTACAAAGAAAGGTGAGTTCCTTGCGTAAAAAACGGATTTTGCTATTATCTGAGGGCTTCGGGAAAGGTCATACACAAGCTGCTCATGCGTTGTCTGTCGAGCTTCGGCAATCCTCGTCTGACATCATTACCCGCGTGATTGAGCTTGGCGCTTTTTTGCATCCTACCTTAGCGCCTTGGGTCTTCTCGGCATACCGCCGCACGGTGACTTCACAACCCAGACTGTATGGTATGCTGTACCGAAATCAGTATGATAAAAGGCCGAGCCGCGTTGCGAGTCTTGTGTTGCATCGCATCTTTTACTCTCAGACGAAGGCGGTTATTAAACAGTTAAAACCGGATATGATCGTCTGTACACATCCTTTCCCAAGCATTATTGTCTCTAGGCTGAAGCGTGCAGGACTCGATGTTCCTCTTTTCACAGTAATCACGGATTACGATGTTCATGGAACTTGGATGGACTCGGCTGTAGACAAATATTTGGTGTCCACACCGCTTGTCCAAGAACGTCTCATGGACTGTGGCGTACCGGATAAGCATATTGAGGTGACAGGTATTCCAATTCACCCTAATTTCCGCAAAGCCCATAGTAAGGAACATATTCGTCAGGAATTCGGGCTCAAAGATATGCCAACGGTCATGGTCATGGGCGGCGGTTGGGGCGTGTTCAAGAAGGAAGAAAAGGAAGAGCTGCTGACCTACTTGGCGAGCTGGAGCAAGGACATTCAGCTGCTCATCTGCCTCGGAACCAATGAGAAAGCACGCAGCCAGCTTCTAGAGGAAGAAGCTTTCCGTCAGCCGAATGTCCATCTCATAGGCTATACAACAGAGATTAGCAAGCTGATGGATATCTCTGATCTGCTCATTACGAAGCCAGGTGGAATGACCTGTACCGAGGCAATGGCCAAAGGCATTCCGATGTTGTTCTACAGCCCAATTCCCGGTCAGGAAGAGAAGAACTGCACCTACTTCCAGGAAAATGGCTACGGTCAACGCATCACATCTCTCGAGATGATTGACCACTGGTTTAAGCTGCTGCTCGAGCAATACCCTGAGCTCACCCAGCGAAGAACCGACATTCGTGAGTGCCACAATGATGAAGATCGAAGCTGTGCAGCAGCCATCATAGCGTACTTAGAGCAGTCGGATAAGCGTTCCTATATTCAGGCATCATCAAAAACACCGCTCATACAATGGTAGTATCCATTGTGAGGGCGGTGTTTTGTTATGAATCCCATTCACCGATTCGGCAAGCAGGCTATTTTTATCTATTTAGTAATCTGGTTTGTCGGGAGCCTATGGATGATGGCCGTGTTTGGCAGCGGATCTTTTCAGCGAAAAATGATGGGCGTTGATTTCGTCCTCTATCACGAGTATGCCTGCTTTGGCTTCGCAGGTGCGCTTGGTGGTGCTTTATACGGCTTGCGGATGTTCCACGAGCATTATCAAGAGCTCACCACACAGTGGATCTACTGGTACCTCATGCGGCCTGTGCTTTGTTTCGGCTCTGCCATCATCACGATCATCTTATTCGAGAGCGGGATTATGCTGCTGCAAGTGGACGACTCGATGTCGGCACGTATAAGTCTTGCTTTTCTGACTGGGTACGGGTACGGGAAGTTCATGGAGAAGCTGCGGGATCTCACCTCGACGTTCTTCAACGGGAAGAATACGAATGGCACGAACGAGAACGGAAATGGCAAAGGGAGTGATACGCCTACGAAATGAGTTGGTGTGGAGCCATTTATTCTGCGAGCGAACGATTGCACGGTTGAGTATGCGGATTCGGTACACGGATCACCTATACATGGTTACGTATGAACTCTCGTATCTGTACTCGAGGAATCCTATTCCTCGTAATAGGCTGCTTACAAAAATGGGACACCGCCAAGTACTTCGGCGGTGTCCCTCGTCTTTATGGTGCATCAAACGTATGCACCTTGTTCCAGTTCACACCACCGTTACGGGTGGTGTACATCACGCTCGGCTGCTCATTATCATTCGTGATGAGCCAGCCGCTATTCGCGTCTGCCATGCCGAGCAGCAGCTCGCCATACCCCGTGAACGTCTCGGTGCCGTTCACCCAGGTCTTACCGCCGTCCTTCGTCCAGCCGACGGAGCCCGGCTTGTCGCAGGCCGGGCAGCTGCCGCCCATGAAGGCTACGTCGGTGTTCACGACGTAGAGAGGGCCGGGCTTCGAGCCCGTGTTCTTCGGCCCCGCATTCTCCCCGTTAGGGAAGCCAGGGGCCGGACCGCCCCCAGCCGTGCTGTTCACCAGCACGGTCTGCCAAGTCTTTCCACCATCTTTCGTGTGAAACAGCGAATACGAGGTTTGCGTCATCCCCGATTCCCCAATCAGCTCGATCCACGCGTCATCCACGCCAGCGGAACGAATGACGGTGCCTGTTAATGTCGCAACGGTTTGACGTGACATGACGGGTTGCCAATTTTGCCCGCCATCCTGTGTTCGGAGCACTTCGATCTTATCCTTCACTTGTCGAACGGCCCAGCCATTCTTTTTATCATGAAAGTAGGCATCCCCTTGAATACCTGCAGGTACAGACAGCTTTACCCATTTAACACCACCATCCATGGTTTGGGCATTGCCGCTATAAGCTTCCTGCTTCGATACAAAATGGAGGAATGCTTGATTCGGAACGGTACCAACCGCCGACCAATGAGCACCGCCATCTGAAGTTCCTAATAACTTTTCGCCTTCACTCGCCCACGCATCCTGCTCATTCAGGGCAAATAGCTGTCTAATTTCCCCAGCCCCCGTGTATTGTACCTTCCACTTCATACCACCATCATCCGTACGAGCGATCCACCCTTTGCCGCCAATCCAGCCCTTTTGAGCATCCGCTAACCTTAAGGCTGTTATCCCACGCATGAAAGGGGCCAATGAGCCATCGCTGCCTTTTGTAGGCACAATTGAAGGCTCTGATCCAGGTGTTGTCGTTGCTGATGGCCCCGCCGAGGCCACCGCACTGGGCATCGGCGATTCAGAGACTGTCACGTTGCCGCTTGTCTGCCCCGAAGACTTACACCCAGTTAACGCGAGGGTTGTTATGGCCAACAACAGCAGTGTTCTTTTTAACATGATCATTACTCCCTTCACTTTCTTGTTTCGTTGATACTTCATAGACGTTAACTCGGTGAGAAAAGTTGAGCACTAATCCTACCATCATCCCCATTTTCCGAGAAATTAGGCATGACTCATCCCACTGTGGAATACAATCGTAAACAAGAAGGGGGACATTGTTACGGAAAGGGAGGAGGATCTGTTGAAATTCATTTGGGGCAAAAAAGAGCTCACCTTCATGATCATTCCGGGTGCCAACCGCCATACCGTAAGATTCAAGCTTCCGCACAGTAGTCTCTATATTGTGCCTAGCGTGATCCTGCTTGTGCTGATCGGTTTCTTTGTGACGATTTACTTGATGAATACCCGATCCCATCAAACTCGAGACAGCATGCAGCAAGCTTTCGATGGACAAGAACGGCAGTTAGTTGATCAAATTACACATAAAACAAGTGAGCTTGAACAGCTGCAAATTGATTTGATTGCCTTAGCTCAGCAGGCAGATGAGTTTAAGGTAAAGCTAGAGGAAATCAAGAAATTGGATCATGTGATAGAGCTCATGAGTCAGCCAGAAAGCGTAAACGGGACAAGCAAAAAAGCAGTGAGCACCTCAAGCGCCACGCCAGTTCATGGAACGAACCTTGATGTTGGCGGCAGCGATGTTCCTGTCACTTCGGAAGAAGTATCCTCCCTCGTGAGCAATACCAAGCAAGGGCTTTTTTCATTAGTTGGGGATATCAACGCTCTCCTCGACAATTTAAATGAATCGGAAGCCAAAATTAAAGAAGCTGAGCGCATACGCAGTATTACGCCAACGCTTTGGCCCATCGCCTCGCATCGTATCACTTCCGGATTCGGCATCCGCATGGACCCTTTTACATTAAAGCCTTCCATGCATACCGGATATGATATCGATGGCGAAATCAATGACCCCGTCTATGTCACTGCAGCAGGTAAAGTCATCGCTGCGGGCTATGATGACGAGCACGGCAACTATATCATCGTTGACCACTCGCGGGGTATCGAAACCGAATATATGCATTTGAATAAAATGCTTGTAAAACGCGGAGAATCTGTAACAAAAGGTCAGCAAATCGGCCTCGTCGGTTCTACTGGACGCAGCACGGGCTCCCATCTTCATTATGAAGTTCATAAAAATGGTATCCAGATTGACCCTAAACCTTATCTCATTTCAGATCGAAAGGATGAACGCAAATGATAGGAAGCTCGAAATTGAAACGAATCGATACGAAAACGACGGACACGCTACTTGGAGGCAGCACGATTTGTGAGGGTAAAATTATTTCAGAGGCCAGCCTTCGCATTGAAGGCCAAATGAATGGAGATATCGAATGTGCCGGTGACATCACGATTGGTGAGAACGCTGTCGTACAATCCAATATCCACGCGCGTGATGTGATTGTAGCCGGCAAAGTGAAAGGCAATATACATACGAAAGGCAAGCTGATCGTAACCAGTTCCGGCGTGTTGATCGGGAACATTGATGTACGTTCCGTCATTATTGAGGAGGGCGGGATTTTCCAGGGGAGCAGCGCGATGAATGAGAATGCCACACAAAGCGAAAAAAACGGTGGCGGCAAAGTCATCGATGCCAAAGCGCATAAACAGCAAAAAAGCGAACAGCAGGCTGCTTCGGGCGGCAATTAACAGGGCTTGTGCATAAAAAGAGCTCGTCTTCATCTCCTTTCATTAGGGAGATGCGACGAGCTCTTTCTTACCATAATAGAAAGTATAAGTTTTCGGTTCCCGAAAATGTCTTTCTATTTGGCGATAAAACTTTCCTCTAAACGCGGTCGCTCATCTTTGAATGGCCTCGATAGAGGTTTTCTCATTTCCCTGCTTTCACTTCAGCCAGCATGGAGAGATCCACGAATGGATGCAGATCCAGCTCCTCTGGTTTGATGCCTTTGATGTATCTAGCGCCGATGGATACCTTCGCCATCTCTTCCATTACCTTGACATCCACGTCGGTGGTCAGCTTCAAGCGACTAAGCGAGGCTTTGATCAGGCTTTTGTCCATGCCTTTGCCGCTGTATTTTTTCAGCTGGTTGTTGATCAGGTCATAAGCTTGGTCGGGGCTGTTCTGAATGAACGCGATGCCGTCCATATTCGCCTTAATCGCACCTTTAACAATGTCTCTGTGGCGCTCGATGAACTTATCGCTCGCCACCATGATAACCGTTGGGTAATCTCCATGATTCGGTGGGATGTCCTTCCAATCAGCGACGACTTTACCGAGTCCGGCCTTCTCGATCTGAGTCCCCCATGGCTCAGGAACAAGCGCAGCGTCAATTTCCTTTTGGCGGAAAGAGATCAAGGTATCCGCTGGGGAACGAACGATGAGATGTGCGTTATCAGCGTTTCTCCCGAGTGAGATGCCGGCTTGCTGCAGCAGCATGCGCAGCGAAATTTCATTCGTGTTCCCTTTGGCGGGAATCGCGACGGTTTTATCTGTGAGATCCTTGATGGTGTTGATGCCCGAGCCCGTTCTGGCGACCAACACGGCACCACCATTGTTAGAGCCCGATACGACGCGGAAATTTCCACTTTTTAGATAAAAGGTCGTCGCAGGTCCTGGACCTACGAAACCCACATCGATATCTCCCGTCGCCATCGCGATGGACAGATCCGCCCCATTGTCGAAGGGCGTAACTTCGATCTGCACCTCATCGCCCCATTCGCGGGTAAAATAGCCTTTTTCCAGCGCGATATAAGCGGCGGCATGGGTTACATTTTTGAACACACCCACCCGAACGACCTGTGGCTTGCCTGTTGCCGTCAATTTCTCCTCACATGCGCTCAGAAGTGTAATAGCAAGGAGTAGGAGTAGAAGTACTTTGAAGCGTTTGCTCATCTGACTCACTCCCTTTACGACTTGGAGCCAGCGAGGCCGTAGCGCTCTAGCACTTTATCTTCTAGTTTTTTGAAGCAGAAATGGTCTGACACTGTGCCGAGCACGGCAATGATGATCACGATGCACAGCATCAACGAGGTGTCCCCGAGATTCCGTCCGTCCTGCAAAAGCTGGCCCAATCCCGCACCTTTCGCGATTAGCTCACCTGCAACAAGTGCCCGCCATGCGAACGCCCAAGCTGTACGAACACCATTGATCAAGTGAGGAAAAGCAGCTGGAATCATCACTTGGATAAAAAGATTGAAACCATTCCCCGTTCCCATCGTCTGCGCAGCGCGCAAATAGATTGGCGGGATATTCTTGATACCCGTTCTACTCGCTAATGCCATGGTCCAAGTAGCCCCGAGTGTGGTGATAAAAATAACCGAAGATTCGTTGAGTCCGAACCAAATAATAGCAAAAGGCAACCACGCAATGCTCGGTATCGTCTGCAAGGAAACAACCAGGAAGCCAAGCGTATCATCTAGAATGCGATATCGGGCAAACAGAAACCCTAATGTCATCCCAATGGCCAGCGATAGTGCGAAGGAAATGAGTAATCGCAGCATACTCGCCCCAGCAGCTTGCAGCAGCTCACCATGCACGATACCGTCATAGAAGGCTTGCAGCGTCTGCGAAACAGAAGGAAATTTCCATCCCCAGCCAAAAATCCTATATCCCGCCTCCCAAGCTATCAGAAGCAGTACCAGAAAAATCGTTCTTCTTAATGCTGTACTCATCGCCAGTCTCCTCTCTCACAACTTTCTCCAGCTCATCCGCCAGCGCGTCCATAATCAACGCCTCCATATGATGGAGCACGGAATCGCTACTATCGCGAGGTCTCGCTGCTTTGACAGCGAATTCTTTTTTGATCGTGCCGGGACGTGTGGACATCACCAAGACCCGATCGGAAAGAATGACCGCTTCGCGAATATTGTGGGTAATGAAGAGAATCGTTTTGCGCGTACGCATCCATATTTCTTCCAGCTCTTTATGTAAAATAAGGCGTGTCTGCTCATCTAGGGCAGCGAATGGCTCGTCCATGAGCAAAATTTCCGGATCCATCGCCAACGCTCTAGCAATGGCTGCCCGCTGCTTCATCCCGCCTGAAAGCTCATGTGGATAACGATCCGCAAAGCGGCTTAAATGCACGGCCTTGATCTGCTCCATCGCCATCTCGTGGCGTTCTTTCTTGGGGATCCCTTTCTGCTTGAGACCGAAGGCTACATTGTCTAGAACGGTCAGCCATGGAAACAACCCATGCTCCTGAAAAACGACGACGCGGTCCGCTCCGGCGCCTGTTACCTTTTTCCCATTAACCTGAATGATGCCTTCAGATTGCGTATCAAAGCCCGCTACGAGGTTCAGAACCGTCGATTTTCCGCAGCCTGAAGGGCCTAGCAGAGAGACGAACTCCCCTTTATTTATCGTTAATGTGATGTCATCCAGTGCTTTGTAGTTGCCGCCGATGCGCTGAACGAACGTCTTGCTGACTCCCTTAATCTCGATCAAGCTCTCTCATCCCCCACGTTGTCGCTTCCCAGGATAAACGAATCCGTCGTCCTTTAAGGACGAGCGCGTTTACCACGGTAGATGCGAAGCAAAAGTCTAACTTTCAAATCTACTAGAATAACATTTTCAAGCCTGCCAAGCCTAAACCGATGATGAATCCACAAATTGCCCCGTTCACCCGAATCCATTGTAGGTCGCTGCCGATTTTCTCTTCCATCAAAACCGTTAACTTCTCGTTGTCGAGTTTATCTAAGTTCTCTTTTACCAGTTGGCCGATTTTACTGTGATTTTGTTCCACATAGGACGCGATCTGCTCTTGAATCCAATCCTCGCCTCTCTTAATCATATCGGGATTTTCACGTATGGAAATGAGCATTTTACGAATAATTGGCACCACATGGACAGAGATAAAATCTGGTTGATCGACGAAGTTCTCGGCCTTTTCTTTTAACCTTGTAAGCAGAAGAGCTAGCTTCTCATCGAGGTCGAAGAGCTCAGGAAGCTTCGTTTTCAACTTCTCCAACTCTGCTAGAAGCTGTGGATTGCGCTCCAGCTTGTGGAGCTCGCCCCGAATAAAAGTGAGAACCGCTTCTCGTTTCGGATGCTTGTTCATGCGCATTTGATCGATATAAGACAGCACGAAATTCTGAATGATACCACCGATTTTCTCCTCGTTCACCATACCGATAAACGCATTCACAGCAAAAGCCATGAAGCCATTGGACTGCAGTCCCTCGAACGCTTTGATCGCCATGGCACCTAATTGATCCCGCGTATCCGCTTTGATCACCCAGGCCGCTGCTTTATCCAGAACAAAATCTAAGGTTTTACCGTCGTAGCCGCCATCTTCGATGGTGTCTATGAGCGTGCGTACGAGACGGCTTGTGTCCACATCTTGCAGTGCTTTATGAATCTCCTCGGCTAGGAGAGGGGTTAACTTCTCTAGGTCAATCGCTTGTAGTGCTTGCTTGGCTAGGGTTGTGAGCCCTTTGTGCAGGGACGCGTTGTCCAGTTGCTTGTCTGCAATCTCTAGGCCGCGTTCAAGAAAACGGATTTGCTGCAAGCGAGCACGAATGGTCTCTTTGGAGAGAAGCTCATTTTGCACAGTGGAGACGAGCGCCTTCGTAATCTTCTCCCGATTGTTTGGCAATAACGCTGTGTGCGGGATCGGAATCCCCAGTGGATGACGGAACAAGGCGCTAACTGCAAACCAGTCGGCCAAGCCGCCGACAACTCCTGCTTCAAACCCGCCTTGCAGGAATGTGCCCCATACCGCCCCCGAAACCGCCGTTGGCAGCGTAGCTAGAAAGCCCGCTCCCATGACACCCAGTGAAACCGTTGCTATATACTTTGCTTCTTTTTTCATCGTCGTAACATCTCTTTCCGCGTGAGGTTGATGAATCATTCTTTCTATATTATCACAAATTGGCAAGAAACGTGGTAGCGGGGTTGGAAGGAGCGTGGGAATGGGTGAAAAAGCTGCATGTGTGCTTGATGCCTAGGTGCTAGGTGCCCTAGTTGCACAAAAAAAAAAGAGCCACCGTGGCTCTCTCCCCAACAAACAGCCCTACCGCTCGCCTTCCCATTCTGCATAAAACTGCTGCAGATAGAGCTCCATGAAGCGATGCCGCTCCTCCGCGAGTTGCCTCGCGTAGGATGTGTTCATAAGCTCCTTCAGCTTAAGGAGCTTCTCGTAAAAGTGATTAATCGCGGTGTCATTGCCCCCGCGATACTCCTCCGCCGTCATGTGCTCGCGCACGATGACGGAAGGATCATGAATCGGGCGGCCTTTCCAGCCCGAATAGGCAAACACGCGCGAGATGCCTACCGCGCCAATGGCATCCAACCGGTCGGCATCCTGCACGACCTGGCCTTCGAGCGTGCGCATAGGCGGCCGCGCGCCGCCCTTGAACGACATCGTGCTGATAATCTCCAGCACGTGCTCCACCTGCGCCGCCGGCGTACCGCTGGCGGCAAGCCAAGCTTCCAGCTCGCGCTGCGCTGCAGCTGGATCGGCGTTCAGCTTCTCATCGACGACGTCGTGAAGCAGCGCCGCAAGCTCGCAGACGAAGCCGTTTGCGCCCTCCTGGGCGGCAATTCGCTTCGTCGTTTGCACCACGCGATAAATATGCCACCAATCGTGGCCGCTGCTATCGCGCTCAAGCTTTTCTTTGACGAGCGCCTCAGCCGCGAGTAATATCCGCTCTTGATCTGCCGCCACTATGTGCTCGCCATTCCGCTCTTGATCTACTCCCGCCATGTGCTCGCCACTCTGCTCTTGATCTACTCCCTCTAGGTGCTCCCCATTCCGCTGCATCATTTCTTTTTCTTCCTCTTTCCTTCTCCAGATTTCCTTTGCTCGGACTTCCCTATTGTAGCCTTCTTATCATTCAAATCCTCTTCTCCAGAAGAATTCTCAACGTCATTCCCTAGATCACTCGCAATCTCACTCTCCGCATGGAGCTTTACCGCAATTAATTTACCTTCGTCCACTCGCTTTGGTTCAGGCACTTTTCCATCTATATGCTTCTGTATGATTTTCTTGAAATTCTTCCCATATTTATCCTCAAGCTTGGTGCCCATATCCTGCTGAAGCTCATGTAACACGACACTGCTGCAAAAATGATTGTACATCATCTCTACCATCGCTGGGTGCTCGGTTAGCATGGCCAGCGTCGTCTCGTCACCGCCCCGTGTACCAACAATGGCTAGTTTACGATCAATGAGAATCGTGAATTTACGCCCTTCTCGTGCTTCCAGCCCCTTCAAACCCTCGCTACGTTTTCGAACGAAAGGATAAAACCCAGCCCCCGCTTCTCGCGTCGGCGCTATCAATACGCGCACGCCCTGTGTAGCCGTCGCTCGAATATCCTCCTTGAGCAGCTTCGCATCCTCTGGAGACAGATCACAGAATGCCTCTTCCTTCGCTTTCCTCAGCTCCGAGCGAACACGCTCAATTACCTTGGCATCGCCTTCCAAGCTGAAGTACTCCGACCGATGCGCATCCTGCTTCGGCAAATGCTCTTTCACGTAGCGGATCGAAGCCTGCAGCTCCGCTTCCATACGCTCGCCGATCTCCTCGATCGGCACGCTTTGATACACCGTGGGTTCACCATGACTGGTGAGCACGGCGCCTTTTTCCGCGAGCTTTTGCAATGCCGCATAGACATTAGAGCGTGATACGCCCAGCCCCTTGGCGATTTCGTAGCCCGTTTGCGTGCCGCTCACCGCTAGCATATGCAGACATTTGGCTTCCAGCTCTGTGAAGCCAAGGTTTTTCAAATGCAGATGAACATTTTCCATGGCGCAGCTCCTCTTTTTCAAGATATCAGATTACGTTTATTTGGGCCCGAGATCACTTCATATCCCTATTGTAGCATGATCCTCCGCCCAAGTAATATCAGTTCACCGTACATTATCATTGAAAATTAATTATTGACAATGATAATCATTATCAATTAATATGATGGAAGTTAATGGGTCAATGGTGCATGTACCGAGTGTTTGTATCTGCAATGTTGTATCTGCGCTGTTAAATCTGTGTTGTTTACTCACTCTTATTTCCGCGAAAATAATATATCACCATTAGGAGGTCCACCATGTCCAAAATCATCATCGTTTACGCAAGCATGTCTGGAAATACAGAAGAAATCGCCGAGGCGATTGCAGTCGGCATTCAAGAGGCAGGGATCGAGCCTGATCTCAAATACGTGATGGACACCAATGCGAGTGAACTCGAGAACTACGAAGGGATTCTACTAGGATCTTATACGTGGGGCGATGGCGATTTGCCAGATGAATTCGAAGATTTCTACGAGGAAATGGATGATGTGAACCTGCAAGGGCGCAAGTGTGGCGTATTCGGTTCTGCTGACTCCGCTTATGCAGAGTTTGGCGCTGCGGTAGATACGCTTGAAGCGAAGCTTGCTGAGCTTGGCGCTGAGAAAGTGTTTGAAGGTCTGAAGGTTGAACTGAATCCATCCAAAGAAGAGAAGCAGCTGTGTCGTGAGCTAGGGCTTAAATTCGCAGCATCCCTAGGCTAAGCGTTTCGTTCTAAACGAAAAGGACCGCAAGGCAGCGCTACTTGCCACCTTCGGTCCTTCTCTAGCGGTTTAATAACGCCGTTTAGCTTTTTTCACAACGTCTCCACTTCCGCAATCTCAATGTATGCCATGCTCTTCAACTCATCATAGACCTCAGAAGCATATTTCCGATCAACGAAAACAATGAAATTCAGCTCCTGCAGTTCTTTGTTCAGTTCTTTAATATGGACACTTTTCATTTTGTACCCTTTGGCAATAATCGCTTTGATGATTGTGGTTAAATTCCCTTCATGGGAGACGATCAGGCGTACGCGCAGATCCTTCATCGTCAGCGGTCTAGGTCCCATTTTCTTAATAAAATAAGGCAGCACGATGACGCTAATGAGAATAAGAAGAAGTCCAAAAAAAGCTTCAACGAAGAATCCTGCGCCAACCGCAATACCAAGTCCCGCAGCGCCCCAAATCATGGCCGCCGTCGTAAGACCGATAATGACATCATTATGCTTACGAAGAATGGCCCCGGCTCCGAGAAAACCGATCCCGCTCACCACTTGCGCCGCCAGCCTCATGGGATCCATCACGTGCAACCCAGCTACGGCATATTTATTCGCAGATTCGATGGACACGACTGTCAGCAGACAGCTGCTTAAACAAATAACGAGCGACGTTTTGAGGCCTAGCGGTTTATTCCTAATTTCCCGTTCCAACCCAATTATTAACCCAAAAATAGCTGAAATCCCTAATTTCATTAAAATATGCAGATCCACAGTAAACAGCATCGTTGTTGACTCCTCTAGTTAAGTAACCTTTACAATATCTTAACAAAGCGAGGAAGTAAATAACCATTCGTTAATTACCAACATCTTTATGCTTATAGCCAAAAAGCCTGAGACGAGTTAGGCAACTCCCCCAAGCTTATCTGGTTAAATCCGAAAACGATAGCCCGCTCCCCAAATCGTTTCGATATATTGCGGATTCGATGGATCCTGCTCAATTTTCTCACGCAGCTTGCGGATATGCACAGTCACGGTAGCAATTTCCCCCATGGCATCCATGCCCCACAGGAGATCAAACAGCTGCTCTTTGCTGTATACTCGATTCGGATTCATCGCCAGATGGGTCAGCAGGTCGAACTCTTTGGTCGTGAACATGACCTCTTTGTCATTCACAAACACGCGTCGCGCCGTTTTATCTATCATCAGACCACGAATGCGTACCTCGTCGTTCTTCGCCTCACGTCGCCCCATCAGCCTCTCATAGCGGGCCAAATGGGCTTTCACTCTAGCCACCAGCTCACTTGGGCTAAAAGGCTTGATCATATAATCATCGGCTCCAAGTCCGAGGCCGCGAATCTTATCAATATCTTCCTTTTTGGCAGAAACCATGACGATCGGAATGTCCTTCTTACTACGAATTTGCCGACAAATTTCAAAGCCATCAACGATTGGCAGCATGAGGTCTAGAATAACCAGGTCATAGTCTGTCGTTAAAGCCCGTTCCAGTCCACGGTCGCCGCTAGTCTCGATATCAACCTCATATCCGCTAATTTCTAAGTAATCACGTTCTAACTCAGCAATGCTTTGTTCATCTTCTACGATCAAAATCCGACTCATGCTTCGCTTCCCTTCTCCTGATGAAGTGGTAAGGCCATGTACACGGTTGTGCCCAGCCCGAGCACGCTTGTTGCGCCAATGCGCCCGCCATGCTCCTCGATGATTTGCTTCGCAATAGCAAGCCCTAACCCACTGCCTCCCGTTGCCGTGTTTCGTGAAGGATCTGCGCGAAAGAAGCGGTCGAATATATGCGGAAGCGCCTCTTCCGAGATGCCCTGGCCGTTATCTTTAATTTGTATGACGGCGAAGTCGCCCTGTTTCTGAACGCTTAATTCGATGCGGCAGTTACCTGCCTCACTGTATTTGATCGCATTCTCTATAATATTCAGAAGCACACGTCGAAGCTTATCACGATCTGCCGTCACCAGAATCGGCTCTTGTAGCAGGTCGGCAAGTGTAAACTGAACCCCTTTTTTCTCCATATCAAACTGCAATTCCTGCGCGCAGTCCTGCACGTAGTTCCCTAGATCCACGGTTTCAAATTGAAAAGGAACTTTGCCCAGATCCAGCTTGGAAAATAGAAACAGCTCATCAATCAACCGATCCATATCCGCCGTTTTGTTATAAATGGTTCGAATGTATTTGTCTAACTTATCCGGCGAATTCGTAACACCGTCCATGATGCCTTCAACATAACCTTTGATCGCGGTGACCGGTGTTTTCAAATCATGGGAAATATTCGAAATGAGCTCCTTGCGATTCTCTTCATATTGGAACTGAAGTTCAACAGATTTCTTGAGTTTACGGCGCATTTCTTCAAAAGCAACGCTTAGCTCGCCAAGCTCATCGTTCCCGTGGGGCACGATTTCAAAGTCGAGGTTACCCTCTTTGATTTCCTCTGTTGCACGCTTTAGTGCTCGCAAAGGCCGAATAATGCTGCGGGATACGAAATAGGTCAGCACGCCATTGGTGGCGATGAGGATGAAAAGAAACGTCAAGATCACAGATTTTGAGAACTGGTGCAAATATTTCTGAAAAGGACCTCCGTCTAGAAATACGAACACGGTACCTTTACTTTTATCGGAAAATAAGAAATCCTGCTGCCTGGTTATCCACAGAGAACCTTGATTACGCTGGAATTGTCCCGATGATGTGCCAAAAGCCGGCAGCTTTGAGGTATCCCCTGCCTCACCTACTTTGATATAAGGAGAGATATATTTAATCGTTTGATCCTGACGGATGATCAAACCCATATTGATTTTATGGAAGCGCTGCTCCAGATCCTTCACAAACACATCATTCAGAAAAGCATTTGGGTCGGTATCTGTCTTCGCCTTCATGTAAGCGACATTTTCGAGTTCCTGGTCAACCACACGCTTGATGGGATTGCCGTGGGAGAAATCCACTTCGAAGCCGGATTTCAAGCTGCCGAAGGTGGCGATGCTGATGAGAATGACGGCTAGCCCAAAAAGCACAAGCGGTACAAGCAGCATGGCAATATAGGATAGTACTAGCCGTACGCGGATCGACATCGGGTTCAGAGCTCCTTTTTTTGAATTTCTCATGGCTAAAGTCATGAGATTCTTGGGTAGTCCCTTCTAACGAAGAGAAATTTACCAAGCTAACCCTGTCGTTCCGACAGTTCGTGTAATGGAATTACACAGTAAGCAGTCTTTTGCCTTCGGCAAGAATATTTAGACTTGCATTGGAGTCTCTATCATGATTCGCTCCACAATCGGGACAAATCCACTCGCGCAACTTTAGGTCTTTAACATCTTTATGTTTATAACCACAGCAAGAGCATAGCTGTGAAGATGCGAATGTTTTACCCACAGCCACAACTATGCGACCATACCATTTCGCTTTATACGCCAGCATGGAGTGAAACATCGACCAGGATACTTCGCTAATTGCCTTAGCTAATTTGTGATTTTTCATCATATTGGCTATTTGCAAGTCTTCAATCGCAATGATGTCGTGGTTTTTGACAATATGCGTTGAAATTTTTTGCAAGTAGTCTGTACGAGCACTCGCGATCTTCTCGTGAATACGCGCTACTTTCATGCGCTGCTTCTTCCAATTGCTGCCGCCTTTCATCCTACGTGAAAGTTTACGCTGTGCCCTTGCCAGTTTCTCTTCAAGTATGCGAAAGAATCTAGGGTTGCCAAACACTTCGCCACTGGATAGAATCGCTAAATCTTTCAAGCCAACATCGATGCCAACTTCTTTGCCTGTTTCGGGCAACTCATGGATTTCAACTTCCGCAAGTACAGATACAAAATATGTACCTGATGGATTGCGTCTAATCGTAGTGTTGACGATACGACCTTTGACTTCACGACTTTTAGCAAACTTCACAAGTCCCAGTTTAGGCAACTTGATCTGATTGTTAACAATTTCAATATTTCCATTTGTGTAGTTGGTTTGGTACGACTGTACAGAATTCTTCTTGCTCTTAAACGTAGGCGCATCGCTTTGTTTTTTGAAAAAACGATTGAACGCATCACTCAAATTCCTCAGTGTATTTTGTAGCGAAAATTTGTCTGGTTCGTTTAACCAATCTATTTCATGTTTTAGTTTTGTGAGTTGTGCGGAACATGCTCCATAACTTAAACCTTTACCTGTCTCTTTGTATGTGTCGTTCCATAGGGCTAGAAAATGATTAAACACAAAGCGGCTACATCCAATCGTCTTGTTAATACGTGTTGCTTGTTCTGGCGTAGGGTAAATGCGAAACTTGTAAGTTTTATGATGCAGCATGACGAAAATAGGCCTCCTTTCATCTTGGCATATACATCCATTATAGCACGTACGTTCGCAAAAATGTATTGTTTGTCCTTTTTTTACAACATATGTCGGATTGTTAACGAAGCAAAAGCTACGCCATATCTGAAGTTTTCTAAGCTTGCGACTGAAGTCACGAGTAATCCTTTTTATCAAACAAATAATAACCTGCTGTAAAAAATAGTATACTGCACGCTACTAAAAACATAAAGATCGAGAAGATCTTGCTCGTCACGATCGAGCCGCCAACCCAAAGCATATGCCAATCCATGTAAGCCGTCGGCGAGTAGGTTGCGATTTGCGGTAATAAGAAAGCTGCCACTTTAAAAGCGAGATATAAAAGAATGCTGACGGTTAGTGCCGAGCTGCTGCTTGAGAAAAACTGTGCCAAACATACCGCTGCGATACTGAGCACTAGCAAGGGTACGAAAGCCGCTCCGTAAGCAAGTATCCATGTGGAGAGCGTCCCTAAGCTTCCGAAATGTTGAAACAACATAGCTGAGAGCATGGATGCGATTAGGGCTACGACCAAATAGAGTGCAATATAGATGGCGAGTGCCAGTTGTTTGGAGGCAAACACTTTGAACCTTGAGAGTGGACGGGTTAGGATGTTTTTCATTGTGCGGTCACCCATTTCACCGGAGAACACATCCGCGGCACCCATGAACACGAACAAGGGTAGGAAAATACTCGTGAACAAACTGAGCATCACAATAGGGAAATCTTTCGCAGCGATCGCGCCGATGCCAATGCCGTGCTGAAATCTGGAAAGCAAGATACCTGCCAGAATCGGGAGCAGTAAGGTTACGGCTAGGAAGAAAATTGTCTTCTTCTTATAGGCTAATTTCAGCGTCTCATTCCAGACGTTAGCGGTTAAAATGCTAGGCATGAGCGGCAAGCCCCCTAACTGCTTGAATTTCACGTAGGTAGGCGGCTTCCAAGGATGCACTGCCTTTGATCAAATCGGAAACGAGCCCCTCACGAACGAGCTTCCCTTGATGGATGATGCCAATGCGATTGCACATGAGCTCCATTTCGTGGATGAGGTGGGAAGAGATCAAGAACGTAATTCGCTCTTCACGTGCTAATCGCAGGATGATTTCACGAATGTGAACCATGCCTTCGATATCAAGCCCGTTCGTTGGCTCATCGAGAATCAAAAGTTCTGGCTTAGACAGCATCGCGGCCGCCAGTCCTAGTCGTTGCTTCATACCTAGCGAGTAGCCTCCTACCTTTTCATGCTGAAAGGGGGTTAAGTCTACGATCTCAAGCACTTCGTCTATTCGCTGTTTGCTCACCTCTGGATAAAATCTCGCCGCTTGCTCCAGATTCCTTCTGCCGCTCATGTACGAATATGCTTCTGCCGTTTCGATCAAAACGCCGACTTTCGCCATCGCTTGCTCATACTGTGTTTTCACATCGTAGCCGAACAGCTTCACCTCGCCTTGCTGCGCCTGGGATAGGCCTGTCATGATCTTCATGACGGTCGTTTTCCCCGCACCATTTGGTCCAAAAAAACCATAAATATCGCCGCGCTGCACCGTCATATTAACTTGATGGATACCGCGCAGGTTACTGAATATTTTCGTCACATTGTTCAGTTCAACGACGTGTTTCATGCTGCTTCCGCCTTTCAAAAGGGAAATGAGGAGGTCAACCGAGGTTGACGTCTCCTCTTCGGTTCGTAAGGTACTTGCAGCGCTTAGTGCTTGCCGCCCCAGTTTTCATGGTTGGACAATTCATCAAAATTCACGTTCTCTACTTGCTTCCCGCTCAAATCTACGGTATCCGGTGTTGTGGAGTTCAAGCTGGAGAGCGTCATATCAATTCTTAGTACGACATCATGCTCGGCTCCTTGCGCATCTTTACCAGACAAATGAATTTGAGCGGATTGACTCGTAATGTGATCATCCCCGTCCACGCTCGCATTCACTTCTACTTCATCCATCGAAATGTCGGAAGAAAGCTGCGGCAGACTGTTCCGCAAGGTTGAAAGGTCAATTCCCAACGTATTGGCTTTGGCAGGGACTGGCTGATCTTTCGCCATCACTCCATGTTTGATAACGAGTGAGCCTACGGTGTTTACAACCGGAGAAATCTGGCTGCCCGATAGTTTAAAATGAATTTCCTTACCGTTACCTGCGGCTTCGTCCATCGTGACATAGTTCTTCAAGTTGCCGACGAGGGCATCCACGACATTTTCCACTTCGCTGATCGTTTGTGGGTCTGGGGTATGGTTGCCTTTGTCATGACCTTTAAACTTGGAAGGTCCTCCGTCTCCTTCAAGAACTTTGTACACATCGGAATCAGCTGTTTTGATAATCTGCTTACCATCTTGGCTGTAGAATTGAATCGTTTGTTCGTCATCAGTGCCGCTCTGTACCTTCACTTGCGCGCTCCCCGCGTGATCGACGCCACCGCTTTTAATAGTCGATTTCACCTGAAGTAGAGAAGCTCCGTTATCCTGTAAGGACACATTCACCTGACGCGTTACATTCTGTATAGTTGCTGTTTGTTTCACCGCTGTTTTGAACGCTTCATACCCGGGAGCTTCTCCCACACCTGCATATACCGAGGTCACTAGCATCATGCTGCCAACCGCTACACCTAAACCCAACATCGCTAACTTTTTATTCATCTCGTCCTGCCTCCGCGTAATTCATACGCTTTCTCTAATTTGGCTGCGCTCTGCGCTTCCATATTGACTATCTTAGCCCTCGAGACTTAATTGCCACTAAAGCGCCTATTAACAACGTCTAAAACAATTCTTAAATTTTTCTAAACTGGAGGTGGGCAGGAAAATTATGCATATAGACGCAACAAAGCCGCCTCCCGCGAATCGGAAGACGGCTCCTGAAGCTCCACGCTATATTAGAATGTTGCCAAAATGATAACCAACAAAATGTACAATACCAGAACAACAGCTGTGCTGGAGTATCCAACGTGTGACATGGTTAGTTCCCCCTTCCGCCTGCGATAACCTAATCTTGGTTGCTCCATATATCCTATGTTAGGCAGGGCAGATGGGTATGGACGAATGTCTATTTGCCGGGAAGAAAAGGGGTTAAATCACCTAGATAACAGACATCCAGGTGGTGGAGAGCCCGCGTGCAAGCCGTGTAGAACAGCTTGCGCTCCTTCGCCTCTGCGTAGACAGCCGCCCCGGCATCGTAGAGAATAACCGCGTCGAACTCGAGCCCTTTGGCGAGGTACGCCGGCAGGATCATCACGCCTGCTTCGTAGTGCAGCGTATCTTTGCTGATCCGCGCTAGCTCCGGCAGCAGCGGCTTCAAGCGTCCGTGCGCGTGCTCCGTCTCGCGCTCGGTCTTGCAAATGATCGCGACGGAGCTTGCGCCGCCGTCGCGTCTTAGAGCAGCCGCCTCTGCGACGAGGCGGCTCAGCTCTTGCTCGTCGGTCGCGCGCAGCAGGCGCGGCTCCTCGCCGCTGCGGCTGAACGGTTCCACCGGTTCGCCGCCGGGCAGGACCTGACACGCGAACTCCGTGATTTCGCGTGTTGAGCGGTAGCTCTTGACGAGACGAATCGTCTCCGTCTCGTCTTCCCCCATCAGCTCGCTGATCGAGCTGTAGCCATGCTCTTGCTGTGCGGCGCCTGATCTTGCGTCGCCGCTGGCACTAGCCCCCGCACTTGCGCCCACGCTCACGCTCACATTCGCGTTCGCATGCGTGAAGATCCCTTGATTCCAATCGCCCAGAAGTGTGAAACGGGCGCGTGGAAACAGTTTTTTCAGGTACGCATAGTGGAACGGTGAGTAATCCTGCGCTTCATCGACGAGACAATAACGAATCGTGCCCACACGCAGCTGACCCTCGACAAGCCCCTTGAGATATACAAGTGGCGTTGCATCCTCGTAGCGTAGATGGCCTTGCTCCAACACCTCCACAGTGAAGTCGCTTATCATCGCCCACGCTTCAGGGAGCGGCTGCCCAGCAAGCTTTACGAGTTCCTGCTGCAAGCTAATATCCGTAAACAGCTCCATGTACATTCCCAATACATCGACATAGGCTAGTTTTTGCGCTTTTTCCTTGAGCGGAGTGATCGCTTTGTGGGCTTTGACACGGCTCATTTTCTTCATTTCCGGTTCGGTGCCCATGTACTTCGGTTCGCGCACGAGCTTGCGATAGAACCGTTTCTCCACATCGACTTGGAACACATCCAGCTTCTCCAATATCCACTCGGAGAGCTGCTCCATGCGTTCGCCGATGGCAAGAATCGAAGGCTTGCCATAGAAACGTTCACTCAGCTCGTCTGCCGTGATCAACACCTTTTTACCCACCGCTAGATCGAGGAATCGAATGCCGCCCTCCTTCAGCTTCTCTCCGTAGGCTTCGATTACGCTTAGGAAAGCTTCGGATGTTTTGTAGGTAATGCTCTGCAAGCGTGCAGCGTAAATCGGATCTTGTTCTGTACCTGTCAAAATAAACTCCAACTGATCATACGGATCCTCCAGCTTCAGCCCGGTATCCGTTAGTTTATGAGTCAAATAATCTTGAAAGGTCGTCTGCTGCATCGTCGCTTCGCCCAACTCCGGCAGGACGCGAGACACGTAATCGCTGAACAGCGAGTTCGGCGAAAAGAGGATCATATTATCGGCGCTCAGCGTCGTCCGATACTTATAGAGCAAGTACGCGATTCGCTGCAGCGCAACGGACGTCTTACCGCTGCCAGCCGCGCCTTGGACGACCAGCACCTTGTACTGATCATCGCGGATGATCTGGTTCTGCTCTCGCTGAATCGTCGTCACGATGGAGCTCATTTTCTCGTCCGCACTGCGGCTGAGCATTTTCTGCAGCATTTCGTCACCGATGGAAATACCGGTATCGAACACATCCTGCAGCTCGCCAGCCTTGATGATGTATTGGCGCTTAAGCCATAGCTCGCCGCTTACATCCATCTCTGGCGTCCGATACGTCGCCGGGCCAGGCGGATAATCATAGAACACGCTGGCAATGGGTGCTCGCCAATCATAGATCAGGATTTCATCGGTCTTACTGTCTATGAACGACGTTAACCCGATATAGATTTTCTCCCGCTCCTGCTCGCCGCGCTCCTGAAAATCAATACGGCTAAAGTAGGGCGCATCGACGACACGCTCCAGCTTACGCAGTGCATCCTGCGCTAGTCGATAGCTGCGCTCCTGCCCTTGCAGCACATGCTCCTGCTGAGCCATACTTGCAGCGGTCTCGATGATGTCATCGGCATTGTCTGCGTTGACGGAGATATCATCCCAGAAGCTTCGACCAATGGCCGTCGCTTCCGATCTGCGATCATCTACGGTTTGGCGCAGTTCTACAATACGTCTCTGAATATTGGCACGCACCACAGAAACGCGCTGCGATTCTTTCTCTCGTTCTTCATTCCCTATCGCCATAATTTCATTCCACTCCTTTATCGCCAATAAGAATTTGTTCTTCCGAGTACCGGAAACCATATAAATTCTTATGTGGTAAATAGACGTTTTGAATAACTTCTTCAAATTCCGGCTCTTCCATATGTACATCGTCCATGTCGCCCCAGCTGCTCACAATACGCAGCACATCCATCGCTTTGAGTTCTTGGCGGTTGCAAGCAATCGTCAGAAGGTTCGCTTCTTGCTCCACCACGCGAAAGGGTAGCTCCCAACTTTCGGGCACTTGAATTTCACCACGATAGGACACTTTCATTATCGTAGGTAATCCAATGCGCTCCCTCAGCTTGTCTATGGAACCATCATAGCCAATTTGCCCATGATTAATGACGATAACCCTGGGACAAAGCTGCTCGATATCGTCCATATCATGCGTCGTTAGCAAAATTGTCTTCCCGAAATCCCGATTCAACGTCTGTAGGAAACCGCGAATATTTCGTTTTGCCACCACATCTAGGCCGATTGTAGGCTCATCCAGGAACAAAATGGCCGGATCATGCAGCATCGACGACGCCAAATCTGCTCGCATTCGTTGACCGAGAGACAGCTTGCGAACGGGCGTGTCTAAGAGCTCTTTTAAGTCTAAGAGCTCAGTCAATTCACCTAACCTGCGACGAGCCGTGGCTTCCTCCACACGATACATCGCAATGAGGATTTCGTAGGAATCCTTCACGGGCAGATCCCACCACAGCTGGCTCCGCTGTCCAAAAACAACACCAAGCTGCCTCACTACCTGCTTTCGTTGCTTTTGCGGACTGCGTCCATGAATCAGCACCTCACCGGAGGTCGGGTGCAGGATGCCTGTGAGCATTTTGATCGTTGTCGACTTGCCTGCCCCATTAGGTCCAATATACCCGACGAACTCGCCGGTTTCAATCTCGAAGCTCACATCGCGGACCGCTTCTTTCTCTTTATATGCCCTGGAGAATAGGGTTCGAATCCCTGAGAACTTACCTTCTTGAATGACCGGGGATTGAAAGGTTTTGCGTAAATGCCGAACCGTTATCATCGGGTGCTTGCCCTCCTTTTTATCACATTAAATTAACTTCCCGTGCTTTGATAGCGAGAAAGTCCTAGCTTCCAGAAGCGCATAGCTAGCCACAATACGGCAACCGAGACCGCCAAAGTGCCAAACAGCAGCCCGACTCCTCCTTCATGCCTAAGCACATAGAGAGCAGGTATGTAATTGACGAAGCCTACCGGAACGAGCACTAATAACGCGCCTTGCAGCCATTTGGGATAGATCCTAAGCGGGTAACGTGCGGCTGTTTGGGAAGCGTCTTCGGTCATATTTTGCAGGGACTCAATCCGCGTAAGCCAAAAGCCGGCAGCAGCCGTCGCAAGTCCAATCGCGAATAAAATCACAGCGCCTGTGAGGATGATGAACCCTGTTAATGGGATGGCAATCCACCCTATTTGCCCAGTTCTGATAAGCGCTTTCATCGAAATAATTAACAGGATCAGCCCTTGACCGATTTCGGCAAATTGGATCCGTGAATTTTGTGTCATCAGGGCCACTAGCACTGGAACAGGCCGAATCAGAATCGCATCTAAATCACCAGAAACGAGATATTTTTCGAGATGATGCACGTCGGAAGCAAGTGTGCGATAGATCGCTTTGGAAATCATCATCACACCATACAAATAGCTCACTTCGTACAGTGTCCATCCTTTGATATTGCCAAATTTCATCATCACCAACGCCACCATCAGGAATTCGGAAAGTTGAATGAACGAAGACATGATGGTCGAGAAGACAAAATTAAACTTATACTGCATGCGACTTCGCAAACTTGCCTTAATGAGTAGCGTAAACAATCGAATCGACATCATCCGCCCTGCACCTCCAGCTTCCTTCGAACCACCCCAGTAACGGCCAAGCAGACACAAGTAAACCCGATGCCCCAAAGGAGAGCGCCGAGCACAACAGTTCCATGTTGAAGTCCAAGATAGATTCGAGTTGGATAATAAAGTAGATAAGGATACGGCGTGTATAAGCTGATGGTACGGAGCCAGCTAGGCAGCCATTCCAAGGGGATGAAGAAGCCGGAAAGCAGCATAGCGAACGAATAGTTGACCCAGTAGAACCAGCGTGATTCGGTCGTCCATAGGGCGGCAACGCCAATTAAGTAATTCATGCAGATTGAAATATAAGAGGCCGTGACAAGCGAGAGAGCTGTCCATCCATACACCGAAGCGTGCTGGGGAAGCTGTAAGGAGAAGATGAAATAATAGAGGACATAAATCGGAATGCTTTTATATAAAAATTGATACCACACTTGGCCCCACTCACGACTCATCGCCTGATAAAATAAATGCACCGGCCGCATCAGATCGACCGCAATTTGACCCGTCCGAACCGCTTGCTCGAGTCCGAGCCCGTTCGTCGTAAACTGAGTAATCCATAGAATCGCTTGGTTAAAAGCAATATAACCGACGATGCCTTGGGCACCGTATTCGCCTAACGATGTGTCGCTGCCTAAGCCGGTCCATATGCTGGCATAGATAAAGCCGAACACCGCGCTCACCGCATTATGCAGCAGATGTGAGCCACGATACTGCAAGTTTCTTGCGTACGCCTTGCGCGCCAAAACCGCGAAAAGCATAAAACACCTCCTGTTTTGTCGTTCAAGATCAGTAAGAGCCTTTTCGATTTCGTGCAGTCGCCGCGTAGAGACGGAATCCCATATTACCAAAATAACCCTGCCGCTGGCAACAGTTATTTCTGCCCAACCCAAACACACAAAAGGCCGCCTCCCAAGTATCATCTACTTGGAGACTGCCTTTGTCCATTACCTATTGCGTACTTGCCGGCTTCGAGTCTTTATTCCCCTGAGCCTCGGACTTTGCAGATGCTGCTTCCGTGGCACCAAACTCGGCATTATAGTCTGATTGCGTGCCTTTGGTCAAGTAATCATGATCCAGATATTCGGCCAAGTACTGCTTACCGAACAATAAATCGTACTGCACGTTTCGATAGTCATTGATAAGCGGTACTGCGGATTCCGGTGCAGTTGCATGTAATTGCCCATCCTGATCGACGATCAAGTTGCTAAGCAGACCAGGCACTTGCTGTGCCAACTTAGCATCCAAGGCGAAATTCGCTGGCTTTTCCATATGAAGCATATCGAGAACGTGAGCGCCTAAGAAAGAATCGCTTAACAGCGGAATGTCTTGCTTCGGCATATCAAAATTGGACCAAGTCACAAGCGGAATGCTGTGCATTTTCTTGATTTCATCTAAGGACCATTTGTTAGCATCGCTTGTTGAGATAAAGCCTGCTTCCTTATACACCTGATAATCCATCCCCAGCATCGGCAAATGGTCACCATAGAATACGATCATCGTCGGTTCATCCGAATTCTTGAAATGATCGATCATCATTTGCAAGCTTTGATCCGCGTCATGCGCACCTTGCGTGTACGTTTCTAGAATACTTTTCGCTTGCGCGGAAAGATCGCCTGTGG
This sequence comes from Paenibacillus sp. J22FR5, assembly GCF_059691975.1. Taxonomy (NCBI): domain Bacteria; kingdom Bacillati; phylum Bacillota; class Bacilli; order Caryophanales; family Paenibacillaceae; genus Paenibacillus; species Paenibacillus sp. J22FR5. The sequence continues at coordinate 78,344 of NZ_JCAUAN010000005.1, read as the reverse complement.
CTTTGAACTTATTTTCCCCATAGCGAAGATCATCATAAGGTCCATGATTTTGCATGGTTACTGTGTAAATAAACATCGGATTTTCCGTTTTATCCACTTCACTAATCACGTTTCTTGCGACTTCAGCATCGGAGATAAAGTAACCCTTTGTTTCCGGGTTCTCGAAGTGTTCACTACTTTTAAAGGATTCAAAACCAAGCTCTTTATACACCGTGTTACGGTTCCAGAACCAGCCTTCGTAGGAGTGAATCCCCATGCTCTTGTACCCTTGATCAGCAAAATAACTCGCCAAGCTTGGAACTGGCTTCGAAATGTACTGTTGATACGGAATGGATCCGCCAGGCAAGAAACTCATTGAGTTCCCCGTTAACACTTCAAATTCCACGTTACTCGTACCGCCGCCAAATTGCGGGGAGAGCAGATAACCCGAGCTAGACTCCTTCTGCAAACGATGAATCGTTGGCAGTGGATCTTCACTGAATTTTACATTAGTCAGCAGCGTAGGATCCCAGAAAGCTTCACTCATGACGAAAATAACATTCGGCTTTTTCCCAGTAGAGAGGGTCGCTTTTTTGAGACCTGCATCCTGCACAGCCGTTTCTTGAATATTCGTTGCTGCCGAAGCCAGTGCTTGCTCACTGTAGGTATTAGGCTTCTGAACGATGGAGTTTTTCACATTCAGGGTGAACGCTAGCGTGAGACCATTATTCGCATAGTTTTCCTGCTGATCCCAAACAATTTCATCTACGCCCGCGCGATCCAATACTTTGCCTGCTAATGGTGTTTTGATCCCAAATGCATACAAGGCATAGAGCGAAAAAAGCCCTAAACCGATTCGTGCGATAATAGGTAAGGTTACACGCGGAATCACCCATCTTAGAAGAAGAACGATCAGAATTGCTGCGGCAACGGCGATAATTCGAATGAGCGCGGCTTTTCCCGTGACTAGCGAGGCAATATCCATACTCTCTTTATTCAGCAATATATCCCAAGGGAAGAATGGCTCCCCGATCATTTTCACTTTCATATACGAGATAATTGACATCAGACCGAGAATTAAAGTCGAGATGGAGCCAGATATCGCTAAAGATCCTACAATGGCATAGATGAAGGCCAGAAGACAGAAGGTTAGCCCTACATTCAGTAAAAATAAAGGTTGATTACCTATCATCCATTGCATGGTTTCAGGTAGATTACCGCGTTCGAGAAACTCCATACCTACGACAGACAAGATCGGTAAACCGATCATAAATAAAACTAGTGAAATCGATGCTCCCAGACGGCTTGAGCTCTTTTTACTCGAAAGACGTTTCCGGGGCTTCAAATTCAAGTGCATGTTACATCACTCTCCTTATGCCCCTATTGTAAATGTCAATTGTGAAGGAATTATGTAGCTTACCTTAAAGGAACCTTAAGTCTCCCATTTTCTTCCACCTACTTCAATCCAGCTAACCATGCTGCAAGTGCTTTCAATTCCTCTTCTTTCATCGTGACCTGAAACGGCGGCATCCCGCCACCACCCTTTTGTATCCGCTTTACGATTTCAGCCTCACCCAGGCGTTCTCCCACTTTTTGAATATTGGGACCTTGACCGCCTTGTAATTGATTACCATGACAGGAGATACAATAATTTTGATATAGCTTTGGAACATCTACCTGAGCAGAAACACTCGCACTCGGTGTCACCGATGGTTTATCTCCGCAAGCGGTTAAACTCATTGCTGCGACCAGCACCAAGCCTCCAACCCAACCAACTCTCATCTTCATACGTCGAAACTCCTTCAATCTCATTTCTCTCATCATACCAGAGCAGAGTAGAGATTGAAAAATGAAGAAAACTTTTACAATCTAATTAGATAAAAAAAAGCCGCGGCACCACCACATGGGCAGCCTCGATTTTCGATCTCGTTCGAGGGTTCTCCTATGATTATTATGGTGCGAAACGCGACTTTTTATAGGCTTATATTTGAAAAAATTCTGATATATTTAGGCTAATTTCAGACGAATCACATTCCACGAAGCTTTCCCTAAAACGGCCCCAATTTGCCCATTGGAAGAGATCGAAGCATTCCCACCAGAATGTGGTTTAACCCGATCAGGATTATCTAATGTATTGGATGCCTTCAGATCATCATGCTCCAATACGATATGCTCCTTGATTTGGAAGCCGCCGAAGCTGCGAAGATCCATCTCCAATGGGAGTGCTTCTTCCAGATGGCGATTTACTGCTAAAATAGTTAGTTCCGATGTTTCCTCATTGTGCACGGCTACAGCCTCGAGGTAAGGAACATCCGTGTAGTCCTTAGCATCATACTTCGGTGACTTAATGAGAGGTACGAGAACCGTTCCGCGGCCAAACACACTCGCATGCAAATACGGATAGTAAATCGTTTGCTTCCAAGCCGCGCCGCCATTTGCGGTCATGATTGGAGCGATTACGTTAACCAATTGCGCTAAACACGCCATTTTGACACGATCCGCACGTTTCAGCATAGAAATCAGCATACAGCCTACGAGAAGCGCATCTTCATGATTATAGATGTCTTCCAGTTGAGGCGGTGCGATAGACCAAGGCTCAATTTTACGATCGGCATCATTGGAGTGGTACCACACATTCCATTCATCGAAGGAGAGATTAATTTTCTTTTTGCCGCGCTTTTTCGCCTGAACGAAGTCAGCTGTAGCGATCACGGTATGGATAAATTGATCCATGCCCACAGATTGAGCTAGGAAATTGGCGGAATCCTTATCGCGATTACCGTAATATTGATGTAGTGAAATATAGTCTACATGATCATACGTATGCTCTAGAACAGTCGCTTCCCAATCCGGGAACGTTGGCATCGCCAAGCTTGAACTGCCGCAAGCGACAAGCTCGATCGAAGGGTCGACCCATTTCATCACTTTTGCTGTTTCACAGGCAACCCGACCATATTCCACAGCGGTCTTACTACCTGTTTGCCAAGGGCCATCCATTTCATTGCCTAAGCACCAAGTTTTGATGTTATGCGGCGTACGATAGCCATGGGAAATTCGCAAATCACTCCAATAAGTGCCTCCTGTGATGTTGGCATATTCAATAATGTCCCTTGCCTCATCAGGTCCACGGGTCCCCAGATTCACAGCCATCATCGCATCCGTGTTCGCTTTCCGGCACCAGTCCATAAACTCATTCAGACCGATCAGGTTCGGTTCAATCGTTCGCCATGCGAGATCAAGGCGCTTTTTGCGCTGATCCATAGGTCCGATGCCATCCTCCCAGTTGTAACCAGATACAAAGTTCCCTCCTGGATATCGGACAATTGGCACGTGTAAGCCTTTAACTAACTCTAACACATCTCCGCGAAAACCCTGTTCATCTGCTTGAGGATGGCCTGGTTCGTAAATCCCGCCATACACCGCGCGTCCTAGATGCTCAATAAAGGAACCATACAAACGTGGATCCACTTCTCCTACTTTAAAATCCTTGTCAATAATCATGCTAGCTTTCATAGACATAGCGATCACCTCATAGTATAATTAATAAAAATATGAATCAGTTAATAATATTATTACGTAATGATCCTATTAAACAATAAAAAAGGATGAAGTTCAAGACCTTTCACCTGTTTTCGTTGCATTCACATTTATATTAATTGGACGAATGAAAAGAAGGAGATAACCTAAATGATACACACGACAACAGACCGCAAATGGCTGCCTTTGTATGAAGCGCTGGCTAGCGATGTGCGGCTTAACATATTGGACATATTAGCTGAAGAAGAGATGAATGTGAAGGATTTGGCTCAGCGGCTTTCGCTAAGCAGTGCGATCGTGACAATGCATGTCAAAAAGCTGGAGACAGGCGGACTCATTCATACGAAGCTCGTTCGCAAGCAAGGCGGCACGCACAAAATATGCACGTTGGCTCTGTCTCGCATCGACATTCAGCTCCCTCAGTCCATCCAGCAGCTGCGATTGTTCAACGAAGTATCCATTCCAGTCGGTCACTACACACGCTATGAGGTCCATCCTACCTGTGGTTTAGCTACAGATGAGCATCTGATTGGTCAGTTCGATGATCCACGGTTTTTCTTTGAACCGGAGCGTATGCATGCCAAGATCCTTTGGTTTGCCAGAGGCTTTGTCGAGTATCGTGTTCCCAACTACATGCTTCAGGGGCAAACGTTGGAGGAGATTGAAATCTCGCTGGAAATCGGCTCGGAAGCGCCAGGTATCGCAGCAAATTGGCCGTCCGACATTCACTTTTATGTGAATGATACGCTGCTAGGCTACTGGACAAGCCCAGGCGATTCAGGCCATGGCCGCGGAAAGCTTACCCCTTCCTGGTGGTCAGACCATACCAACCAATACGGTTGGCTGAAGGTTCTCCGCATCACTGAAGAAGGGACATTCCTGGATGGACAGCAACTTTCCTCTGTTACGATTGGGGACCTTCCGATCTCACGTAACGAATGGACTTTACGGCTAGAAGTACCCGAGCATGCCGAGCATGTCGGTGGATTGACGCTTTATGGGGATGGCTTCGGCAACTACAACCAGGATATTCGGTTTCGTACTTACCGAAGGTAGAAGGCGAATATCCGTATGCATACTAAAGGGGAACGAAGGTGACTAATCACCTCGTTCCCCTCTCCTCATTTCTGCTTCAACAACCCTTTAATTTCAGCTAGCTCGGATCTGACTTCATTCCTAAACTCGGCAAAATCGGCCTCCAACCGATGTAAGTGGCCCTGCATATCATCAATTTCCTTCTCTGCTTTGTAATTAATCGCAAAATCAATGATGGCTTCTTCTTTATCCCGTGCAGATTGTCTGTTCTGACTCATCATAATAATAGGCGCCTGAAAACCAGCCAGAAACGATAGTAAGAGATTCAATAAAATGAATGGCGGCTCGTCAAAATGGATGATTTTCGTAAACGACAAGGTATTTAAGAGGATCCACATTGCCAAAAATATAACAAACATATTAATGAATCGCCAGCTGCCAACGTAGCTTGCAACACGATCCGCAAGACGATCTGACCATGAGGTCGATCTCTGATAATCCTCATTCAATTGCTCATGGATATTGCTTTTGAACTCATCCACGAAACCTTGAATCCTTGTTGCATAGCTTTTCACTTCTGTTGCTTTCTTAATGTCCATTCGTTCACCCATCCTACTCTACTCGCTATAATGGCCTCTACATCTTCTTATCTTCTTACACCATTGTAATCGATATTAAGCACTATGGACATTCAATTCGCCGCCCTCACTTCTACCCGCGGCTTCCACGCTCCTCGTCTGCCCCTCTGCTATGCGCAGAAACTTCTTTCTCCGCCAGCGGATCGCTACAAGAATACCGCGTAAATACTCATCGCAAATCATCGCCACATAAATACCTGCTAACCCTAGACCGAAATGCAGACCCAACACGTAAGAGAGACCTGCAGCAACGCCCCACATGGAGAACAGCGAGATCACCATATTAAAACGTGTATCGCCAATCGCATTCAGCGCATTGCCGAAGCCCATATTGATCATCCTGCCTGGCTGAAGTACCGCCGTCAGCACTAAGCACGAAAGTGCTAACTGAATGATCGCTGTGTCTGAGGTGAAGAAACCGAGAAAGCTTTTTCCGATCAGCAATAGAATAAGACTATTGCACCCGACTAAGCCGAGTCCAATCCATGTGCCACGATAGCCCGCTTTATACGCGGCCTGCGTCTGCCCCGAACCGAACAGATGCGCAATCTGGATTTGGGCCGATAAAGCAATCGAGTAGCCCAACATGAAGCAGATGGATTCCAACGTATTCATGTAGGTTCTAGCTGCAAGCGCCGTAGCCCCCATCGTTGCCAAAAACGTATAAATCGCAAGCTGCGATAAAACCCATGAGGACATATTGATACCAAGCGGCCAACCGATTTTGATAATCTCCCCGAACAGCTTGCGGTTGAAAACCTTAAGATCCCGCCAACTAATTCTTCGCTCAAACGCAGAAACGAACATATAAAGCAGTAGGCAGGTCGCAAGTAATCGACTTACCAACGTTGAAATCGCTACCCCTGTTAGACCCAGCTGTGGGAATCCAAAAGCCCCATTAATCCATCCGTAGTTTAACACCACATGGATCACATTCATCCCGATCGCGGTAATCATCGGTCCCTTTGTGTTTCCTGTATTCCGAATCGCTGTGCTGAGTGTGGCCGTTAATGCAGTCAACACCATTCCACTGCCGACAATCGAAATATACGTATGAGCCAGTGGAAGCAAACGCGCCTCTAAATGAAACAGTCTCGCTAACGGAACGGCCTCTACATAGAGGATCACACTAAGAACTGCGCCAATGAGTCCACTTATTGTGACCGCCATAACCCCCACTGTACGTGCAGAATCCTGCTGCTTGGCCCCGATCTTCTGAGCAATTAGAATGCCTGCGCCGCTGGCCACCGTCATAAATAAAATCATGACCGCTTGAAAGATCTGGTTCGCTAAACCAACTACGGCTACCGCATCATCCGAGACTCGGCTTACCATCAGCGTATCGACAGCGCCCAATAGCAGCTGCAGCAGTAATTCGACGAATATAGGCCATGCTAGAAACCATAAGGAATACTTATTTTTCTCAACCGTCATGATCAATTCACCATCCAGTACAATTCTCTATTTATTATGAAAATGAAACTTAGTAGTCAGTTCAAATTATAGCTGTTATAGTTGATTTCATGTATCAACATCGCAACTTAAACTTTTACAATTCCAACTTTTCATTCCTAAAATAAGAAGGTGGCTTCTGTGTCATTTCTTGAAATAACCGTTCCTCCCTTGCCCCACTATATCGCAAGTGGATTGAACACCATCCCCAAAGGCGGGCAACATCCGAGTCGAAGCAACATACAGGTATTCGATCTCCTTGTCACAACATCGGGATGCTTCTACATCGGCGAGGAGGATTCGCGATTTGAGGTGGGGACTGGGCAAGCTGTGATTTTGCGGCCAGACCGCTACCATTTTGCAACAAAGGTATGCTTGGAGACAACCCACACCTACTGGCTTCATTTCCATGTTGGCGGAACTTGGGAGCTTATTAAACCTGCTACCGTTTCGAAGGTCATCTTGGAGGATCCCGCTCCCTTTCACAATGTGGTGGAGGCTTTCGCTGTGGAACCATTCACCATGCGTATTCCACAATTTACGACGCTGCAACACCCTGAGAAAATGTACGATGTCTTCGATCAGCTTCAGCAGCTTCAGCCTCGTGCGCATGTGAGCAGTGTACGTTTTGCCCAGCAGCAATTATTTCAGGAAATCCTGTTCCAGCTAACTGCCTCCGCAGAAACAGATCATGCATCTGCTTCAAGAGCTTGTGCAGAGAAGGCAGCCTCTTACTTAAGGCAGCATTTTCGCGAATCGATTTCCGCTAAGCAATTGGGTGATGAGCTTAATTTCCATCCTGTATACATTGCTCGCTGTATGCAAAAAGAGTACGGCTGCTCCCCCATTACGTACCTCCTGAAATTAAGAGTGGGGCAAGCTAAACTGCTGCTCTTGCAAACGGAATTACCCATTGCTCACATTGCCCAGGAGGTTGGCTTCGAGCAGGCTGCTTACTTTGCGGCAAGCTTCACGAAGCTGGAAGGGATGTCGCCTCGGTCTTATCGACAGCAGTTTTCACAAGGGACCTAAACGCTTGGGGATAGTCTCATTTATGATATACTGAGGAAAAAGGATAAGGAGTCCTCATCATGGCAACCCCCTTACATTGGAAAAAGTCATTATGGATACTTTGGGGTGCGAACTTCTCCATTACGTGTGGCATGAATCTGGTCCTTCCATTCTTACCTCTCTATATCGGAGAGTTAGGGGTTCACGACCTGGACGATGTTGTCCGTTGGACAGGCTGGATCGTAGCTGCCCAATTCATCACTTCCTTTTTGACCCAGCCACTTTGGGGAGCCATTGCCGATCGACGCGGACGCAAAATTATGCTGCTTCGCGCAGGTTTCGGGATGGCCATCGTGACAGCACTCATGGGCATCGTCACATCGCCTTGGCAGCTCTTATCGCTGCGGCTGCTAAACGGATTATTCTCTGGCTTCATCTCTATGGCCGTTTCCCTTCAAGCCTCCCTGACACCGCGAGAACATTCGGGTAAGTCGCTAGGCACGCTGCAAACGGGCGCAATAGCTGGCACACTCATCGGACCCTTGATTGGTGGTGTACTGGCTAGCTTCCTCGGCTACCACCATGTATTCTTCTTCACAGGCGGGCTCATGCTATGCGCAAGCCTTATCGTCATGGTGTTCATCAAGGAAGAGCGTAAGCCCGCCTCTGACAAAAAGGTTAAACAGAAGACACAGTGGCGTTTGTTCCGCCCTTTGCTGCCCGTCTTCGCCGCATCGCTGATCACACAGATCGGCATGATGAGCATCGAGCCAATCGTAACCGTGTATGCCAAAACCTTATACACAGGGGCACACTTGGCCTTTTTTGCCGGACTCATCGTCGCGATCACGGGTATCGCCAACTTGTTCGGCGCACCGACATTGGGCAGGCTAGGTGACCGAATCGGGCAGCGCATGACGCTGGTTATTGCCCTGACGATGGCGGCAGTTGCCTTCATTCCGCAGGCTTTTGCCACCAATATTTCCATGCTGTTAGTCGGCAGATTCCTGCTCGGACTGTTCATCGGCGGCATGATTCCATCGTTAAATGCGCTCGTGATGAAGCTGGCGCCACCTGAGATTCAAGGGACTGCGTATGGGTTTAACACCTCATCGCTGTTCCTGGGCAATCTGATTGGTCCTCTACTCGGCAGTCATTTGGCTGCTGCGTACGGATTTACATCCGTGTTCTATGTAACGATGAGCATCTTGCTGATCTGTGCCGGCTTCGTGTATGCGAATCGTAGTTTGGATGCAACCATAAGACCCAAAGCGGCGTAAAAAGAAGAGCGTCTCATTTTAAAAAAAAGAAGATATTGGAGGATTACGATGAAACACGAAATCTTATATAAAGGCGCATTTCCTATGCTGCGCGTTCAGCTTGAAGCTGGTGAGAACATTAAAGCAGAATCCGGAGCCATGGTCTCCATGTCCCCGAATATCGAGCTCAAAGGAACGGTTGATGGCGGGATTATGAAAGGACTCGGCCGGATGCTGAGCGGGGAGAAATTCTTCTTTCAAGAATTGACCCCTAACCGCGGATCAGGTGAGGTGCTGTTAGCACCAGCTGTGATTGGTGATATTGAAGCAGTCGAATTGGATGGTTCGTACAAGCTCTATGTTCAAAAAGACGGCTTCCTTGCCGGCACCTCCGGCATTCAAGTGAATACCAAGATGCAAAATCTCATGAGCGGCTTCATGTCCGGCGAGGGCTTCTTCATCGTTGAGATCAGCGGCAGAGGCACGGTGTTCCTTTCCTCTTACGGAGCAATTCATGCCGTTAACTTAGGACCAGGCGAAGAAGTACTTATCGATAACGGGCATCTTGTCGCTTGGCCGGATTATACACAGTATACGATTGAAAAAGCCGCCAAAGGCTGGATTTCCAGCCTTACCAGCGGTGAAGGCGTCGTCTGCCGGTTCCGCGGCGAAGGCGTCGTGCTCATCCAAACCCGGAATCCGAAAAGCTTCGGCGGTTGGCTTAAGCAATTACTGCCGGGTAGATAGGCAGCCATATGACCAAGAGGGCCCTCCTCGAGTAGATGAATCTACTTGGGGAGAGCCCTTTTTATATGAGATGGTCTTATTCCGGTTGCGTCTTTTTCAAATACGCCCGCCAAGTAATGCACCATTGCTTCGGATCATCCAGGGACGATAATACCTGCAGATTATTTATTTCTTTGCTCAAGTTCAAGACCCTATGGACTCTTATGTTTTAACGGGATATCTATGCCCGAATGAAAACTAAGAGGCTGGTCATATCCCTGTCGAGCAGACAGATGAAAAAAGCTATGCTGCCATTTTCAATTACTTTGAATGGACTTCTTCTAAGAACAAGCTTCCCTATGAGGGCAACCTAAAGAGCCGTTAGTGGTGAGAAAAGGATTGCATGAGACCAAGGATTGTTGCCAGATTGTTTTCACAACCTGCCGTCAGCAGGAATATTGCAAGAATAGTAAATAACGCCGTTGTTTGATGAACATTTCTCACGACCTCCCGAACCTTTTATGGGAATAGACGCAAGAATGCCAAAAAGTTCCATTAAAGCCTTGAATGATTATGTCATTCAATTAATCTCCCGTTAGCTCAACAGACTACAGAATTGTAATGCTTAGATTCTGTTCCACCGTTCGGCGACCATGTAACTCAATGCATTAGGATAATCTGATATCCTTTCACCTTAATCTATCTCCGCTTCAACCGTACCGATCAGCATCTCGATTCAGAGACACATTGTCTCCGCTTTCAGGTTGATGAAATAGCTGCTTCAGTTCCTCATGGGTCACCCCAACTGAAGGTGAGAAAGCTTCCGAATCCATATATTGCAATAGACTATGTAACATCTGCCTGGCTTCCGGGCGGTCCGTCTGGTTCAACAAATCCATACTACACACTAACAACTTCCCATTGCCAAGATTAGCTTCAAATAAAAGTCCTAGCTTGAACTGTCGAAAGATATTATCAACAACCCCGATAATTGGCTCAATCGTATTCGGGAGGTTGCCCAAATTCATGCCTTTGGCATTCCTCATCAAATACCACCATTGCCAGTTGGCATGCAGCTCCGTTGGAAAGTGTTGCAAAGCAAGGTGCTCCGGATCGCAGTAGATGCCAAGTGTGCCTGGGGCATCGTATTTTTTAAACATCGAGTAGCACCAGAAATCAGGGATGAACGTCCCTGAGGTGGCACCTTCCAGTTCATCTAAATGAGGGATGAAGAGTACGCTCCCCCCATTTTGCAATCGATGTAACGTATCTTCGTCCATTTGACGTGTCAAAGCGACGGAAGCTGGAAAGTCAATATCGACCCTCTCAGGGTACACCCATAATGGATATCGATTCCGATAGGTTGTCCCCTCAATGCGAAGTTCCACAACGAGCTTCGTCGGCCTGTTCAGACAACTGAGCTCAGCAGTGATGGTTCCAAGCTTCCATAAACCACCCTCACTCGCTCTCTGAATCTCGAAACGTCCTGAGGCGAACTCAAAGTTGCCTTTCTCTTCGTCCCTAATCGACCAGATCAATTTGGCCCCCGGCTTATCGGACGCTCCATAATGCGCAATTTCGACCATCCCTTTGAACATTTCGTCATTGGTCCAGACATATTTCTTCATACGCAACAGCGGTACGGTCTCGCAGCAAAATTCACGCCACTGAGCCGGCACAATTAACCCCTTGGATTCCATGAAAGCATCCAGCACGCCCACAAGAGCTGTCCCTTGCCCAGGGAAATCCTGCAAATCGAGCAACTGAAAGCCGCCAAAATACGGCGTGCGTAAAGCAGCCTCAATTTCTTCTTTATAACACAACAGAGCCAATTGTCCCGAGGCTTGCTTAAACAGCTCAGCTTTATCCAACAATCCACGACTCTCCATCATTTGGGAAAAAGCCTCTAAGTTCCGCGGTTTTAGGACACCCGTGTACTTGCTGAGTTCCGAAAAATCGGGATGAATCTGGAACTGTCCCACTTCATGCCCAATTGTCGGCATCCCCACATGTGCGATCGACTTATGGTAGTCCTCTAAGGTTGACGGCGGATTATTATTAATATGCCCGCGTGTTGGATGTGGCGTTGAGCCACGCACGTGTTTGCCGCCATACTCCGGTTTTTTAAAATTCCAAGTTCCCTCCGTCCAGAAAGTCGTCCAGTAGTCGGAATTGCGCGGAACCTCAGCCGTGGAAAAGAAGTTGTTGGAACCTATCGCATACAGTCTTCTAGGGTCCAACTGCCGGCATTCATCGACTAACTCCTCCATTCTCTGGATGGAACCTTTTAGCTCGTTACCCCAAGCAAACATAACGAAGGAGGGGTGATTACCGTACGCCTTAAGTATCTCGATAGCCTCTTGCCGGTAATAGCGCCAATGCTCATCGTCGTTGAACGTTTCACTTGGGTCCCACAGTGGTAGCTCCGGCTGCAAGTATAATCCGAGTTCATCAGCAGCTTGGAACGCGGCTTCAGGGGGGCACCAGGAATGAAACCGGTAGTGATTAATGCCATAGCTCTTGGCAATGGAGAAAATGCGCAGCCACGCATCTAGCTCCATAGGGGCATAACCCGTTAATGGGAATACTGCCGCATCATGCTTGCCTCGCAAGAACGTTGGTTTACCATTCATCAGAAAACCCAATCGGGTTGCTAAGAAGCTTCGGAAGCCGAACGAAACAGCACGCTCATCCTGATAGTTACCATATCCGTTGTCGTTGTCGTTGTCATTGTCGTTCTCGCTTCCGACCTCCATCACCACCTCAATGCGATGAAGGAATGGGTCACTTTCATCCCAAAGCCTCGCCTGTGATCCATATGCCAGGTTCACCTGAATATGACAGTCAACTTCACCACTCGAGATTTGAAACGGCAACTCAATCAAACGCTTCGCCGAAGTATCATTTCCATAAAAAAGCTGGATTTTTCCGGAAACATCCGTAGCCAAGCATTTCTTCACATGCACATCAACAAGAGCCGTAGATGACTCGACATCGGGATATACCTGCAAATCTTCTATCCATACAGGATCTGTCACTTGAAGCTCCATTCTTCCAAGTATCCCGTTCCAATTCGTCTGGGTATGATCAGTGGCAATATGCGAATTTCTGACAGTATCCCAGCCCATAACCCCGGCCGCATTATCTACTTTAATCGTAACTCTTCGCACTCCCGGGGTAGCAGAGGCAGTCACATCATAGACCTGGGCAGTACTCAAGCTATTGCGCCTTGCTACCAAGACTCCGTCTATATACAATTCCGTTTCGCGGCTTCTTTCCAGCAACAACACAATCCGTTTACCAGCCCAATGCTCAGGAATCGTAAGGATTGACTCATAATAAGCAGGCCCCTCATAGGTGAATTCACGGTTTAAGTGATTCAAAGATATTTCGGTGCATGGGATCCCGATTCGGTTCTCGTCCAATGTTCCCGGCAAAAGCGATGCCTTTGGTACAACCTCTCCCTCATGCCCCTCCACAGTTCCCAGCTTTACTTGCCAGACTCCAGCCATGTTTATAACTTCAGGGTACGATTGTCTCAACTCCTTCACGATCTTCATCCTTTCAACCCAGTCGTGCTTATGCCATCAACAATATATCTTTGGAAAATAAAAAATACGATAATCGGCGGAAGTAAAGATAAGCTAGCCATCGCGAACATGGCTGACCAATCGGTTTGCGAACTAGGATCCGCAAACATGCGCAGCGCTATGCTTACGGTATACATCTTCGGTTGTCCTAAATAAATCATCGCCTCATAGAATTTATCCCAAGTCCAATAGAATTCAAAGATCGCCGATGTAACAAGTGCCGGAACAATTAAGGGAATAATAATTTTGAAATAAATACCGAAACGATTGCTGCCGTCCATCTTCGCCGACTCATCCAGTTCATATGGTATGGTCCGGATGAATTGCATGATGAGGAAAATAAAGAACGCGCTTCCGAAGAATGTAGGTACAACTAGCGGAAGAATGGTGTTGATCCAATGCATTTTATAAAAAATGATATACTGCGGAATTAATACAATTTGCGATGGCAGCAGCATGGTAACCATTACGGTCGCAAACCAGAACCCTTTAAACCGAAATTTGATTCTCGCGAAGCCGTAGGCAATCAATGAACAAGATACCAGAGAGCCTAACGTAGATAATAAGACGATCACAACCGTATTCGTGAAAAAGGTTGCGAACGAAATGCCTCCAAATCCTTTCCAACCACGTACGTAGTTAGAGAAGTTCCATACTTCCGGCAACAAGGAGTGTGATTCGGCAAAAACTCTTGCGCTTTCCTTGAAGGAACTGGAAAACATCCAGATAACCGGATATAACGAAAACACAGCAATGACCGCGCATAGGATGTGGAAACTTATCTTAGGCCATAACGATTTTTGAGTTGAAGTCATTTCACTCACCCTTTGATTCATAATGAACCCACGAATTTGACGTTTTGAATACAATAGCCGTCAGGATCGCCACAATCACCAGGAGAATGCAGGATAACGCTGCAGCATAACCCATTTCAAATAATTCGAACCCTCTTCGGTATACGTACAGCTGGTAGAACAACGTTTTATCCAGTGGACCACCACCTGTGATAATCAGGCCTTGTGTAAACGTCATAAAACCGCCGATAATTTGCATAATCAAATTGAAGAAGAGAACTGGACTAAGCAGCGGTAAAGTAATCCGGATAAATCTTTGCCAGCCATTTGCACCATCTACAACGGCAGCTTCATAGTACGAAACTGGGATGTTTTTTAAACCAGCCAGAAAAATGACCATCGGAGATCCAAATTGCCACATACCTAGCAGTATAATGGAACCTAATGCGGTACTCGGGTCCCCAATCCATGATATATCGGGGGTCTTACCGAACAAATAACCAATGAGTGAGTTGACGGCACCATCTCTGGAGAACAGCAATCTCCACATGACCGCAACGGCAACACTGCCCCCAATAATCGATGGAATATAAAACACCGTGCGATACACCCCAACAAGACGATTTTTGGTATTGAGCAGCATGGCGATACCCAATGCAACGATCAGTCTAGCTGGAATCGCAATGAGTACGTAAATGAAGGTAACTTTCAAGGATTGTATAAATTTAGTATCATGAGCTAAAATTTCAATATAATTGTCGAAGCCCAACCATTTGGGCGAAGATAGTAAATCATATTTCGTAAATGAAAAGTAAAACAGACAAATCAAAGGAACTAATGTAAAAGCTAGAAATCCAATAATCCACGGCAAAATAAATAGATAACCTGCCTTATTCTCATAATCCGAGCGTATAGTTGTTTTGCTCACTTCTCATCCACCTCTTCCGGGCACTTACTTGTAAAAAACGGAAGCATGGGTCTTTGCAACCGCATCCTCCCGCTCTGCCATCACTATTTTTTATTTTTGTCCATAATCTTCTGGGATTCCGCTTTCAAAGTTGCATAAGCCTGCTGAGGCGTTACTTTGTTGTACAAAATTTGCTGCTCCAGATCGATCATGAGCTTATCAATTTCCGTCGCACCAGCAGGAGCTTGCGGATCCATTGGGGAGCTGGCTTTCGCTACTTTATCGATGTAAGCGGAGACGATCTTCTGCTCTGGCGTGAATCCATCTTTAATCCCTTCTCTAACCTTTCCGGCGACCGGCATTCCGCGTTCAGCATTAAGGACTTTATTCGCTTCAACGCTATTAACAAAATAACTGATAAACTTCGCTGCTTCTTCCTGATTCGTCGAATTGGCGAAAATACCGAAATGCATGCCAGGACGAAGATCCATCCCTTTCGTTGCGTTTGGCCCTGGTAGAGGTATTAACTTCAGTTCTTTGCCAGCCGCTTTCGAGATACTAGGGAATTGATTCGTATAGACAGTGTTGATCGCTGACTTCTTCTTCGTCAACATGGATTCTTCAGGCGATTTTATCGAAAGGATGACGTCAACAGGCGGAATCAAACCGTCCTTCATCCAATTTTTCTTCATCGTGTAGAAGTCGACATATGTCTTCTCATCAATTCCGATGCCTGTTTTGTCTACGAACATAACCTGCCCAAACTGTCTCGCATAGTAAGACAAGGTGAAATTCTCGGTCAACACATCATCTGCACCATAAGCGCCGGTTACCGCTTTTAGCTTAACTAGGTCTTTCCCAAGATCCTCCCAAGTGGCATAGCCGTTTTCTGGGATCGTGAGTCCTGCCTTCTGGTAGGCTTCGGGGTCGACCACCATTCCTTTGGCGTTCACCCCAAGCGGTATACCGTACAACTTGCCGTTAATTTTCCCGCTAGCCATTGCACTTTCGCTAATATCGCCCGTATCGATCAATTTTTTGGCTACGAGATCGTCAAGTGGAGCAATCAAATTTTTATCCATAAATTGCTGTGCGTCCCCCGCTCCAACGTAGAACGAAAAGACATCTGGCATATTGTTGGTCGCAGCCTGTAAAGTAAGCTTTTGATAATAGCCATCAAATGCTTGAAATTCTGGTTGAAACGTAATGTTCGGATGATCTTTCTTGTACATATCCAACACTTTGTTTGTCGCATCGTGTCTCGGCTGATTCCCCCACCAATAAACACGCAAGGTTGCATCCTTTGCTTTTGGTGCAGAAGTTGATGCAGGTGTTGCGCTAGGTACCGCAGATGAACTGCTTTCTTTCGTTCCCGTAGAACATCCAGCTAGCGCCATAGCGACTACCACGCTCGCCGTCATGGGTACTATCCATTTCTTTTTCATATATTAACCCCTCCTGTATGTTTTCTTCGACTGAGAAACGCCTAACTCCAGGGCCCTGTGAGCTTAATCGTCTTACTACCATAGTACTTTCCATCCGGTTTACCAACAATGAAATAACTCGAGAACTTACGGGTAAAAAGTCTACTTCCCTGTTTGTTTTAGTAGAAAGAAGATCGCCTACCTATTCGCCAAGATGGCAGGATAGGAGGCGATCTTGCTTAGCCTTAAAAGAAAGAGCTAGTCGTGAACTATTGATACACTTTTACGTTATCAAAATCCGCTGCACCGGGTACATTCTCGGTATAAAACTGTACCTTTGCAATATTCGATGCTGCAACAGTGAATGGCTGCTGGCTCAATCTCTTAATCCCATTAATATAGAGATCAAAGGTATCTGTGCTTGTATTGGCTTCGAGCTCTAGCTTATAGAAAGTCTTGGCTGTATAGGTCTGTAACGTAATCCAAGTACCGCTGGCGTTTTTAAAGACAATATTGCCGGTACCATCAAAAGCCAATCTAATTACAGCATTTCCCAAGCTGTCATATATATAAGGCGCACCAAACCATTCTGTTATCGTATCTTTCCGCACTCTGGTCTCCAGCTTTACAATACCGCTAAGTGGTGTGAACGATTTTTCGGCATAGGACTTCCCAGTCGTGGTAGCCGTCCGATTGATTCGAAGACTTTTATCCAATAGACCAGGTTTCTCTGTAATATTAACGGTTCCTCCGGTAGTACCGGTCGTCGTCCATCCCGAAGGCGCACTTCCCGTGGTTTGGCTGTTGTAATCATCGTTAATGGCATAAGTTGTACTCAGAGCAGGAATGGAAGTGGTCGCCATCACCCTTACCGTCTCATACGCATTCATATTGACGATTGCATCACTTCCGCTGCTAGTAAAAGATTTGCTCCCCGTCGACACCCAATTGTTGCTGGCATCAAAAGACCCCGTAGTCATGGTAATCGTACCATAGGAAAGCAGACCCTTCAGCGTAAATGTAGAGGCTGTTTTACTCGCGATCGCAATGGATTTATCACTTTCCTCTACAGCGATTCCGACACCTTTATTACTGGTGTTGTAGTTGACATCGAGACTGCGTATTTTCATTGTGATAGTAGCCGCAGCATCCCCATGCTCGTTAAAGAACTTGAGCTTGGTGCCACCAGCACCATCCGGCATTTTGGTTGCCAAATCATACCCAAGTGTGCTTAGCCAGAGGTTCGTACTTTTAATGCCGGCAATGTTCGTATTGTTGGCTACCGGAACATTACCCGCACCATTGTTATACATATCGTTGCCATCGTTTGCCATCATATTATAAAGATTATAGATGGCTCCTCCTGCAATCGTCGCAATATCCAGGTAGTCTGACGTGGAGCGTGAGGCGGAAGTTTCCATAATCATGGGAAGATTTTTTCCGTAGCTATAAGGGACATATTCTGACTCATTCCAAAGTCCCTGCCCATAACGGAAGCCTTCATCGGTATCTCCGATATAGGGGTCATAACCTACAAAATCAACATTGGTGGTACCCCCACTAGCCTTCGTTTCCTCGTTCCTGTAAACAAAGTTGAACTGCTCACTATGAAAATTGATTCGAGTCCATACCGGATAGTTGGACTGTTTCACAGCGGCACCCAGATTTTGGGCCCACTGCCAGTAAGAATCCCATTCGAATCTGGTAGCTGATGTAAATCCACCTGCAGTATAGGCCGCTTCGCTATACGGAGAGTGTGAGCGGTCATTACCAATTTCATTCGTTGGTTCATTACTGATATCGCATCCAATTACTGTTTTCTTATCACCATGCGTACTGTTATAGACGGCAATATGATCAAACATATTTTTCAAGGCCGTATACTCCAGACTCCTCAGGTTGGGGTCGTCTTTGGACATACGGAAAGTATACAAAGCCTCATCTGTTAAGCTTGTGATGCCCGTTGCTTTGCCGATTAGTACGTTGCCCGTAACCGTCTGCATCTTTTCGTAATTTCTGATCACGTAGTACGGTACTCTGTGATCGTTCGTCTGTTTTGTGGTATCCGTCCCAAACCATAGCAAATCCATTTTTAGATTTGCCGCTTCTGCCCAACCGATGACCTTGTCAACCCAGGAATAGTCCCACACATTCGCTCTGGAAATGACAAGCTTTGGCGAAAATGTCGTTCCCGATGCCCCATCCATTGTAACGCCAATGTTATTGATCGTATCTGTACTTAAGATGAAACTCGCTTTCTTCCCGTCCCCAAATGCATGATTTTTGATAAAATCCGTCACATCAAAGTCATACGCTGCTACCTGATTCACAGGGTCGTAAGAAGGCGTTACGCCTAAATCAAAATAATCGACACCCAAGGTCCCGTTCAGATTGTAACCACTATGGTTAGGTGCACCCGTATTCCAAGTCATTGTGGAAGCATTCCATGTGTCGTTAGCAATGCCATAGAGATGTAGATTAGCGGTTCCGCTATCCATATTATTGACATAGATTCTTATTTTTGCAGCATCGGCAGATGTACCAGAAATACTAGAAAAATCAAATTTCATGTAAGTTAACGCTTGATTGCTAGCATCTGTCGAATCATACTTGGCCTTCATGGAACTGCTGGACGAGAAATTCGTATTGGCATTGCTGCCGCCGGAGATATAGGTCGTTTCAGTTGTCGGGAAAATCTGGTCCGGCTGAATCATCGACCAAAGTATCTGAGAGTTTACAGCAGTAAAGCCATTGTCTGCGGCCAATTGGTATACGTTTTGTAACTGAGCATCGGTGTAATGAAACCTTTGCGCGATTTTATCGTCCCTAATCTGGATGCCATTAAAGAAAAAGGGATTTCCATTAACCTTCATGACCGTTTTGTCATAGGTGGACATTGAGCTGTCTATGGTGGAAATCGGTGTTGCCCCATTCACCTGCGCAGGAATTGACAACAAGGTTGTTTGCAGAATCACCACGCCTAGAATCAACCCTATTTTTTTACGAATACGGTTAAACATTATTTTTGCCTCCCATCGTTTTGGCCTAGCAAGGATAAGTCTCTTTAGTAGCAGACACATCGGCAAATGAATGCTATCCCGGGCCCTTGGGATTAAATGCCAACCGACCTGCTACATCCGAAGCGTACCATTGTAAAACACAGGGAACAATGCAATAACTCGATGACCTCTATACAAAAATTCTACTTCCTCCACTTGTCCGACAACTACGTTCGCATACCTTCATCAAAATTCCGTTTGTACTCAGATGGCGTGAACCCCGTATATTTTTTAAACACTTTGCTGAAATATTGCGTGTCTTCTCTGAAGCCGGTTAATTTGGATATTTCGTATACTTTTAAATCAACCGATTGCTCAATCAAACGGATCGCCTGCTCCATTCTGCGTTCCAGGACATATTGCGAAAACTTAACCCCGGTCTCTTTGGAAAATAATCGTCCCAAATAGTCCACATTCATATAAAGAAGTTCTTTCCCGATCCAAGTTAATGATAGCTCGGGGTTGCTTAGATGCTCATCAACAATTCGTACTACGGACGAGATCATCTTGTTCTGACTGGTAGACGATTCTTGATAATTGGATAAGGCCACTTCTTCCGATATCGAACGCAGGAACTCAAAAGCCGCATGCAGTGTATCTAATTCTTGAAATTTGACGACTTGGAACATCTTTTCTGACGAAGGTGGTTGCTGTCCTTGGCGTATAACCATCATGTACAATTCCATACAATGCGATTTGACCTCGTTGATCTCCATCCGATGATGCTCAAAAATGTCGAAGAGAGTCTGGAATTGATGGGACAGATCCTGCATATCTCCTGCTTTAACGGATGCAGCGATGTCTTCGAAGAGCACTTTAAAATCGACTTGCCAAGCTGCCTTTGTGCTCACCTGGACATCATCACGGGTGAGAATACAGCCTTCTGTAAAATAGAAACGATAGCGCAGGACGTCATTTACTTCTTTATACATACTCCGAATATCCTTGAAGCCTCCGACTCCGCTGACACCCATAAAAAGTTCCATCCGGTAAAAGGACTTATAGATATCCCGGACTTCATTTAAAATCTGAGTTAGCTCCCGAAATTCCATGCCTTGCACGAGTAGCAGTACACTTTCTTCAACAACTGTGCTTAGATAAAGCTTCTCTGAAGTAAACAAATCTTCGGCAATGTTTTTCAAAGCGAACTTCCCTAAGTAACCGCAGTTCTCACCAAACTGAACAGAAACAAGCTGAAACGACTGAACATGGATTTGAAACATCGCCATAAACTCTTCAAAATCACGTTGATTATAGGTGCCTGTTAGCGCAATATCCCTTAGGAACTGTTCCTTCACATGAGGCAGCACCCGATTAAAATTGCTATTCAACTTCGTGAAGAACTCGCGTTCCCTACTCATACTAGCGATTTCCTGTTTAATTTCGTTCAAAACCTCGATAATTTGAAGCTCATTACATGGCTTAAGCAGGTAATGCTTGATGCCGTAACGCATGGCTTCGCTCATATACTCGTACTCGTCATAGCCAGAAAGGACGACAACTACGATATCGCTTCTTTTTTCTTTGATCTTCCCAATGAGTTCAAGACCATTCATAACAGGCATTTTGATGTCTGTAATCACGATATCCGGCATCTCTTTATCCACCAAATCCAACGCTTCGAACCCGTTCTTAGCTGCTCCGATTAATTGAAGTTCGTGTTGATCCCATTCGACTAAACTCGCTATACTGTCTCTAGATAACTTCTCGTCGTCTACTAATAGAACCTTATACATCTGCCACACTCTCCTTCGGAAGCAAAATCGTAACCTTGGTGGCCTTCCCCGCCATACTATCGAATTGAAGACCCGCCAATTCCCCGAACATGAGGCGCAAGCGCTCGTGAATATTTTTGAGCCCAATACCCGTCCCCTTCGAAGGAATTTCGAATTTCCTCACTTGTTCTAGCATTGTCTCGTCCATACCCGGACCGTTATCCTTGACAGATATTTCGATCCATTCATCTGATTCAACAACAGCGACCACGATCGTGCAGACTCCAAGCATATTTTCCAAGCCGTGCTTAATCGCATTCTCTACAATCGGTTGTATTGACATTTTCGGAATTCGGTACATATTGAATCTCTCATCGATATCGAGAACAAATTGCAGTTCACTCTCGAATCTCACCTTTTGAATACTCATATAATCTTGAAGCAGTCCAATCTCCTCACCGACGGTAATGACTTGCACATTATTGCTGATTGCGTTCCGTAGCAGTCTGCTCAGAGCTTCCACCATACTGGAAATGGCCGCTTGTCCGCTTATCCTTGCCATCCAATTGATCGATGTCAGTGTGTTGTACAAGAAATGCGGGTTAATTTGCGCTTGTAAAGCCCTGTATTCCGTATCCTTCAACAACATTTGCCGGGTATAGTTCTCTTCGATCAGAGTATCAATTCTTCGAATCATAATGAAAAACCGTTTCTGCAAATAACCGACTTCATCAGAGCGGTCAAACTCAGGAGAATGGGTAACAATCAATCCGAAATCCCCTTTCTCCGCATACCTCATCTGCTGAGTCAAGAGTTCAATTGGTTTCGTGATCCCTCTTGCAAAGCGGTAGCTAATCGCGATTACTGTCATGAATAAGAGAAGTACGACCACAAGAAGGGCAAAGCGCAAATCATTTTTCTTCTTAAAAATATCGTTATAAGATAAGACGCTGTAATAGGTCCATCCTGTTTCTCGAGAAGTCGTATAAGCGACAAACGAGCTCAATCCATCAATCTTTTGTATGGTATATCCTTGTTTGGAGTCAATCATAGCCACGCCTGGCTGAAAGCCCCCATGCGGTGTATAAATCGGTTGGTTACCTTTCCAGATGTAAAGCAATCCGCTATCTTTGGTGACGGTTTGATGCTGCTGCACAACAGAGTCCAAATTTACTTGAAAAATAAGCGTACCCAGCGGCTCCAACAAATCCGCTCCTGTCGAACGTATCTCTCTGGCGGCCAGCAGATAAGGATGCGCGGCGGCATCGGGCTCAAGCCACACATTACCTCCCTTGGCTTGCCTCGCTTTGATAATAACCTCCTCCTTCTTGCTTTCCTCCGGTATCTGAGCACTCTGACCAACCAACAGACTATAACCGGAATCATTTATAAAGTGGATGGATGAAATATGTTTGTCAGTCAGCATATAGACAAAAATTTTATTTTTGAAATCCGTTAACGTCTGTGCACGGTCATATTCGTTGGTCATTCCCTTTACTTTGGAAAGTTGTTCTTGAATCCGCGTATCTGTTGCGATCGTCAGTGACAGCTTTTCAATATTGCTAATTTCGTTCTCGATATCACCGATCGAATTATTGATGGTTTGAGCGGATTGTGCATATAGCATTTCATCATAGGCATGAAAGATGTACTGCAAACAGGAAATGACAACTAGGCAAAAAAATACGATCAACAGCATCATGACGACCATCAGCTTATGTTTGATCTTCATATCCCTGAAGGATATGCGACGAAATCTGTCAGTAAACAAGGTGTCAACTCCTTCAAGGAATAGTAAGAAGAGACACTGACCGCATCATCGTCAGTGTCTCTTCTTAGATTATCTCATTCTGAATCGTATTCCCATAGAAAAATTCGTGCTTTGATATGTACTTTTCAGACTTGCTTAAGATAAGTTCCGTGTTCGCTGAATGATTATAGCAACGTATAAAGCGATTCGTAGCTAGCCGACGCATAGGTAAGCCGCTGATCTAACTCTGGCCGGATCACAATCTGTTTGTACCCAGGCTGTTCTGGATCCGTATAAATTCCTGTAATATGCCTATACATCCAGTCTCCGATTGCTCCGTAAGCATAATGATTGAACGAATTCATATCCGCACTCCAGAAAGAGCCGTCTACCTTGATACCGTCCCAGTGCTCCCAGATTGTCGTAGCTTCCGGTCGTCAGGTGCTTTTTATTCTTACGAATAAGCCCTGCTAGCATTTCGACTGTTCGCGGTACATCCCTCTCGTCCAATAAATCAAACGCAAGCGCTAGAATTTGCGCAGTTTGTGTTGGCACTGCTACACGGCCGTTCGGAGTGACATATTCGTCACGGAAATACGCCACAATGGTTCGGTATAGCTGCGCATAAACCTCTGCATCTTCAATCTTGCCGAGTACCCTCACCGTTTTAATCAGAATAGAAGTTGAGTACGCGTAAAAAGCAGTGGCCGCCAAATCCTCCGGTGTCGTCAGTGTATACTGCCCTGCTGCACACCCAAGGCCAACCAGTCACCTAGCTGCTGGACTTGCCCCCACCCTCTTCCTTCTTCCCCATGACAACGGATATGTTCCACCCCCAGGTAAAAGTACCGCGAAACCAGCCCTCCCCTAAAACGAACCCAATCGCGTTTGCTCCTTCTAAAATACTATCCGTCACATCGTAGGTTGGTCAAAAACAAAAAAGATAGATAAATCAACGTATTGATTCATCTATCTCCTATATTTAGTCTCAAACATGTACCCATATTTGTCTCATTTATCAACCAAATCAGTCTCAACTATAACCATTACTCATAAACTATGAGGCTTAACGAAACCCCTACCGATATGCGCGCATCGCCTTTCGCAGTTCCTTCAGACTCGGCCGCTTGCCATACATAAGCACGCCGGTGCGGTAGATTTTCGCCGCTAGCCAAGCCATGGCGCCGATGGACAATAACTGAATGGCAATCGAGATTGCGATTTGCCATATAGGCGGACTGCTCATCCCGATGCGTAGGAACATAATGAGCGGTGAGAAAAAGGGCACAAAGGACATCGTGACCACGAACGGTGCGTTCGGATGACTAAGTCCGAAGACCGCGATCATGAAAGCAGCTACTATGACGAAGGTAATCGGCATAATGGCTTGTCCGACATCTTCCGTCCGACTAACAAGTGAGCCGACTGCTGCGAAGATCGTTGCATAGATGAAGAAGCCAAGCAGGTAGAAAATTAAGAAATATATTAGGAGCGATAACTCCAGATCACTCCAACTTAAGTTCAGATCTGCAAGCATAGAAGAGCTGCCACTCAAACTTAAATTGACGGCACCGACGGCAATCAATAGCGCGATTTGAGATAACGCGAGCAAGCAAATTCCAATAATTTTTCCAAACATCTGCTTAAGTGGGGAAACGCTTGTAATGAGTAGCTCCATCACCCGCGTGCTTTTCTCCGCTGTAATTTCGGTCGCTACTAGGTTACCAAAGCCAATAACTCCCATATAGAGCAAGAATAACATCACATACACGAGCGCGTAAGACAGCACCATCTGTGACTCTGTTTTACCTGCCGCTCCTTGATCCGAGGTCGATATTTGTACGGTTTCTAGCGAAACGGGGGTTTGAATATCGGTTTTCAAGGCATCCGGTAAGCCAGCTCCTTGCAAAACAATGTCCGTTTTGATGAGCTGAAGCGTCGTTTGAAGCTTGCTTTTCAGAGAAAACTCCATGGTTCCCGTGGATTTATACACCATTTTTGGAAAACCACCTTGCTTGCTATCTGTAAATTCCAAGAAACCTTTAATCTTCTTATCGGCAATTTGCTGCTTACCTAGAGCTTCATTTCCTTCGGCGCTGCCCTCGTCTGACAGAGGAACAATGAGAATCTCAGAATTCGGTTGGTTATTGTAAAAGGCAGTCAGTTTACCAGCAAGTTCAGCTTGCTTCGTACCGAATACCCCGATCTTCGTAGGCTCATCCGATGATAGTTTACTTATAATGGCTGGAAGATGGATCATGACAGATAATAGAATGATTAATATCAGACTCATAATTCGAAAAGATTTCATACGGAAGCGAGACATATAAGTAAATTTGATAACGGTAACTATCCTATTCATGGCTGTTTCCCACCTTCTGGATAAATATTTCATTCAAGGTTGGCTCCATGATTTGAAACCGCTGCACAGCGGACCGCTCCATCGCAAACTGAAGAATTCGCTGAGCTGCTTCCGGGTTGGCGATACGAATCTCATAGCCATTAAGTCCTGTATTCACCGAGGTTACACCGGGAAGCTGCTCTAAACCATCTAAAGCTGTTTCCGTCTCAAGATTGATTCTCTCTTTGGGAAACGTCGCTTTAATGTCCTTCAAGCTGCCTTGAAGAATGGTGTTCGAGCGATGCAAAATGCAAATGTTCTCACAGAGTTCCTCCACATGATCCATCCGATGGCTGGAAAATAAAATCGTTTTCCCCTCATCTCGCAAGCTTTTCACGGTTCTCTTCAATAGCTCTACATTCACCGGATCCAGCCCGCTGAAGGCTTCATCCAGAATTAGGATCTCCGGATTATGAATCACCGCGGCGATGAATTGGATCTTCTGCTGATTACCTTTGGATAGTTCCTCAACCTTACGGTTGTAATAATCAGGAACCTCAAACCGTTCTAACCACATCTTCAAGCTTCGATCTGCTTCACTTCGTTTCATCCCACGCAGCTCAGCTAGATATACAATCTGTTCACTTATCTTCACTTTGGGGTATAAGCCGCGCTCCTCAGGTAAATACCCCATTAGGCTTCGCAACTCTTCCCGATAACCCTGTCCGTTCCACAATATGCTGCCTTGATCTGGATATATAAGCCCCAAGACCATTCTCATCGTTGTCGTTTTGCCAGCCCCATTTGCGCCTAGTAAGCCATAAATTTCGCCTTGCTTCACACGCAGTTGAATCCGATTCACGGCCGTTTTATCTCCGTACTGCTTCGACACATGTTCAACAACTAAAGGATATGTCATCCACTGATCCTGCCTTCCGTCACGAAGTTACTTACGCTCACTATTTTACATGAAATTGGAAAATAAATGAATTCATCACTGTTAAAAAAATAGCCCCGAATGATGTGTTTTCACATGTCATTCGGGGCTATTCTATCTTTTACAAACCGAAAATCGCATCAATGACTGGCTTCGTTGTGCCGCCTGGATACATGACGTACAACAATATGTACACCAAAACGCCTGTAGGCGCTGTTAGCAGCCACACAATCGCGGCAACTTTACCGATTTTCTTATGTTTAAGAAATTTCTTTTTGTATGCGAACCACAGCGTGATGAGACCGAGTACACCGCCCACCGTTGCCAAGGTGATATGGAAGAACAAGAACAAATGATAAGGCAGCTTTAAGCTCTCTGGCCCACCGAATGCCGTGTTCCCTTCAAATAAGGTACGGGACATGTAGATGATAAAAAAGGCCAATGCGAAAATTGCGCCAAGTACCATCAGCTTCTCATGCGTATCTCGGTTCCCTTTCACAATATGATACCATCCGAACCCAACAAAAATGGCACTAATCACGATAAACATCGTAGAAATCGTAGGCAAAATGTGCATCTTTCTATTCCTTTCTCTAAGCGCGATTCCAGTTCCCGCCTTGATTATTCATGCTTTCTTGAGATGGAAGTGGATCCAATTCGTCTTCGTCTTTGCGCTCTCTTCGGTACCACCGGAAGAAAATATAAGCTAATGTGGAGGCATATATGATCTCTTGCAATATTTTCATGATCACACCACCGAGCTGTTGATCATCCAAAGGTGATAAATGAGCAAAAGGTACCGTGACGTTGGTATACATATCATAAATAATCGAATCCGCAAAAATGATCAGCGCACAAGCTGGTGTCAGTAAGATTCCGTTCCCGAAAATATACGCCATCTTCTTCAAATCATTCAAGCTATTTAGTTCAGGAATTGGAGAGAATACCGGGAACCACATGAAGAACGCTGTGAACAGAAGCACGGTATGATAAGCAAATAGCCATACATCATTCACCATCAAGTAATCCATAATAAAAGGCATATGGTAAATGGAGAAGAGCATATTGAACATGAACAACGCAATTAGAGGCCGAGTAAAAAATGAAAAAAGGCTACGAAATACGATGTTTTTCATGCCTACACGTAGTAACCATCCTGGCGTTCCTAACCAAATCAGGATAGGCACAATTAAGTAGAGAATCGTTTGTGACAGCATGTGCATACTGAACAAATAGTGATGTCCAATATAGTTAATTGGGCTTCCTTGCCCGACGTAGAATAATACAAGCCCTGCGTAAAAGGAAAACTGCTGTGAGATCGAAATTGGCTCTGATTTCGCGGAGCTCCCGTTCCCATTCACAACAAATCGACCATAGCTATATCCGATCACGACGACGACCAACAGTAAAACAGGACTCCACAAATCGAAAAATCCACCAATCTGACTCATACCTGCATCTATTCTCCTTTCAATCTGGCTCTTGATAATAACTCTGTTTGAGAAAACCTCTATCAAAACCTCTCAAAAATGAGCGACCGAGTTTAGAGGCAAGTTTTATCGCCAAATAGAAAGAAGTTTTCGGGAACCGAAAACTTATACTTTCTATTGTGGTAAAAAAAGAGGAGGCACTTTGTCTAGACAAAGTTGCCTCTTCTTACTTTTTTACCACCAAACCCAATATACAGCTGTGATCACGCCGGTAAGAGCAACGAATGCTCCTGCCCCGATAAAGATTAGTGGGAACAAATGCCCTCTCTCTTTGGCATGCATCCAGAAAAGCAACTGAACGAGAGCCTGCACAATCCCAAGGGATACGATGAAAATCAAGATAAACGAACGATCCAAATCTCCGTAAAGTACGACAGCGAATGCCAACATCGTGAGCAGAATCGAGATAATGTAAGTCAAATAGTGATTTACTGGTGAATCATGCTTAACTCGCTTGCTAGGTGCGTGTGTATCATGAGAATTGCTGCTCATTTAGTGACCCACCTTCCCCATCAGATAGACAACTGTGAAGATAAATACCCAGACTAAGTCGATGAAATGCCAGTACAGGGAAGCTACATAGAACTTAGGTGCTGTAACAACTGTAAGACCTTTCTTAAGTCCTTGCATAATCAACAGCGTAATCCAACAAACACCGAATGCAACGTGAGCTCCGTGGAATCCAACCAACGTATAGAACGAGGTTGAGAATGCACTAGTTGTAAATTTATGTCCCTCATGAACATATTCAACAAACTCATAAATCTCCATTCCTAAGAACGAAAGACCGAACAGTACAGTTACTGCTAACCAAGATAACAGTTGACCTAATTTTTGACGGTGCATCGCAATAATCGCGAATACACTTGTTAAGCTACTTGTTAGGAGGATGAAGGTTGACCAACCAACCGTTTTGAGTTTGAAAAGTTCATCGGCTGTAGGGCCATCCGGAACAGAGTTCCGAAGGGCAATGTAGGTAGCGAATAAGCAACCGAACAATACAACCTCAGCGCCTAGGAAAAGCCAAAAACCAAGAACCTTATTTTTCCCTTCGAGGGTAGCCGTTTCCGGATTAGCAGGCAGTGCGCCCGTATGATGAGTACTCATGCCTTTACCCCCTTATCATCTTCAAGCTCTTCTGGTTCAATATGCCAACCGTGGTCGTCAAATACGGAACGACAGAACATGGCAATGAATGTAACGATGATACCCGCAGCTGCTACATAGTAGTTTCTGTACATAAATCCGAAACCAGCGATGAACAAACCAACAGACATCACAAGCGGTAAGATCGAAGCCGAAGGCATATGGATCGAACCAATTGGTTCAGCTGGCGTCATTTGTTTGTTACCAGCCATTTTTTCTTTCCAGAAAGCATCTAAACCGCGAACAAGCGGCGTTTGTTTGAAGTTATACTCAGGTGCAGGTGATGGAATTGTCCACTCCAATGAACGGCCATCCCACGGATCTGCAGGAGCTGTAATTGGTTTTCTTGCTGTAGCGATGATGTTGATGATGAACACCAACGTACCAATACCCATGAAGAACGCACCAACTGTTGAAACTAAGTTACCTACTTCGAGATCATACCCTGGTTGATACGTAAAGACGCGTCTTGGCATCCCCATTAGACCCAAGAAATGCTGCGGGAAGAATGTCAAATGGAAGCCGATGAAGAACAACCAGAAATGCAATTTACCTAAGCCTTCACTTAGCATACGACCAAACATTTTCGGCCACCAGTAGTAAAGACCTGCGAACAACCCAAGAACTAGACCACCAACGATAACGTAGTGGAAATGCGCGACTACGAAATACGTATCATGATACTGGAAGTCAGCCGCTGGAATCGCAAGCATAACTCCTGTTGTTCCACCCATTACGAATGTTGGAATGAACGCTGTTGCAAAAATATTCGCTGTTGTGAAACGGATTTGACCACCCCACAGTGTGAACAACCAGTTGAAGATTTTCACACCGGTTGGAACAGCAATCGCCATCGTAGCAATCGCGAAGATCGAGTTCGCTACTGGGCCTAGACCTGCTGTAAACATATGGTGAACCCAAACCATGAAACCTAAGAAACCAATTAGCACTGTTGCAAATACCATGGAGCTGTATCCGAACAGACGTTTTTTCGAAAAAGTAGAAACGATCTCAGAAATAATACCGAATGCTGGAAGAATCAAAATGTAAACTTCGGGATGCCCGAAAATCCAGAATAGATGCTCCCATAGTACGTTGTTACCGCCACGGGCTGCATCGAAGAATGCACCGCCGAAGACACGGTCAAACATAAGTTCAACCAAAGCAACCGTAATCGCAGGGAAAGCAAGAACGATCAGACCTGAAGTTACAAAAGCAGACCATGTAAACATAGGCATACGCATGTATGTAAGACCAGGAGCACGCATGTTGATAATCGTTACGAGGAAGTTAATCCCCCCGATTAGTGTACCAATACCTGCAATTTGCAGACCAAGTACGTAGAAGTCCGTACCTTGCAAATTGTTCTGCAGGGTTTGACCCCAGCCTGAATCGGTGATC
This sequence comes from Paenibacillus sp. J22FR5, assembly GCF_059691975.1. Classification (NCBI taxonomy): domain Bacteria; kingdom Bacillati; phylum Bacillota; class Bacilli; order Caryophanales; family Paenibacillaceae; genus Paenibacillus; species Paenibacillus sp. J22FR5. Next base: position 48,153 of record NZ_JCAUAN010000005.1, on the reverse strand, counting down.
GAGGATAATGGTGCGTATCCCGTCCAACCTGCATCAGGTGCGCCGCCCAAGAACCAACTTGTGTTCATGAGCACGCCGCCGGCGAAGAACAACCAGAAGCCGAGTGAGTTAACGAAAGGGAAAGCTACGTCCCTTGCACCAATTTGAAGTGGAACGATGGCATTCATGAAAGCGAAGATAACCGGCATAGCCGCAAAGAAAATCATCGTTGTTCCGTGCATCGTTGTTAATTGGTTAAATGAATCTCCGACGAAAATGTGTTGATCAGGAAAAGCAAGTTGAATCCGGATCAAGATCGCTTCAAGTCCTCCTACGAGGAAGAAGAAGCCGCCCGCTAGTAAATACAAGATACCGATTTTCTTATGATCGACGGTTGTAAGCCAATCCATAAGCCCGGTGTGTCTTTTTACTGGATGAGAGTGAGCCAACGTATGAACCTCCTTTACATGAAGAGTTTATTTCAAAGTTTGTAAGTACGTAACGATATTTTTAATTTGATTGTCATCTAATTTACCGCCAGCTGCTTGACCAAATGCCGGCATTTTGTTACCCGGTTTAAGGTCTTGAGGATTATGTATCCACAATGCCAAGTTCTCAGGCGTGTGCTCTAAGATGCCCGCAAGTGTGTCGCGATCTGCAAATCCTTTAAGGTTAGGTGCAACCCCTGGTCCAGCTGCATTAACAGCATGACAAGACATACAGTTTTCTTTGAAAAGCTCTTCACCCTTTTGTGCAGTTGCCGGCACAGTAGATGGTGCTTTCATTTTTGCAACCCATGCATTAAAGTCAGCTTCGGACTTCGATGCTACGGTGAAGTTCATTAAGGCATGTGAAGCTCCGCAAAGCTCTGTACATCTACCTTGGAACGTTGCAATTTCATCTGCTTGCAAATAAAGCGTATTCCGGATACCCGGGTTCGTATCGACTTTACCACCTAGAGACGGTACCCAGAAAGCATGGGATACATCGGCAGAAACGACATCAAATGCAATGATTTTATCCTTAGGAATCACAAGCTGTTGTGCTGTTGCGATGCCAAGGTCTGGATATTCAAACTGCCACCAGAACTGATGTGCAGTGACTTTAACATGGATAGCATCTTTGTCCTTGTTGTAATTCGTCGAATGCTTGAACGTGTAGGACACTGTAGGTACCGCAAGTACTAACAGCAAGAGAATTGGGATTACTGTCCAGATAATCTCCAAAACATGACTTCCTTCGACTTGCTTCGGCACGCTATCGTCGCCTTTACGTTTGCGAAAGCGAATTAAAACGTACACATAAATCGCAAATACGACAATTACGACAAAAATCATGATAAAGAGACTTAATTTCATTAAATAAAGCTGCTCCGTCGCCACAGGACCCTTAGGTACTAAAGCAGATAAGGTTGGGTCTCCACACCCGGTTAGCATGAGCGTCATCACCGCTAAAAGGGGTAGCAGACGCCAGAACTTTTTCAATTGACTCATTGTATCAACCCCACTTTTAAAACAATATTTTTACCACGAAGGCCATGCCCATGTCAATTCACTTTAATAACTATAAATTCGTGAAAACTTTTTGTCAATCGCTGTAGGAGAGTTCACAAATTGTTCTTAAACAGCGACTGTAGCGATATATTTCCCTTCATGGTTATTTCCATACACCCACCTCTTTATGCATAAAAGCCTTTATTTGTGAACACGAATAATTCGACAGAAACATCTCATCCTATAGACATTACAATGCATATAGGAGGTCTGTTAATTATGTTCAGGAAGTTAGGTTTTCCGATTTATGGGATCATATTCCTCCTGCTCACATTATCCGCATGTGGCACAAGCGGCAAGGAGTACAGAGGCAATCAAAATAACTCCACTAGCTCGAATTTTGGCGCTCCTGTCGAAAAAGCAGATGAGAAAGATCGTGCCTATCAAGTCCAACAACTTTCTGGTCCTGTCACGCACAACAACACCAAGCTGGAGTACAGTCAATATCTCTCGGATCAATTGAATACCATGGATGGGGTAAATACAGCCTTAGTCATGATTACAAATCAAAATGCTTATATCGCATTAATGATGGATAGCAGTGCCGTTGGTACGAAGGGTGTGACCAAAGAAACGAATAATCAAGGAACGAACAAGGGGTTCTACAACGATGATAATCCCTATGATGACTCTTTACCGTCTAACGATTTGAATAAAGGTTACAATAGTTACGAAACTTCCGTGCATCATGATTTACTTTCCCATCGTTTTAAACAAGCAATAGCTGAGAAGCTTCGCGTACTTAAACCAGACCTAATGGATGTGTACATTTCAGCAAACCGGGATTTCCTTAATAAAATGAATAACTATGCACAGGAAAGCTGGAAAGGTCATTCCCTCATGCCGTTGTTAACAGACTTCAATCAAACGGTCACACGTGTGTTTGGGACGGCTCAAGTATTACCGCAGCACTAGTACGATTGGGGCTGCCTCCTATGAGGATTCATCCTTTCAAATAGGACGTTCATGCACGCTATTGGAGCACAACCAACATGTATAACTTCTATTAATAAAGTAGTTTATTTCTGCTTGGGGGTCGGCTCCTGTTTTCATTTGTCTTTCATTCCTGTACAATGAGGGAATCGTCTTTACTAAGAAGGAAAAAGGGAGCTGGCCAATTACCCATGTCAAATGGATTTGCCTCATTAGGTATCAGAGAAAATTTAGTTCAAGTTTTGCAAAATCAAGGTGTCGTCGAACCGACCCCAATTCAACAGGAAGCGATTCCTGTTCTATTGAAAGGTTCCGATGTTATCGCACAAGCGCAAACAGGTACAGGTAAAACCCTTGCCTTTGTACTTCCTATATTAGAAACCATTGATGTAGAAAGCTCAGATGTTCAGGCACTCATTCTAACGCCTACACGTGAGTTAGCTATTCAAATCAGCAATGAGCTGAAAACCCTTGTTCCAGTAACAGGCGCAAAGGTTTTAGCTGCATATGGCGGGCAAGATGTAGAAAAACAGCTTAGAAAGCTTCAAGGTAACATACATATAGTAGTAGGAACACCGGGAAGACTGCTTGATCATCTTCGTCGTGGTTCTATCAATTTCTATAAATTGAAAATACTCGTATTAGATGAAGCAGATCAAATGCTGCACATGGGCTTCCTGCATGAAGTCAAGGATATCATTGCCCAAACGTCACCATACCGTCAAACACTGCTATTCTCTGCTACAATGCCCGAACAGGTTATCAATCTGTCCAAGGCTTATATGAAGCAAGCAAAAGAAATCAAAATTCAAAGTAAACAAGTCACTTTGACTGAAATTCAACAGGTACTTGTTCCTACGTCTGATCGTGATAAACAAGATGCTTTAATCGCAGCAATCAAACAATATAAGCCTTATCTTGCGATGATTTTTTGCCGGACCAAAGCCAAAGCGATTGCACTCAATGAAGTCCTACAGGAAATTGGTTTAATGTCCGATGAGCTGCACGGGGACTTGTCTCAAGCTAAGCGTGAGCAAGTTATGAAACGTTTCAGAGAAGGTCGTATCGAACTCTTGGTCGCTACTGATATCGCAGCGCGTGGTTTAGATGTTGAAGGAGTAACTCATATTTTCAATTATGATGTACCCCAGGATGCTGAAAGCTATATTCATCGGATTGGTAGAACGGGCCGTGCTGGAGAGTCCGGTGTTGCTGTGACGTTCGCTACGCAAAGAGATATGCCAACGATTGAGCTCATTGAAAAAGGGATCAAAATGTCATTGCGCAACCCTGATGGACAACAAAGACGTGTTCGTTCTACAACGGAAGAATACGCCCCACAAGATGGCAGAGGGTCACAAGTACGTAAAGGCGCTGCTGGCGCATCACGCGGTGGCAGACGTAATGAACGCGGCGGTGCTCCTGAACAACGCACCGGTGGCCGTGCTGGAAGACCAGGCGCGCGTGAATTGCGCGGCGATCGTTCGAATATGCAATATGGAGAGCGTAATTCAGGATTTGGTTCCAAAGGGGACAAATTCGGTACGCGCGGTGGTTCAGGCGGCTCAACTGGGGCTAAAAGATCAGGTGAAAGACCTGCTAAAGTGAATTCGGAACGTAATCCGAATACATGGGGTCGCGCAGCAGTAGTCCATGAAGCATCAGCAACGAATTCCGCTCCAGCACGTGGTACGAACATGGGCGCTGCGAAAGCACGCGTAACGGGTTCGTATAGTGGTGGCGGCGAGGGCACAGAGCGCAAGCGCTCGGCTCCACATGGCGATAAGTCTTATTCGCCATATAACAAGTACGCCGGCGCAGGGCGCGAAGATGCGGCTAGCGCATCTCGTACACTTCGCGGCGGTAAAGGCCGTGGCGAAGGAGGAGCACGCGGTGGCGCTGCACCTCGCAGTGAGGGCTTCGCTCGCTCTGGTGGCGCTCCTCGCGGTGAGGGCTTCGGCGCTCGCTCTGGCGGCGCTCCTCGCGGTGAGGGCTTCGGCGCTCGCTCTAGCAGTGCGCCTCGCGGACGCAATGATGAGCGTGGTGCGCGCAGCACAGCTCCTCGTGGCGACAGCTTCGGGGCACGTAGTGGTGCACCTCGCGGGGACAGACCAAGCGGCCCACGCGGTGGGCAAGGCGGCGGTCGTGGAAGCGCGCCTAGAGGTTCTCGCGGCGGTGGCGGCAAACGCTAGAAACATGAAGCGATTTCATGCAAGACTTTACCGATGAAGCCTTACGATGTAAACTATAACTATGGTTAATTAAGATCCTACATTTCAAAAATCGTTTCAACCCGTGCTCGCACGTAGGATTTACCCCCCATCCAATCGAAGGAGGTATGTTCCATGTACGCATTAAAGGATAAGGAAATGATTTTTGTATTCACAGGCCCACACGGGGCAGGTCGTAAAACCGTTGCGGAAATGTCCGGCTCTACGCTCGGGATGAAGCAAGTGATTTCTTACACCACGCGACCTCCGAAAGCGACAGAGGAAGATGGTCAAGATTATCATTTCATCTCCCCCGCCCAATTTGTTCAAGCACAAGCTGGCGGTGAATTCATTGAAGTTAGTACCGTTAATGACCATCTTTATGGCATCAAAAGTGCAGATATTGAATTGATGTTCCAACATAGTGGCAGCATCTACTTGATCTTGAATCGCTTTGGCGCCGAAACGCTGAAAAAGCTATATGGCGACCGCGTCATCCAAATCTTCATTTATGCCCAGAGAGACACACTTGAAGAGCGGATGAAGGAAAGTGGAGATTCCGAGGAAATCGCGTCCAAATATTTGTCCGACTATGAAAATGAGTTAGCCTACCGAGACCAATGCGACCATGTTTTTGAAAATGTGGACTTGGCTCATACGGTATTTGATCTTACGAAAACTTTGGATCTATACTTAAATCGTAACCTAGTCGACTTAGACTAAGAACGTAGGGCACTAGCTGCCGATACAAGGCCTGGACGGTCCCTCGTCCAGGCCTTTTCATTAGATTAGTAAGTAATGATACTTGTTCCAACGAAGGAGTTGATCGCTATGAAAATCATTTCCATCGAGCCCACACCCAGTCCTAATTCGATGAAGCTCAACATGGATGAGTCTTTACCATCCGGTGTGCGAGAAACGTATACGAAAAAAAACCAAGCAGGTGCTCCTGCGGAAGTGCAAAAATTGCTTGCAGTACCAGGCGTTATCAGCATCTTCCATGCAGCCGACTTCATCGCGGTCGACCGCAGCTCGAAGGGTGACTGGCAGTTCATCCTGGCGCAGGCGCGCGAGATCTACGGCGAAGCGCAGCCATCGGCTGGGGCTGAAATACTGACCGAGCAGCCTGCAGCAGATGCCGCCTTTGGCGAAGCACAAGTGCTCGTGCAGATGTTTCGCGGTATTCCGCTCCAGGTGAGGGTGCGCGCAGGCGCAGAAGAAGCGCGCGTCGGCATGCCGGAGCGCTTCACTCAGGCCGCCGTCCGCGCAGGTACGGCTTCGCCGAACCTGATCAAAGAGCGGAAGCTCGAGGAGCTCGGCATCCGCTACGGCGAGCTGGGGGACATCGCGGGCGAAGTCGTCCAGGAACTGGACGCTTCTTACGACGATGCCCGCGTCGAAGAGCTGGTCTCCCTTGCGATGCGGGAGACCACAGATGCCCCTGTGGAAGCTGCCACTGGGGACGAGGATCTTGTCGCAGCCGCGAAGCAGCTGCGACACAGCGATTGGAAGCTGCGCTACGCCGCGCTTCAGAAGATCCAGCCGTCGCTAGAGACGCTGCCGCTTCTCGTCCATGCCTTGCAGGACGAGAACACGTCGCTTCGGCGACTGGCCACGGTGTACCTCGGGGACATCAAAGAACCCGAGGTACTGCCTTATCTGTATCGTGCCCTCGAGGACGATACACCTTCAGTACGTCGGACGGCAGGCGATACGCTGTCCGACCTCGGTGACCCCGCCGCTATGCCGGCGATGGCCAAGGCGCTGAAAGACCGCAACAAGCTCGTCCGTTGGCGCGCGGCGCGTTTCCTTTACGAAGTCGGAGACCATTCGGTGCTTGAAGATCTGAAGCAAGCTGCAGACGACCCGGAATTCGAGGTACGGATGCAGGTGAAGATTGCCCTCGAGCGTATCGAGGGCGGTCATGCCGCTGAAGGCTCGGTTTGGCAGCAAATGACACGCAGAAATGACTAGTCCTTTCCTATGAAAACAGCACGAATGTCACCTACCCATGTAGGATCGCATTCGTGCTTTTTGATTTGAAATAATCGGCTCCCTTACCTCGTAAACTGCTTGAAATACAAGATTCTTTCCTCGATCGTCGGATGAGAGCCTCGGAACCATTGCACCAGCTTAGGCTGGGTAACTGGGCTGAGATTTTCTTGCGCGATATGCTGAAAAGCGCGGATAGCCGCATCACCATCACCGGTCATTTTCATCGCATATACATCGGCTCTGTGCTCGATCACCCGCGAGAAGGCATTTTGCGCTGGTGCCGTTAGAAAGCTCATAAGCGATATTAGCAATAACAGAATCGGTAAAGCCGCTAAGTCCCTCTCCCCTCGCATCCCCCAAAGTGAACCCCAACGCTTTAAGATAAAACGGTACGCGTGAAACGCCAGCCAGAAGCCGGCAAAGCTGAGCGCGACGCCATAAGCGATCCCCCAATAGATATGCCGTTCCACGTAATGCCCCATCTCATGCGCCATCACGGTCAGGATCTCATCCGGCTGCAGCTTTTTCAGAATCGTATCCCAGAGCACAATGCGCGCGTTCCCACCGATGCCATTCACATAAGCGTTAATCGTCTTTGTCCGTTCTGATATGTTTACCTCGTAAACCTGATCCGTGGGGATATGTGATTTGGCGGCAAGATCTAGAATTTGTGCCTTAAGCTCCTGATTTTGAAGTGGCTGAAAATCGTTATACAACGGATCCAGCACCACGGGCTGAATAAACGTTACGAATAAGATCAAAGGAATCGAAATCAACCAAAGCCATACCCACCACCGTTTAGGGCTCAACCTACTGATCCATCTGAAAATTCCCACCATCACTATCGTACCTACGATATCAATGAGGAACGTTTTGACATGATCCTCCAGAAAAATGGTTGGCGTCTCATTGGAGATGCCGTAGGCTTGGTCGATTTTGAACAAAAACACATCAATCGGAAGAAATAGCAAGTCCATTACAAGCGTAAAAAGCACCACAAATAAGAACATTTGCAGGAGGGAAGCTCGGAATATTTTCTCAGCCAGGTTACGAAAGCTGACAGCGATGCCGAATAGGGCGACTGTCACCCCCATTTGCAAGGGAGTATTTAAGAAGAAGGTTAACGAGTGAATGCGGGAAAGAGCCTCCGCTTTGGCAATCTCTGCATGAGTCATGAACGTATTTGGATCAGCCACAGTTCCAACTAACGTCGCCGGGATTTGAAATAAATCCCCTTTGATGAAATATAAAATCACGATAATCGCATAACAAGCAAAACCTGCTAGACACCACAAATAGAATCGTTTCATTTCATGCCTCCAAGCCATCCTTGATATTCTCATCCTTCACGGAATCTTTCTGTGATTACACCTGCTTGTTTACCTAGTCTATGCGAGTAAGGGCATGATGTATGTGTTTCAGGGCATATTTCGGATTCCATGTGTTGCATTCTACGGTAACCCATGATGTAATGAAAGCATCGACAAGAACGGACGTGTGACATGAAGAAATCTATCAGTTTTGCTTTGCTGGCTCTACTCAGTCTTACATTCATTCTACTCGTAAAAACCAATTCCCCTGGTGCGGAACAATTCGTTCCGTTGGCCATTCAGCCTTCTGTTACGCCGATTTCTAGACAAGCTGGAGGAAACTTAACTTCGAAGAGGAGGCATAGCGAAACAGCAACGGTCCCCCCTTCAGTACCAGCAAAAGAAACCGCATCCTCTATATCGCCATCGGCAACCCTTTCACCCATTGAAGCTGGTACAGTTGAAACAGACTCTACATCTAGCCCGACGTCATCTGTAGACTCTACTCTCACCAAGCATCATTTTCAAATAAAAGCGATTCCGCCCCTCTCACAGCTACCGGAGCTTCCCAATGGATGCGAAGCTGTTGCCGCAACGATGCTGCTCAATTGGGCTGGACTACCAATAACCAAGGAAGAGGTAGCGCACGCCCTGCCTACAGGGGACATGCCCTATGAAAATGAAGATGGCGCATTTGTAGGCGCCAATCCCAAGGATGTCTTTGTTGGCGATCCGTTTGCTATCGGCTACGGGATTTATCATACACCCATCGCCAAGATGATGAATCAGTGGTTGCCTGGACACGTGCGCGATCTAACAGGAACCACTTTTGATGATTTACTTGGGGTTGTTGCGCATGGCAGCCCAGCGATGATCTGGGCAACCGAGCATATGGATACCCCTTATCTCGACTTGGAATGGGAAGACGAGACAGGTGAGATTGTTCCCTGGTATCAGCCTGAGCACGCCCTGCTGCTAACCGGATGGGACGATGATTATGCCTATATGAACGACCCTATGACAGGTGAACAAGAGGCCTATCCGCTGGCTGCTTTCAAAGAGGTATGGGAGCAAATGGGCTCACAGGCGATCACGATTATCGCATAGATGATTTATTAGTTCCCGTCCAAAGTACCCCTTGCTTGAGTAGCTTGGGCACGCCTTGCAGCAAAAAGCATGGACCTCCCCAGAGGGGTTGTCCATGCTTTACTTACAAGGGATCCAACTGAACAGCCGCTTGCTTGCCGCTTAGCTGGATGCCTGTGTGCTTTTTGCCGTGGGAGCTGATCTCCTTCACTAACCCTTCTAGCAGCTCTTTCGCTTTCGCGCCCTCCTTGCCAGAGATCTTAACGACCAGCAGGACAGCGTCCCCGCCTTTCAACATGCGCTCAGCCTGCTGGCGCTTCGTCTCAAGATCGTGATCTTCGATGTTCGCTGTCAAGCGAAGCTCCTTGACCTTCGGGCCTTGCTCTTGTTTGCGTGCCTGCTGCTTTTCCTGCAGGGCTTCCTGTTTCGCTGAACCAGCCCCAATCAGCTTGCATGGCGGCGGGCTGCTCATGAGCGAGGTGCAGACGAGGTCCACTTTTAACTTTTTCGCCAGAGTAAGTGCTTCTTTCGCAGGCATCACGCCCAAATCCTCGCCTTGCAGGCCAGTAACCCAAACTTCGGATGCTTTGATTTTCTCATTCTTAATAATCATTGTGAATACACCTAATCTTTCGCTATAATGAACCCATCCAACGGTAGGTCGATAGAGGTTGGCTGCGGTTGAACGCGTGTTACAAAGAGGTTATATAAGGAGATGTCTGTTACCCGATGAATAATAAACAATTAGAGGAGCAAATGATCGAAAATTACAAGCGTGAAGAGCATATGATGATTTTGGTTTTTGCACAGTGGTGTATTAACCACAGCCTAGACCCAGCGGCACTCTATCATAGTGCCTATCCCGATCAGCCAAATAACGAAGCCTTACAGAAGGCTCTCGAGTTAACAGTGCCCAAAGAGGAAGCCGGCGAGGTTCCGGATGATACGTTGCTTGGCGTGCTCTCCCTCTTCGGCAATGAAGAGCTTGCTTTTATTGTCACGCAAGAAATCGATAAACGGCCGAAGCGCGCACGCTAGGGGATCGATCATCCACCTTCAGCGTCACGACGGGCTACTCACATCAGCCTACAGGAATTTCCATGCCTAAATGACATAACTGTGCTGATGGCTTAGTTCAAAAGCTTCCGCTAACAACTCCACGGTCCGCAGTCTCGTTTCCACCTCGTGGCCGCCTGCGACGACCATGACTTCGTCAACACCGTAGCTTTCGGCGAGACGCAGGATTTGTTCCCTGACTTGGCCCGGATTGCCCACGATCATCCGGGAGCGATTGTCTCTCACCCGGGTTTGATCCCAATCGGAATACGCGTATTCCGCTGCTTCCTTCGGCGATTTCACTCCGGTGTACTCGCCTTTTTCCATTTGCAGAATACGCAAATCGATCGAGGTCGCGAGCTCCTCCGCCTCCGCTGTCGTTTCGGCGCAAAGCACATAAATACACACCGTCGCCTGTGGCACGACATTCAAAGCCGACGGCTGGAACGAGCTGCGGTAGCTGCGCACTGCATGCTGCCCTCCCACTCCGTTGATGAAGTGCGCGAAGCAGAAGGCTGCGCCTGCCTGCGACGCATACACACCGCTCTGCCCCGTGGAGCCGAGCAGCCACACCTGGGGCATCGAGGCCACCAATGGGGTGGCGCGGATGCCCTCGAACACATGCCCGGGTTCCACCGAATCGGTGAGGAACCGCAGCAGATCCGTGACTTGCGCGGGGAACCGCTCCAGTCCCTCGAACAGATCGGCGCTGACGCCACGCAGCGCTTTGGCCGTGTGCGGCGTGCCGCCGGGCGCACGCCCGATGCCAAGGTCGATGCGCCCTGGATAGAGCGCCTCGAGCATGCGGAAATTTTCAGCGACCTTGTAGGCGCTGTAATGAGGAAGCAACACGCCGCCGGAGCCAAGCCGAATTCGGCTTGTGCGAGCAGCCAATGTGGACAGTAATACCTCTGGCGAGGAACCGGCAAGCCCTGCTGAGTTATGGTGCTCCGACACCCAGAATCGGGTGTAGCCGAGACGGTCAGCGAGCTGCGCGAGCGCAATGGTTTGTTGTAATGCTTCACTATGGGTAAAGCCGGATGATACCGGTGACTGATCAAGAATACTTAGCTTCAGCATAGTCATCCCTTCTTTCTGAGTCTTCTGCAGGGTGATGATAATAATTATACAACGCCCAGCTCACAAAAGAAAAAAGGACAAACCGAAGTGGCGTTGTCCTGTTGGGCGAGTTGTTACCATGGTAGTCATTTTATACGCTTATTTTTTTCTATAACAAATCGAATACACCATAAGTCCCTACCGTAATAATCAGAAGTAATTGCATTATCTGGCTTGATAAAGTTACTATCTCCGACCAACTGTAACCCCGATTCTTCAATCAAACTTACAAAGTTTTCAATATTTACGTCTGGATAATCAACTGTAACAATCAATTTTCCATTATCTTTCAAAACTCGCTTAAACTCTTGAAGGGTACGAAACTGCACCTCTGTGTCGATGTGTTCCATGACAGAAATACAGAATGCTACATCGAACATAGCGTCTTCATATGGCAAATTTGAAATGTCAGAAATAGTGATATTTGGAATACTTAAAGTGGAAAGGTTAATTTGATCTATATTCTCTTTCCCAATATAATATGCCATCTCTTTGATGATTTCGTTTTTATCTAATACACGTTCATCCATGTCGCAAGCGTACACTTCTTTACACTTGTCTGCTAGGTAGTACTTAAATGGATGACCTAAGCCACATGCGGCATCTAAAACAATGTCATCTTTTTCAACAAAACGGGAAGCCCAGATATATTCATAATGTCTGCTCCACCAATGATTAGGCAAATGATAGAATATGTCTTGATTCTTGGTATCTTCATATGTAAAAAAGCGAGACGTATAGTTATCCATATCATTTCCCCATTCATAATGATTATTTTTCACAACTCACTATGAATATTCTCCAAGAATATCTGCGTTCCTTTCCAAAAAGTGCTTTCCCTATTTTCATACCAAAAATGTATATTTACTGGGAAAGTTTATGACTTCCTTTTTCTTTTTTGCTTAACTTGCTGTCGATTGGACTTGCTTTTCTGCTCCTCATATACCGAACCGCGTACATACAACCAATAAGTCCAATACCGCCAGCCGAGTAGCCAGCCGAGTAGCCAGCCAGCACATCACTTGGGTAATGAACGCCGAGATAGATACGGCTTAAACCTATGCACAAAACAACAAACGCAGCAGTAGTTGGTATCAGCCAAGCTGCTTTTCAGCGATGTCGAACATTTATCCATAGTAAGTATGCGAGCAGTCCATAGAAAAGAATCGATACCATGGAGTGCCCACTTGGAAAGCTGAAGCCGTCTACTTCCACTAACCAGCCATCCACAGAGGGACGATCACGTTCAAAAATCCCTTTAAGTCCCGTATTCAGTCCCCACGCGCCAAGCACTCCAAGGAATAGGACAAGTGTTTCCCACTTATGTTTGAATTTAAAAATTAAGAGAGCCGCAACCAGAAAAAAGAGGATAAATTCCGTCGATCCACTTCCCATGAAGGTGAAAACTTTAGCAACTGATGTCCATAGATCTGCTCTTTGCTCTTGAATATAGTCGCTTACACGATGATCAAACTGGTGTAACCAGTTCGACGTTAAACTCTGTGAGAATAGAATGAAAGCTAGGAGCAGCACACCTGCTCCCCCGATGCTCATCACACTTTCCTTAACTACAACTTTCCCCTTCATCCTTTCCATGCCTCCCACGCGAATTGTTTATCACTATGAAAAACTTTAAGCCGGTTGACGTACTTTGCGTGACTGTCTCCTCTTGATGATCAGCGGAACCACTGCAAAGACGGCATACATCCCTACAGCCCCCAGAAACTTCCATGACCAAATATCATGTAAGGAAGCACCAAATACGTTATAAACAATGGCTCCTGGGATAATTCCGATCAGTGTTGCCGAGGTATAGTCCCAGAAGCGGATTTTCGATAATCCCGCCCCATAACTGATGCCATCGAAAGGAAAGAATGGCATGAGCCTCATATACAGCACAACCATGAAGCCTTTTTCCTCCGCTTTTTGATCAAACGATTGGAGCTTAGGGCTTTTTAGAATACGTTGAAAGCTTCCGCGGCCCCATTTGCGTGTAATGTAGAAGGAAAGCAATGCGCCGGCACCAGCCCCGATAATATCATAGATCGTCCCCCAAAATGCACCAAACACATAGCCCCCATAGAGGGTTAAAGGTGTTGCTGGAAACAAAACTAACGGCCTGAGTGTATAAGCAAGGATATAGAGTAATCCGCCTAGCGGACCCAAATCACGCAGCCATCTCGTGATCCAGTTCAGATCCACATGCTTCCATACACCCGTCCATTTCAAAATCAATAAGCCGAGAACGGCAACGACAAACCAAACGATTAGCAACCAAAGCGGCTTTGAACGCGCCATGGCTCGCCTCCTTCATACTCCTGATTCCCAATTATCACAGGTGGATATTACCATCATCTTACACAAATGTAGTGGTTGATATCAACTTAGCCCCAAGGTCAGATATTCGGACATGTCTCTCTCACCCATGATACTTGGTTCAGTACATTGATTTATTTGAGATCACATGACCTTTACCCGCTGCAGCTTATTTTGCGAGAAATTTTGATCACGAACAGTACCGAATTCGATGATGACGGGTGTCAGCGGGAACGATTAGATGCCTATCGGAGAAACGATCAAATACGCGACGATCCTTGTGGCCACTGCCCCCATTGTATTCCTCTACCCTTTCCTGTAAAAGTATTTCGTGAAAGGCGTTATGATCGGCGCGATCAAAGGTTGATTGGAAGGGGAACGAGGTTACGCTATTCGCGGCTACATGCTCGAAAGGGACATCAAAAGGGAACCTCAGTGCCTTATTTCGCCGAAAAAGGCCATAAATGACGAAAAACGAACAAATAGCGCACCTACGTTCCGCTTGGAGCCAATTTCGATCTATTTCAGCGAAATAGTGCATCCACATTCCCTTTCGGTGTAAAATTACACTTGAGGAATAATTTGGGTCATCACCATAACGAGACAGTTAGGAGATAGGCGCATGAAGAAAACCATCGTTTTACTTCTATTCGTTACGTTATGCCTCTGGCAGTATACGAGGACCTTGGTTGCTGACGAGGATCCCTTCTTGCGATCCGATTATAGCAAGCTTCGGCCTGTGAAGATTGAGCGGGTCATTCCAAGCAAGGAAGTCAAGCAGCTTCAAGAGATTGTTAAGAATGCGCACGAGAAAGGGCTCCAGATTTCAATTGCTGGTCAGAGGCACAGCCAAGGTGGGCATACCTACTACAAGGACAGTATCGTGCTGGATATGACGCCATTTAACAAGGTTCTCGCCTTTGATGAGACAGCGAAGACGATTACCGTTCAGTCTGGAGCTACTTGGGCTGATGTGCAAAAGTATATTAATCCCTACGGACTTGCTGTGAAGACTATGCAGTCACAAAACATTTTTACAATCGGAGGCTCGATTTCAGTCAATGCACACGGTCGTGACATTCGGAACGGCTCTCTGATTAGTACGATTGAATCCTTCCGGCTGTTGGGGGCTGACGGCACTATACGCAATGTTTCCCGCTCTGAAAATGCGGAGCTATTCCCGCTGGCGCTGGGCGGATATGGTTTGTTCGGCGTTATCTTGGATGTGACATTGTCGCTAACCGATGACGAAGTGTACGAGATGACGAGTGACACGATGACAACTGCAACCTATATGGATTACTTTCTTAACCATGTTAAAAACAATCCAGACATCCACATGCATCTCGCACGTATTTCTGTCGCGCCCGATACCTTCTTAACGGAGATGTATGCGTCCAATTACATGGCAAGACCTGATCTTCTAGTTACCGATTACAACAAGTTAAAGCTGAAGGATAGCTATGTGTTACCTTTAAAATTTCTGTTTGGACTCAATCGTTCGTTCGATTGGGCGAAGAATGCGTTTTGGGACTTACAACGTCATTTCCTTATCGGCCGGAGTACAATCCTAACTCGCAACAACGCCATGCGATCTGAATCTAATTTTATGGACTACAGCTCGGATACCAAAAATGATCTTCTCCAAGAATACTTCATCCCTGTGGAACATTTCGAGGCGTTTGTTAACAGCATGAAACCTATCCTGCAAGAAGAACAATTAAACTTATTAAATATAACTGTTCGATACGTCAATCATGACGAAGAAGCGATGCTCTCGTATGCGAAGAGCGACATGTTCGCTCTCGTTTGTCTGTTCAACACACCGATTAGTGAAGCGGCCCAAGCTCGTATGACCAAAGGAATCCGGCGGATCATTGATCAATTGGCGATATTTAATGGCTCGTATTATTTACCCTATGCCCCTTTTCCTTCGGTCGATCAGTTCCTATTGATTTATCCAAAGGCGGGAGCCTTTTTCCAAGCCAAAGATCGGTGGGATCCGCAGCATCTTTTTATGAACAATTTCTATGACGATTACTGGAGGCATTAGGATGAATGTGAGGCTTCTGATACGATCCCAAAGTTTAGCGACATTGGCTTCGGGAATGATTTACCCTTATTACTTGCTGTTCTTGAAAAATCTCGGCAGTACGTATTCCGCATACGGTCTCGCTTTCGCAGTATTCACGATAAGCTCTGCAGCGTCATCCTTATGGCTTAATAAGCTCGTAGACCGTTCCTCCGTGAAAATGATGGCAGGCGGTTCTCTTGGTATGATGGCAGCGATGCTCGTCTTCCCTTGGATTCCTTCCTACGGCTTCGTCCTGCTCATTCAAGCTTTCATGGGCATCTGTAACGCCATGCAGAAGATGAGCGAGCGCGGATTACTCGCAGATGGAACCGAACGCGGAAACCGTGGCGGGACGCTTGGCAATTACCATTTCTGGACGTCCGTTTCGTCCGGATTCGCTGTGCTCATCGGCGGTTATATCATTGACTGGCTGACGATCGATGTGTTGTTCTATGTGAGCGCGGGGATTTATGGTGTAAGTGCGTGGATGACGCTTCGGATGCGGGATCGTTAGGCGGAGAAGCATACACATTCCTAATTTCTTCATTTGGTGCATAAACCGATGTTCAGATGGGCTATCCGTGATTCAGATTTCAGTCTTTCACATATAACAACTGGTATTTAATTGAAATAGATGGATTGTGCCCCTGCATTTTAGTATAATAACCGTTAGACTTCATAGCTTGTAGAATCTTGGGTGAATTTGTCGAATTGAAAAAAAGATCCTTTGACTATATCCGAGTTTTTTAGTAGGATATAAATAAGTCTTTGGTTAAATAAATACATAATGGGATTAGGGGAGAGATCATCATGAAAAAAGCATTATTTTCTATTCTTGCCGTAACTGTTTTAATGACAGGTTGCGCAACTGCAAAGACAGACACAGCATCACCTGCAGCATCTAGTACGCCAGCAGCCAAGTCAGATAAGAAGATTATCCTTATTACGCCAGAGAAAATTGGTGTGAATCCATTTTTCGCTCAAGAAGATGAAGGCGTGAAGAAAGCTGGTAAAGAGTTTGGTGTTACTGTTAAAACCGTAGAATCCACAGATGCAAGTGCGATTGAGCAAAATTTACGCGCAGCTGTCGCCGATAATTATGATCTGATTATTACAAGTTCTTTTGAGTCTGAGGATGCGCTTAAAAAAGTTGCTGCCGAAAATCCAAAGAAATCATTCGCCATCATTGACACGGTTGTCGATCTTCCGAATGTTCGCAGCGTTGTTTTCCGTGAACATGAAGCCTCTTACTTGCTAGGAGCAGCAGCTGGTCTAGCTACCAAGAAAAATATCGTAGGTATGGTTGCAGCGGTTGATATCCCACTCATCAAGAAATTTACAGTTGGCTTCCAAGAAGGTTTGAAATCAACGAATCCAAATGCGAAATTCATTGTTAACTATGTAGGCAGCTTCACGGATCCCGCCAAAGCCAAAGAATTGGCATTAACACAATTCGCGCAAGGTGCTGACTTCATTGCAGGCGCATCGGCTGTTGGCGATTTGGGTGTATTTGAAGCAGCGAAAGAAAAAGGCTTCTTTACTTCCGGACAAGATATTGACCGTACAGTAACAGATCCTGAGCATATCGTTCTTTCCCAATTGAAAGGAACGGATGCCGTTGCTTATCAAACGGTGAAAGATTTCGTGAATGGCACATTTAAATTCGGTGCTGTTGACTACGGTTTGAAAGAAGATGGCGTTGGTCTTACTTTCGTAACGAAAGATACGAAAACGGCACTAAGTCCTTTCATTGGACCAGATGTAGTAACGAAAGTTAAAGCTATACGCGATGATATCGTTTCTGGTAAAGTGAAGGTAGAAAATCCAGTAAAATAGTCATCAGTACGATAATCACATAGGTTTGACCTGGAAACTGTTTACGGAGACGTAAGCAGTTTCCTCATGTCTAGGTAGAGGAGCGAAAAACCGTTATGCTGCTTCAAATGCGTCAAATTACGAAAACATATGGCAATTTAACAGCGAATTTTGGCGTTGATTTCTCGCTGCGTCAAGGTGAGATTCATGCATTAGTCGGGGAAAATGGCGCTGGCAAAACAACCCTAATGCGAATCTTGTACGGCATGGAGCAGCCTTCGGCTGGCAGTATTCTTTTGCATGGCAAAGAAGTTGTTTTTACCAATCCTACTGACGCTATCCGTCATCGTATCGGTATGGTGCATCAGCATTTCATGCTTTTTCCGTCGTTTACCGTTGCTGAAAATATCGTGATTGGCAACGAGCCTAAAGCTGGGATTCGCTTTGACCGTAAAAAAGCAATTTCGCAGGTGGAAGAACTTTGCGCCAAATACCGCTTACCGATTGATCCGCGCATGAAGGTGGCCGAATGTCCACTTGGTTTGCAGCAGCGTGTCGAAATCTTGAAGGTGCTCTATCAAGGGGCCGACATCATTATTTTGGACGAGCCCACTGGGGTGCTCACGCCGCTGGAAGCCAAGGAACTGCTCGTCATCATGAAAAGCCTAGCCAATCTGGGCAAGAGCTTCATCATTATCACGCACAAGCTGCATGAAGTGATGGAAGTTGCTGATCGGGTTACCGTGCTTCGGGACGGGAAAATGACGGGAACGGTGGATGCAGGAGCAACTAGCATTGAAGAACTTTCCAAGCTAATGGTAGGCAGAGATTTGAAGCAGCTTAAGAAACGAGCTTTGAATGTGGGTCAGACCGTTCTTCAGGTTCAGGACGTTTCCATTCATGGAGATAAAGGTAAGCCTGTGCTCGATCATGTCAATTTGCAAGTAAAAGCCGGGGAAATCGTTGGTATTGCGGGCATTTCCGGAAATGGCCAATCTGAATTGATTCAAGCTATATCTGGGCTTCAACCGATTGATCAGGGAGACATTCAATTATTAGGAAAACCTATCCGAGGACGTTCGGTGCGTGAAATTAGAGAAATTGGGCTATCCCATGTACCGGAGGATCGTTACCAATGGGGCGCAGCCAAAGAAGGTACTGTGTTAGAGAATGGCACGATGGGTCATCATAAAACCAAAAGTCGTTCCGGCTTTTTACAAGGTAAAGAGCTTCGTCACATGGTTAGCGGCTTCATTCAGCAATTTCAGATTAAAGCAGGCTCTCAAGATGCGAAAGTGAAATTTCTGTCCGGTGGTAACTTACAGAAGTTGATTGTAGCCAGGGAAATTGCGCAGAAACAGCCTTTCCTCATTGCGGCTGAGCCGACTCGCGGGGTTGATATTGGGGCCATGGAATTGATTCATGAAGAGCTGCTCAGAAAACGTGATGAACAGGGTGCTATCTTACTAGTCTCTTCGGAATTAACAGAGATTCTCAAGCTGTCCGATCGTATTGTTGTCATGTACGAAGGACGCATTGCTGGCGAATTGTCGGCAGAAGAAGCAACAGAGGAGCAAATTAGCTTATGGATGGCAGGGGGAAATTCAGATGCTTAAAAGTCGTTTAAATCTAAGCGCTTGGATTGGGCCGCTGCTTGCCGTAGTCATCGGGTTATTAGGCGGTGCGATTGCCATTTTACTGATTGGCGGATCCGTCATTGAAACATACACAGAGATGTGGAAAGGTGCCTTCGGCAACTTCTTCTTCTTTACCAATACACTAACTCGCGCGACTCCGCTCATTCTTGTTGGGCTCGGCGTTTCCATCGCATTTCGTGCCGGATTTTTTAACATGGGGTCGGAAGGCCAGATGATTCTTGGCGCCTTATCAAGTGCTATGGTCGCACTCTACCTGCCTGGACCTCCGCTTTTTAAATTGCTGGCTGCCATTCTTGGCGGCATCTTGGCAGGCGGCATTTGGTCGGCCTTCGCTGGTTGGTTGGATGCTAAATTTCGGATGAATTTGATCATTACAACGCTGTTGCTTAATTATATTGCGGCATTATTTGCGGGATATTTGGTTGCCTATCCGCTCAAGGACAAATCCGGTTCAGCTGCGCTAGCCCAAACGATGATGATTGATAAAAGCGTTTGGTTACCCAAATTGTTTCAAGGCATGAGCGTCCATGGCGGCTTTATCATTGCCATTGGACTAGCCATTCTTCTGTACTTGTTCATTACATATACGGTAGCCGGTTATGAAATTCGAATGCTTGGCTATAACCCTTTGTTTGCGGCCTATGGCGGCGTCAATAGACGGAAAGTGATGCTGACAAGTATGTTTGCCAGCGGCGGTTTCGCGGGACTTGCTGGTGCCGTCGAGGTGCTTGGCATGCAGTATCGGTATACGGATGGCATGATTTCGAATCCAGGCTTCGCCTGGTCAGGCATCATGGCGACCTTGCTTTCAGGAGCTCATCCATTAGGTACGGCTATCGCCTCTATTCTCCTTGCTGCGTTGCAGACGGGCGGCATGGGTGTTGAGCGCAATACGAACATTCCGCTGGAAATATCCAGTGTCATTCAATCGTTGCTCATTCTCTTTGTTACAGCAAAGTTCAGCTATACCCTTTGGAAACGACGGAAAGGAGGCAAGAGCGATGCAGCATCTTCTTGATGTGTCTTTATTTAACTCCATGCTTCGCATGGTCGCTCCGATTCTTCTGGCAGCACTCGGCGGGGCGATTTGTTCGCGAGTCGGTTTGTTTAACGTCGGTCTGGAAGGATTCGTGTTAGTCGGGGCCTTCTCGGCAATTGTTGGTAATTATTATACAGGCAACGTATTCCTAGCTGTACTCATTGCTATAGCCGTGACCATGCTGTTCTCACTAGTATTTGCTTATATGAGTATTCATTTGCAAGCGAATGTCATCGTTGTCAGTATTTCTTTTAACTTTTTGGCCTTAGGCTTGACCTCGTTTTGTTTGAAAGCCATTTTCCATGTAAAAGGCGCCTTCTATGATAAAAATATGGTCGGACTACCTAAATGGGATATTCCGCTCATTCAAGATATCCCTGTCCTTGGCGGGATTATTTCCGGGCACTCCCCACTTGTTTATCTCGCGTTCGTGCTAGTTTTCGGTCTTCAGTATTTGCTATTCAAGTCCGTTGTTGGCTTCCGTATGATTGCTGTCGGGGAAAATCCGGTTGCGGCGAAAAGCCTCGGAATCAAAGTCAACCGGATGCAATATTTGGCGGTGCTCATCTGTGGTGTCCTTTGCGGACTAGCCGGTGCACAGCTTTCACTTGGACAAGTGACCATGTTCACCGAAGGTATGACAGCAGGCAGAGGCTTTATCGCACTTGTCGCAACCATGTTAGGACAAGCCAATCCAATTGGCGTCATGGCATCCAGTTTGCTGTTCGGTTTAATGGATGCGTTCAGTATCCGTCTGCAAGGCTTCTCATTACCTACGCATTTCACACAAATGCTGCCTTACATCGTGACATTGCTGGCCATGCTGTTCTTCCGCAAAAACAATTACATGGCAGATGCACAGAAAGCCAATGGCAGTTCTCGATAAAGCAAACTTAGGAGGATAACAGATGAGCAAAGACACCAAAGCGGAGCGTATCAAGCGCATGCAAATTCCCGCTGTAGATGTTCCACTGGAGCTTGCGGGAAGAATTCCACCTGGTCAAGTGGTCACGGATCGGTTCCCCATTTTACATGAAGGGGAAGTGCCGAAGTATGATATGGCGGAGTGGTCGTTGCGCGTTTTTGGACAAGTTGGCGAAGAGAAAACGTTCAGCTATGACGACTTGCTTGCCTTGCCGCGAACGCAAATCCAATGCGATATTCACTGTGTGACCCGTTGGTCCAAGCTGGATACGGTCTGGGAAGGTGTGCGGTTCAGGGATTTCCTTCAGCACTTGGATGTGAAACCTGAAGGAAAGTATGTCATGATTCATGCGGACAACGATTATGAAACGAATGTGCCACTCGCAGATCTGATGGGCGATGATATCTTGCTGGCCATGACCTTCGATGGCAAGCCGCTCACGCTTAAGCATGGCTGGCCGCTTCGGCTCGTTGTCCCCCATTTGTATTTCTGGAAAAGTGCCAAGTGGATTCGAGGCATCGAGTTCATGGCGGAAGATCGCGAGGGCTTCTGGGAACGCAATGGCTTCCACAATGTAGCGGACCCTTTTGAAGAACAACGCTTCTCTGGTGAAGCTATCCCTATTCCGGAAGATGAGTGGGTCAGAAAGGAGTTCGATTAAGTTGCTTTTACCTATTTTACAAGTGAATTCGGAAGACTTAACGCCCTATGCCATCGTGTGTGGGGATCCGTTCAGAGCGGAAGCTATTTCCCGCAAACTGGATAACGCTCGTGAGCTCAGCTTCAGCCGGGAATATCGGACTTTCGTTGGCGAAAGAGCTGGTGTTCCCATTACGGTTGTCAGTCATGGTGTTGGGTCACCAGGCGCGGCTGTCTGCTTTGAAGAGTTGATCAAAGGCGGCGTCACAACGCTGATACGCGTCGGAACAGCTGGCTCCTACTCCGCGGATGTTCCTCCGGGAAGTCTAGTTGTAAGTACTGCTGCGGTACGTGAAGAAGGTTTGACACGCCAGCTTGTTCCACATGGCTTCCCAGCCGTAGCTGACCAAGACGTTACTCGCGCTCTCTTCGAAGCGGCTTCGGAGACGGAAGGTCTAGTGAAGCTAGGCATTACCGTTACGCTGGATGCTTTCTTCCAAGGTGTCGAGGAATTCCCACACCGTAAATACAAGCAAGCTGGTGCTTTAGCCGTTGAAATGGAAATCGCAGCTCTCTATGTCATTGCTTCGCTGCGCGGTGTACGTGCTGGTGCCATTGTCGCATTGGATGGCTACGCGGATGCCGATCTGCGGGAAGTGTACAATCCGCACACGGATGTCGTTTCGGGAGCCATTGAGCGAGAGATTGAGGCTGCGATTGGAGCTATTGTGAAGTTGAATACTGAGAAATAGATTTGGATCAGCAAAAAAACCTTCAGCCCCACTGTGATAGTGGTTTTGAAGGTTTTTTGCTTATAAATCTTCGATTAAGCCAACCATTGCTTCACTTTCGCTGAGAAGTTATTCAGCATCTCTTGGGAATCGAATTCACCGCTGAAATCTTCAATACCGAGGTAGCCGTCATAGCCGACTGCTTTCAAATCGCCAAGCAGCTGCTTCCAGTTTACCATGCCTGCATCAATCGGCGTCCATGCGCTCTTCCACAGCTTAATACCGTCTTCTTCCTCGCCTGTAAGCGACCATGCGGCATTTTTGACATGCACATGTGCCAAGTAAGGTCCGAGCAATTCAAGGCCCATACGGTAGTTCTCGAAGCCCTCATGCACCATATTGCCCGCATCGTGAAGTACACCAATGTGCTCAGGTTTGAAGCCAGTTACGAGTCTATGCGCCAAACTAGCACTTGCCGCAATCGTTTGGTGATGGATTTCAACTAGACCCTTCACCCCATACTGCTGTGAAAGCTCTTGTACATGGTGAAGGTAGTCCACCGCTTTGGCGAACAAATCATTGTAGTTTTTGCTTTTATCATAACCAGGTACACCCACGCGAATGAAAGGAACACCTATTTTTTGAGCCGCTTTGAAAACATGCTCCGTTTCAGCAACATCACAGTTGTTCAAATACGGCGTAATGCTCAGGTTCACTAGATTTTCGTTAAGTGCAGCAAGTTTAAAGCGTTCCAGTTCTGCATCCGAAGCAGACGGATCGATGGAGCACAGATTGTTTCTCCAGAAAGATGGTGTCTCTTGGGCCGCGTTCGCAGGGATATCTTTGAAACGCCACTCAATGCCAGTGATCCCAGCAGCAGCAGCCGCTTTAGCAAGCTCTTCAGGGGTTAGATCAGGTGTTGCCACAGTAAATACGGATAATTTCATATATAAGCCTCCTTAAGTATAAGCAAGATCCATTGTAGGTTTATCTATCCTATATTTTGCAGTATAATAAAAACGTATTCATTGCATTAATTGGGCAAAAGTTTGCTTATATTGACTCCAACCACTTAGAGGAGTGCTTCACATGCAGGAAATGTATAATAATCTCAATCAGATGATTAGTTTTCGACATGCGGTAACCCATAATCCGTTTCCTCTGGACTTTCATCAGCATCAGGACCAATATGAAATCTATTTCTTCTTGACGGGTGACGTTCATTATTTTATCGAAAAACAAGTATACCCTTTACAATATGGCGATCTACTGATCATGCATAGTAATGAGCTTCATCGACCTAATTTCCAATCGAAGAAACAGCGTTACGAGAATGTGGTTATTCACTTCAATCCCGCTCTGTTGCAGCATTTCAATTCCTCGCAGTTCAACCTGTTGGACTGCTTTGATAACCGTGTTTTTGGTGAGCAAAATCGGATGAGACTGACGCCGCCGCAAATCGATGACATCATGAAGCTCTATGAGCGAATGGAGATGCATCGCCGCCCGCAGGCACTGCCAGGTTCGGAGATCCTCTTCGTCGCTACCTTTATCGAGCTGCTCGTTTTTATCAATCGGATCTTTCAAAATCAAGGTAAACAAGAAGAACAGGTCATGATGCCAGACAAGCTCTCCTCTCTCTTCACCTACATTGACGAAAATCTAGATCAAGACCTGTCGCTCGAGGTGCTGGAGCAGGTCGTCTTTATGAATCGCTCATACCTGTGCCGACTATTCAAAAAGCATACCGGCAGCACGATTCACGAGCACATCCTGTTCAAACGTATTGCCAAAGCAAAGCATTTGCTGCGCGAGGGATCTACGGTCACAGACACGTGCCAGCTAGCAGGCTTCAACGATTATTCGAACTTCATTCGAACGTTTAAAAAGGCCGTCGGCCTGCCGCCACGGCAGTATCAGTCGCAGCAGCGACGGGTGTAAAAGGCAGTTGCTTCTTGGAAAATGCAAATCCATTCTTAGACAAACCCTTCATCATGATGGGCGAGACGGATGGCCAAGTCTCAACAGCGCTCAAAACGAACCTTACCACGCAGGAGTTCCTCTTAGGGCAGGACACCACGGCTTATCAGAAGACACCATACATCGGCCGTCATGGCTGGGTCAGCATACGGAACATTGACCTTGTGCCTTGGACAGAGATTCAGGATATGTTCGTGGAAGGGTATACGCGAACGGCTCCCAAGAAGCTTGTCAAGCAGTTAAAAGGTATCACGTCATAATACGTTGTTCACCACAACAAAAAGGTTGCCCACGTCTACACGACGTTGGACAACCTTTTTGCTGTGGTACGGAAACCTATTTCAAGTTTTCTGGATTTAATACAAGAAGCTCGGGAAGAACGAAAATGCCGTCCTTACGGATCAATACATCGTCAAACCAAATTTCGCCGCCGCCATACTCAGGACGTTGGATGTTCACCATATCCCAGTGCAGCGAAGATTTATTACCGTTGTAGGCATCATCATAGCAATTGCCAGGTGTGAAGTGGAAGCTGCCATCGATTTTCTCATCGAACAGAATATCCTTCATCGGGTGTTGAATATATGGATTCACGCCAATCGCGAACTCACCTACATAGCGTGCGCCTTCATCCATATCGAAAATTTCATTGATGCGGTCCGTATCATTCGCCGTCGCTTTGACGATTTTGCCATTTTCAAAATGAAGCACAACGTTCTCGAAAATAAAGCCATCATGCGGCGAAGGTGTGTTATACGAAATAACACCATTTACGGAATCACGAACCGGAGCGGAGTAGACTTCACCATCTGGGATGTTCAGCTCGCCGTCGCATTTCACGCCGCCGATCCCTTTGATCGAGAATGTCAAATCCGTGCCAGGGCCGACGAGACGCACTTTGTCTGTGCGATCCATAAGCTCTTTCAACGGATCCATCGCTTTGGACATTTTGCCATAATCCATCGTACATACGTTGAAGTAGAAATCTTCGAACGCATCTGTACTCATGCTAGCCAGCTGCGCCATCGAAGACGTTGGGTAGCGCAGAACAACCCATCTCGTATCCTTCACGCGGACATCGAAATGAACTTGTTGATAATACACGGAGTTATACAGTTTCATCCGATCGGAAGGAATATCCGACAGCTCATAGATGTTAGCGCCGCCGCGTACACCAATGTAGCCTTGCATCTGTTTCATTTGGAACGCATCTGCATCTGCCCACGTTTGCATTTGAGCTTCCGTGCCGTTCATAACGAGTTCACGTATTACAGCGTGATCACGCAAGTTTACGAAAGGATGCGCACCAGCAGCATGAACTTTCTTCACGATTTCTTTAACCAGTGCTGAATCAATCCCGTACGCTTCAATTAAAATATTTTCGCCAGCCTTAGCTTTCACGGAGTAATTCACCAATACGTCTGCAAGTTTCGTTAATCTAGGATCCAACATGGCTTATCTCTCCTCTTCGGTCGCGGGTTCGACGGGGTCAAATGCCCTTTCATGCGTCTGAAAGCCGACCGTCGTCAAATAGAACCAGTCCCCATTCTCTTCTTGCTGGGCATCGAGTTCATAAATAAGATCACGAAATTTCCTCAACCATTCGGCATATTTCGCTTTGCTCATTTTGACTTCAACCTGCGTCATAATAATCGGCCACTGGGATCGGTCGGGCGATGGAATTTGAAACGCCTCTTCCGGTGCATGAATCGCTCTGTTTCTAGCATGTCCAAGTACACTCAATGTACGTTCGCGGTAATAATTTTCTACCTCAGACACGTACGGGAGCAAGTTCTCACCAGGCACAAAACCACGTGCGACTGCACGGTAAAATTTTTGTACAATACCATTCTTAAGCTCCGTACGAACAACGAAAATCAAATTATGACGTTCAAGCTCATTCAAATGATAATGCACCTTTGCGCGCGCCATCCCTAACAGTTTGGCCAACTGCTGGCCGGTATAAGCTTTCTCTATGAGATAAAGCAATACCCTAGCGCGAAGTGGATCACTAATTGTTTTGAGTTGCTCGAGTTCTTCAATGATATAAACAGGTTGCAGTTTCATCGTGGATCCGACCTCCCTCTCTTGTACCAAGGATAGACTTTTACGCCGCGCTACTAATACGAGTGTATTTATCTCGAAAAGCCTTGCGACATGGCGCTTCTTGGTCAACTTTTAATCTCTTAAAGAGATTAATTAAACGACGGTCAAATCTTTTTAACCGTATCATAATGCTAAACAGAATCTATGTCAATTGCGGTTTCTGACACGAGGCCTTTGTTTATGCGACATTTCACCGCGTTACCGAGTTACCGAAATTAAGCTTTCTCCTATGGTAGCAAAAAGGGACGTTTCTGTCACCAATAAAGGTAGAAACGTCTCCAAGAAATAGTGTGAGAGCGAGAAACGGAGAGTCTAGTAGGTGGTTATGGGGGTATGGGGCGCGTGTGTAATGAACATACGACAGTTGCTCCTACTAAACGTAGGAGTGAAGTGTGACGTTGTTCCTACTAGTCGTAGGAGTGAAGTGCGATACTGCTCTGCTAGACGTAGGAGGAAAGTGCGACGCTACTCCTTCTAGACGTAGGAGGAAAGTGCGACGCTGCTCCTGCTAGACCTAGGAGGAAAGTGCGACGCTACTCCTGCTAGACGTAGGAGTAAGTGCTACTACTGCTCCTAATTCGGGAGCAGTGAGCGTAACGCCTCGGCGGCTTCGCGCGGTGAGCGGCTACCTGCGATGGCGCTAACCACCGCCACGCCGTCCGCCCCTGCGCGGATGACCGCGCCTGCATTCGTGGCATCGATGCCCCCGATGCCCACGAGCGGCAGCTGGATGCCGCCTGCGCGCATCCGCGTAATACCGGCAGGCCCCTGGGCCTCACGCGCATCAAGCTTCGTGCGCGTGGCGTACTGGGGGCCTACGCCGAGATAGTCGGCGCCTTCGGCCAGCGCCGCCTGGGCTTCGCCCAGATCGTGGGCCGATACGCCCACGATCATGTTCGGCAGCCGCTGCCGCACAGCGGCGGCTGGGGCATCCTCTTGGCCGATGTGGATCCCATCGGCCTCAAGCTCTAGAGCAAGCCGTTCATCATCGTTCACGATGAACGGGATCGCGCGCTGCGCGCAAAGGCGGCGCAGCCGTGCGCCCAGCGCGAGGAGCGCGGGCCCCTGCAGAGCGCCGGGGCCCTTCTCGCGCAGCTGAAACATCGTGATGCCGCCATCAATGGCGGCTTCCAGCACTTCATACGGGTCCGCCCCGCCACAATTGGGGCTGCCCATCACGAGATATAATTGCAGAGCTTTGCGCAGCTCGTCCGAACTCATTGCAAGGCTCATCGTACACCTCCCGTGGCAATATCCTTTAAATCAGCGGCACGAACACCTTGTTGATACGCCCAATGATTCGTCGGGCCATGCCCGCTCCCGATGTTCAGCGGCTCCGAGATCGCAGCGTGGATGAAGCTTTTTGCCAATTGAAGAGAAGCTGTCGTCGTGAGCCCCTTCGACAGCCCCGATGTCAGGGCCGCCGCAAACGTGCAGCCTGTTCCATGCGTGTGCTGTGTAACCAACCTCTTCGCACTAAATTCGGTAAACGCATTTCCATCATAGAGTAAGTCCGTCGCCTGCTCCGTGTTCGCTTCATGACCGCCTTTGATCATCACATGCTTGCAGCCGTAGAGATGAATACGCATGGCCGCCTGTTTCCGTGATTCCCCGTCTATGATCCGTATCCCGCTAAGCGCCTCCGCTTCGGGAATGTTCGGTGTTACAACATCAGCTAGCGGCAACAACGAATGGATCATGGCATCAATCGCCTCTTGCTGTAGGAGCGAAGCCCCGCCCTTGGCAATCATCACAGGATCTACAACAATTTGCTTCCATGCATACTTCTTAATCGCAGCAGCCACAATACGAATGATGTCTCCGCTAAAAAGCATGCCTGTTTTCAACGCATCTGGCTGCAAATCTTCCCCGATGGACGCCAGCTGGCGTTTGATCGCTTCTGCACTCATCGGGTAAACCCCTTGCACGCCGAGCGTGTTCTGCGCGGTTACTGCCGTGATCACAGACATTCCGTAGACGCCCAGTTCTTGAAACGTCTTCAGATCCGCTTGAATGCCCGCACCGCCGCCGCTATCCGACCCAGCGATAGTCAAAGCTTTGTAAATGGCCACGTTACTCCCCCTCTCCCACATTTTTTCGTAACTATATTTTCTAACGGTCATGACGGCCGTTATAGTTGCCTAATTAGCTTTATCCATGATCTAACGGACACCACAGCCGTTATCACATCATAATCACCCAATTGATAACGAAATTCCGCTGTATAGCGTCTCCTGTGTCCGTTAGATTTTCAAAACCTCATATTTATACCAAATAGCGTCTTCCATGTCCGTTAGCCAGTATCCGTATTTGCAGGGCTTTCCCCTACACTCGACTCAACCCATCCATCGGGCTGCTCGCCGAAGCATATCGCTTCTTCGGAATGCGCCCCGCTTCAAAGCCCGCACGTCCCGCTTCAATCGCGAGCTTCATGGCATACGCCATTTTGACAGGATCCTTCGCGCCTGATACCGCCGTGTTGAGCAGCACACCATCTGCTCCCATTTCCATCGCCAGCGCCGCATCCGATGGTGCGCCAATCCCTGCATCCACGATCACCGGGACCGTCGCCTGCTCGATGATGAAGCTCAAGTTCAGCGGGTTAATGATCCCTTGACCTGTGCCGATCGGTGATGCACCAGGCATAATTGCATGCACGCCGAGAGCTTGCAGACGTTTAGCCAACAAGACATCGTCCGACGTATACGGAAGCACGATAAAGCCTTCCTCCAGCAGCATTTCCGAAGCTTTCAGCGTTTCAACTGGATCTGGCAGCAGCGTCATTTCATCACCGATCACCTCGACTTTGATCATATCGCATAAGCCCGAGGCTTTTGCTAATCGCGCGATGCGAACGGCTTCCTCGGCTGTCTTAGCACCTGCTGTATTCGGCAGCAAGGTGAAATTCGACACATCCAGCATCGATAAGAAATTCGGCTGACTCGCCTCAAAAATATTCATCCGCCGCACTGCAAACGTCAAGATTTGGGACTCACTGACATCCACCGCTTGTTTTTGAATCTGAAAATCTGGAAACTTCCCCGTACCTAACAATAGACGCGAGCGAAATTCATATGGACCGATTTTTAACATGTCTTTATCCTCCTCCAACGAAATGAACGATCTCAATTTTGTGTCCTTCCGCAAGCTCGGCGCCAGCGTGATCCTCTTTATGTAAAATGGCGGCGTTATGCTCCACCACGAGCATTTTATCGCTTAAATCGAAATGCGCGAGCAGCTCGACAACGGTCCGAATGGAATCGGGTACGTCAACCTGCCCCCCATTAATGTACAGTTTCAATGCTTATCAGTTCCTTTCCTGTGGCTGAAAATTCTTCTTCCTTAACCTCGTGACTCACTCGCGTGGTCTCTGGCGAAAGATCTGGGCTGAAAGCATCCAGCCATGGTGCTAACGGTTGTATCACTTGCTCGCTAATGTCCAGTTCGATTTGTTGCCCTATGTCAGCACCCAACGCTCCTGCTCTAGGTTCTGTTCCTCCAGCTACTCTTGCACCCTTACCTGCATCTCCGCCCAAAATCCAATCCGCCATCACCTTCCCGGTGATCGGGCTCAGCAAAATCCCGTTGCGGTAATGACCGCACGCTACGAACAACCCCTCATACCTCGGCACCTTGCCGAGGTACGGCAGTCCGTCGGCCGTCTGCGGGCGCAGCCCCGACCAAGCCTTCTCCCAGTCACCATCGCCGAGCGCGGGCATCAGCCCCCTCGCGCGATCCATCAGCTCGGCTAAGCCCGAGAGCGACACCTTGCGGTCGTAGCTGTTCGGCACGACCGTCGCGCCGACCACCAGCCGTCCGCCGGCTTTCGGGACAATATAGCACCCTGGTGTGAACAGAGTTTTCTTCAATAAAGGCTTCGGCGTCCTAACGGAGAAGCACTCGCCCTTCACGGGATACATCGGCAGGTCGATGCCGATGCCTGCCAGCAGCTGACCGCTCCACGTGCCTGCGGCGACGATGACTTGGTCGCTGTAGAGCGGACCAGCGGCCGTCAGCACGCCGATGACGCGCTCCTGCGCGGTCAGCAGCCCTTGCACCCCAGCGAAGGGTTGCACCTTCGCCCCCAGCACCCCCGCAGCCTGCGCGAAAGCTGCCGCGAGCTGCGGGGCATCCACCTGCCCATCCTCGGGCAGGTAAAGGGCTCCGCGCGTCGCCTCGCTCAGCGCGGGCTCTTTGGCAGTGGCTTCAGCCGCGCTGAGCCACTGTGCCTTTTCGCCCGCCGCGCGCTGGAGCTTCTCCCGCGCGCGCAGCTCTTTCTCTTGAGCGTCGCTGAGCGCGACGTTCAGCAGCCCTTCACGGACGAGACCGATGTCGATGCCCGTGAGTTCTCGCAGTTCCCCGCTCAGCTCGGGGAACATGGCACGGCTTTGGCGCGCCCACTGGAACAGTGCGCCTGTGTCCTCCATCTCGGACTGCGCACCGAGCATGCCTGCTGCCGCAGCCGAGGCTTCCTGGCCAAGCTGACCGCGCTCTAGGAGCGTGACCGACTGCCCTCTTTTAGCCAAGTAATACGCGATAGATGCTCCGATGACACCACCGCCAACGATGATGACTTCTGATCTTGTTGCTGTCATTTAACTCACCTCTAACTGTTGAAGCTCATCTTGATAGGCTTTTACTGCTCTTATGGGATCTACCGCTTCCCAAATCCCACTCATAACGGCGATTCCCGCTGCTCCTGTCTCCAGAACAGACTTTACCCTCGCAGGTGTCATCCCACCAATCGCAATGACGGGGATATTAACGTGATTAACTACTTGTCGTAATTGCTCCAGGCCTCTAGGCGGCGCGCCACGCTTCGAGTTTGTCTCAAAGATATGACCGAACAAAACATAATCGGCTCCCTCTTTTTCATGCCATTTCGCTTCATCCGCATGATGCACAGAGACCCCGATACGCTGGATCCCTTTAAGAAACTCATCCTGAATCACAAGTGAAGGCGTCGTACCAGGAAGCTGAAGCCCGCCTGTCTGTAAAGCTAGAGTAATCGATGGAAATCCGTTGATGTACAGACTTTTTGCAGGAATCCCTTGCTCCATTAAGTACTGCACACCGATGAAAACCTCATCCAAGGACTTCGATTTCTCTCGAATATGAATCGCCGTAACATACGGGTGAATCTGTAGCGCAATCGTCGCCAGCTCTGACCAAGATAGCTTCCCATTGGATATGACATGCAGCTCTTTCTCTGTCACCTACGGCTCGACTCCTCTCAACGAAACATCACTTCTCTTTAACAAGCTAATCATCCTGACTTTGCTGTGTGAAACACAAAAAAACCACTTTCCTTAGAAAAGTGGTTGTAGGCTGCCGCATCATATACAGATATCCAAATCGGCTCCAAAGCTCATTCCACTTTCCTCCGCTGGCATAAACCAGATCAGGTTCAAAGGGTTCAGTTTATACTGTCTCAGCCTCTCGGCGCCCCTAGGGATTCATTCGTATGCAATTGATAATTATCATAGCATGACAGCTAACTCTTGGAAATAACAATTTTCCGATACATCCCTCAGTGGAGCTGCCCTTCTCTTCCAATTGAGAATTCCCCCTCCTCCTTGAAACAATTTCCAAACTCCCCCGTATACCATAATCAGTAAATTTATAAGTAAAGGGGTGTTTGCCATGGATCCATTTGTATTGCCAGAACCAGATCGACGAAGACCTACCTCGCTCCCTCCGGGCTTAGTGACCAAAATCCTAGCCGGCCTCATCATCGTTCTCGTCCTTATTTTTGGTTCGTCCACCTTCTATACGGTGCAGGAGCATGAGAAAGCGGCCATTTTAACATTAGGCAAATATACGACGGAGAAGGAAGCTGGGCTTCACTTTAAACTCCCCTTCCCGATTCAACAGGTGATTGTACTGCCTGCCAAAAAGACACAGCGTATCCAGATCGGCTTCCGTGAAACGAATGGTAAAATCACGCCCGTCGAAGAGGAAGCAATGATGATTACGGGAGATGAAAATATTTTATCTGCCGATGCGGTTGTGGAATGGAATATCAGTGACATGCGTGACTACTTGTACAACATTGATAACGCGGAATTGTTCCTTCGTAACTCAGCTAGTGCGGCGATACGTTCTGTCATTGGTTCTACGGCTCTCGATTTCGCCATTACTGAAGGAAAAACTGAGGTCCAAGGCAAGGTCAAAGAGCGATTAATTGAGATGCAAACCAAATATCAAACAGGCATCCATATTGTCGATTTGAAGTTCCAAGATATCGAGCCTCCAGCTGGCGATGTGCAGAATGCTTTTAAAGATATAACCAACGCACGCGAAGAGAAAAACACGAAGATTAACGTGGCGACGAAATATGAAAATGATATCCTTCCTAGGGAGCGAGGCAACGCGCAAGCCCTTCTTGAGAACGCCGAAGCCCAGAAGAAATCTCGGATTTTGAATGCTCAGGGGGATGTTGCGAAGTTCAACGCCCTTTATGCGGAGTATGCAAATAATAAATCGGTCACGGAAAGCAGGCTTATCATCGAGACGTTAGAGAAAATATTGCCGAATGCCAAAATTTTCATCAGTGACAGCGCCGGCGAAACGGTTAAATATTTACCGATTAATGAGCTGTTGCGCACACCTACTGCTGCAGCCGGCCAGACGCAAGGAGGAGCTGCGAAATGACCTTACAACGCAAATGGATTTTTAGATCCATCCTTGGTGTCGTTCTCGTTTTTTTCTTTCTGATCTCTATATTCATTGTCAAAGAAGGGCAATACCGCGTCGTTCTTAAATTCGGAGAAGCCGTTCGAATTCAAACGGAGCCTGGCATTCATTTAAAAATCCCGTTCATTGAATCGGTTCGCACGCTTCCTAAATATCAGATGGTGTATGATAGCAAGCCTACTTCTATTTTGACCAAAGATAA
This sequence comes from Paenibacillus sp. J22FR5, assembly GCF_059691975.1. NCBI lineage: Bacteria > Bacillati > Bacillota > Bacilli > Caryophanales > Paenibacillaceae > Paenibacillus > Paenibacillus sp. J22FR5. Next base: position 14,731 of record NZ_JCAUAN010000005.1, on the reverse strand, counting down.
GAAGCCTATCGAAGTTGATAATTATACGGTATGGCGGATTGATGATGCCCAGCAGTTCCTGCGCACGATTCAATCGATCACAGGCGGGGAAGAGCGCATTGATGCTGCGGTGTATAACACCGTTAGACGTAAATTATCCGAGATTAATTACAGCGATATCATTAGCGAAAATACACAGCGTGGTAACCTGAACGATGAGATTACGAAGGAAGTTTCGGAATTGATGGAGCGCGATAACTACGGTATCCAAATCGTCGATGTGCGCATCAAGCGCACCGATCTGCCCGATTCGAACAAGCAAAGCGTGTATAAACGGATGATTTCCGACCGCCAATCCATTGCGGCGAAATACTTGTCCGAGGGGGATGAAGAATCCAAGAAAATCACCTCCAAAGCCGACAGACAAGCGAGCGAATTAATCGCTCAGGCACAAGCCGATGCGAAGAAAATTGTAGCCGAAGGCGAGCAGGAAGCGGCTCAAATTTACAACTCCGCTTACGGCAAGGATCCTGCCTTCTACAATTTCTACCGTACGCTGGATAGTTACTTGGTGTCATTTAAAGGGGAGCCCGTGATTATGCTGCCGATTGATTCCCCGTACACAAAAATTTTACTTGGTAAATAAGATTGTTAATTTTAGAGCGTGTCCTCTTCGGATGGCACGCTTTTTATTGATGTCATTAACTTCCGCATATAGCGAAGACCACTGGATTTATCCAATCAAAGTCAGATTTTTCGCTTCAAAATCATCATTCTACTGTATTTATCCAATGGGCAACCTGCTGAGAGAGGGCAATTGGCAGGGGGACATGGGAGGTAGGACCGTGCAAGGGCTGGTTGTAGGCTTGGACTCGTGTCTTGTGGCTTGTGGCTTCTGGCTTGATACTTCTGGCGCTCAGCGCTCGACTTTCGATTTTCGGCGTTCGGTTTTCAACCTTCGAGCTTTCGCACCAATAGCTTTCAACCTGTCATCCTCTCCCCTTCCCCACTCACACCCACTCCCCATCCCCGGGAATCACAACTTGCCCCAATACCCCTTCCACTGCCAACCTGCTTCGCAAGTCCGCTCTCGTAACATGGCAATGGTTGATCGTATCCATATGCACAGCAACAACTTTCGTGAATGGCGCGAATCGGCAAACGCTCACGACATCATCCCCATCCATCGTAATGGGTTCACCTACTTGGAACTGAGCCCCACCCGCGTTGACGACAGTCCAATCTGGTAGATGAACTTCCAAAGCTTGCTGCACGTCCTCACACCAAATGGTATCTCCCGCGAGATACCATGTCGGCTCGCTGTCCGCTTTGAAAACAAAGCCTGAAACCTGCCCCATCAACCTCCCAATCTCACCTGTCCCATGCTGGCCACTTGTTCTAAACAAGGTTACTCCCTGTAGCGTAAGTGATTCCTGAATAGCTTTCACGGACGTAAACCCCGCAGCAGTAAATGCTCCCTCATCCCCTGGTTGGCAAAGGATTGGCGTTGAATTCGGCAGTGCCTCCGCAGCTGCGCCATCCCAATGATCCCCGTGAAGATGGGTCACGATGATCACGTCAGGTTGACGTATTTCCGTTATCGGAAACGGCAGTGGAACCATCGGATTCCTTCTAGGATTCGCTGTATTCACGATCGGGGGATTGGCATCTGCGTCACTGAACATCGGATCAATTAGAAATGTAACTCCTGCGTATTCCAGCCAAAGTGTCGCGTGACGAATTAATTGAAGGTTCATTCTTGGTACACCTCTTATCTTATAATTGTTGTTCTGCTACAATTGTAAAATAGTTGGCGTGACTTCCATACAAGTTGATGAAAAGAATTAACGGTTTTCCATTTCATTGTGAAAGGAATTCATATCGTGCTAAGCAACCAACCGATCGACGGGATCGATCTACGTATATTGCAACATCTGCTTCAAGACGCAACACAGTCGCATAAGGCCATTGGCCAGCAAGTCCATCTGACAGGACAAGCCGTCGGTGCTCGCATTCGTAAGCTGCAGGATCTCGGCGTTATAACCGGCTATACAGTGAACTGGAATCCCGAAAAAATCGGGCAAGTCGTACATGCGTTTATCGTTGTTTTCATGAAATCAAACACAGCGCATCAAGCGTTCCTCTCTTACATTCAACACCAGGAGAGTGTTGTAGAGACCCACCGCGTAAGCGGCGAAGGCTGCTATTGGATGCGTGTTCGCGTCCAAACGCCCATTGAACTGAACGCGTTCCTCGATGAACTTCTGACCTACGGCAATTACAAAGTCAGTCTTTCCATTGGCCAAGTTAAATAGCAGCTTATACTTCAAGCTCGTCACGAAAGGATGTTCACCTAGATGCTGCCTCAATTGAATCGTCAATTAGAAAAGATTTTGCCGCTTATCACACCTATTAGTGTCCTTATCGGCGTTCTGCTCGGAAGTCACTTATCCGGATATACCTATTTATCACCCTGGTTGTTTGCCTTCATGACCTTTTCGGGGAGTATCGCCTCCAGCTTCAAAGAATTCATCAAGGTCGTCGTTCAACCGCTTCCGCTCCTTACCACCTTGTTCATTTTGCATGTCGGGATGCCGCTCATTGCGCTTGGTCTCGGGCATGCTGTGTATAGTCACGAACCGCTGACGATTACGGGACTTATTTTGGCCGCAGCCATTCCTACTGGCATTACTAGCTTCGTGTGGGTAGCGATTTATCGGGGCAATATTGTGCTGACGCTTTCGATCATCCTGATGGATACGATCCTCTCACCTTTTGTCGTGCCGTATACGCTGTCTGTGTTGGTTGGCACCAAGGTACAGTTGGATACCTTCGCGATGATGAAAGGCTTGTTCTTCATGATCGTCGTTCCGTCTCTCATCGGGATGCTGCTGAATCAATGGACGCGCGGGAAAATTAAGGAGCAATGGGGTGGCCGTTTAGGACCTTTTTCTAAAATTTTCATGGGCGTCGTCGTCGCCATTAACAGCTCTGTCATCGCTCCTTATTTGCGTGATTTCAACGCTAAATTGCTGGGATTGGCAGCTTTTGTCCTCATGGTGGCCTCGCTGGGCTACATGATCGGCTGGCTCGTCGCCAAGCTGTTCCGTTGGGAACAAGATGTCGTTGTTGCCCTTACTTTTAACAGCGGTATGCGTAATATTAGTGCGGGCGCGGTACTCGCTGTAGCCTATTTCCCGCCACCCGTGGCGATTCCTGTGGTGCTTGGCATGCTGTTCCAGCAATCGCTCGCTTCCCTCTTCGGCTTTCTGCTGAATCGGAAATATGCACTGAAAAGCGATACACCGAGCTTAACGGTTAATGGGGTTAAGTGAGAATAGACTGCTCAGCGAATCGCTGGCAGCCTACACATAGCCTATTTACTTCGAAAGACGGGCAAACATCACATAGGAGTAGATGATGGGAATGAAGGAACTGATTGCAATTGCCGCGATGAAGACGATGATCGCGATTGAGGTCATTAAGAATGCCGCAACAAAAGCAACAATTCCGCCCATCATCATAAGCGGGCCACCTAATCGATGCGTTTTTCTCCAAATTTCTTCATTGGCAAGTGTCCATGGTGTCCGTATACCGAACGTATAGTTGGGCTTCACCTGCGTCAAAAAGTTCCCCATAACGGCAAACAGCACACCGAGTGTAATCATCGTGATTTTTTTGAAATCCAAGTCGTAGCCCAAATTATATATAATGATCGCCCAACCTACCACAGCCAATAGAATAGTAACGCCGAACCGTGTCACCTCAAAAGCCGCAGGAAATTTCTCGAAATTCGCTTTCTTCGGATCGATGGATCTCATAACCCGCATGAATAGCGGCAGCAGGCCTAGCAATACCAACATAAGCAGCGACATTTCTTTGCTCATCGTACCGTTCACTTCATTATTCATGCCAAAATGACTCGCCATCGTATCCGGAAGACGATTATACAGAAGCAAGCCCCCTGCCGCTGGGGAAAGGCTGATCATATATAGTGAAATTTCCTTCCATCTTTTCATGACTGTTCCTCCTGATCTTTTTTGTTAAGTATGTTAAACATCCATCCGATGACGTCTTCAACAACCGTGGTGTGCAAGGTATACATGATATGTTGTCCCTGACGTTCATCAAGTACAAGTCCCGCCTGTTTAAGCAGGTTCAAATGATGCGATATGCTCGGCTTACTAATCTTGAAGTGATCAGCAATATCACCAGCATTCATACTTTTTTCCCGAAGCATCTGCAAAATTTCACGTCGAGTCGGGTCCGCTAGCGCTTTAAATGCTTCATTCAAAATGTGGCTCCTCCTTATTTAGATATTTATCTAAATATATAATAAAATAATACCGCTGTTTTTCATACCTGTCAATCCGAGTATACCGTTGTGCTGCTTTGGCTATTAGACATGGAAGGATTATAATAGAGAGATCATACTTACATCTCACGTCAGACAGGATGAATCCACATGAACGATAAAATAGTAATGCCCGTATGGACGATTGGCTTGTTCATTGTTGTCATGAATACAACGATGTTCAACGTGTCGATCCCAAGTATTATTCAAGATCTCAGCATCACTGCCGATCTTGGATCATGGGTAATCTCCAGCTATTCCATTGGCTATGCCTTATCTACAGTCCTATACAGCAGACTTTCCGATGTGGTTCCTATTCGCAAGCTGCTAACCGTGGGGCTTATTGTGCTTGGATTTTCCTCTGTGTTCGGACTGTTCGCACGGGAATTCCACACTTTACTCGCGGCGCGTATTCTTCAATCCGCAGGCGCAGGGGTCATGGCTGGACTTGGGCTGGTACTCGCCAGCCGATACATACCGATTGAACGGCGCGGCGCGGCGATTGCGATGATATCCGCGGGGAGCGCTATGGCTTTCGGGCTCGGCCCGATCGTTGGCGGCTTAATTAGCGAATACTTTGGCTGGAATGGGCTGTTCGCCATTACCTGCCTGGTCTTAGTCATTCTTCCAATTCTTTTGCGTTTGCTTCCCAAAGAGAAGCCGGTGCCGTTCCGTTTCGACTTGCTAGGAGCGCTATTCACGGTCGTCAATGCCGCGACTTTGTTACTCGCTGTGACGCAGATGTCTTTCGTGTGGCTTGCAATCAGCGTTCTCTCCTTTGGTGTGCATGTCTGGCACCTGAGGCGATCAAGTGACACGTTCATTAATCCTTTATTACTGGCGAGTCCTGCGTTTCGGAAGCTTGTGGTGATCGGGTTCTGCATCTTGGTCTTGAACCTTGGCAATCTATTTCTTATGCCACTCGTACTAGCCAAGGTGTTCAATCAATCGGCGATGACAATCGGCTTGACGATTGCTCCTGGCGCTATTTTGTCCGCGTTCCTGACCCGCTTCGTCGGTCATTGGATTGATCGGTTTGGCAATATGCGGTTTCTGCTTATTGGCCACGGGCTTTTATCCCTAGTCATGGTTGCTTTCTCAACCTTGCTCGGTGCTTCGCCACTCGTCATTATGATCGGGTATCTTTGTTTCTCGCCTGCTTTCTCCGCGACAATAGCGTCGTTAAATAATGAGACTTCACGCATCCTGCCGAAGCACTTAATTGGCTCGGGCATGGGACTAATGCAGCTGATTCAGTTTTTTGGAGGATCGATGTCGGTGGCGATTTGCGGCATTCTACTTGAAATTCAGCGGAATACGTCGCTCCTGCATTCGTACATGTATGTATACGGAATGTTAATTGTGATTGGGCTATGTTCGCTGGGGATGCTCCTGTGGTATAGGCTTGGGGTGAATGGGGTGCACATGAGAGGATAGCGCTGCAACGCCTAGAAACGGAACGAGGATCCGCTATTTGCCGCGAAATGATCGAAATGGCTTAGAAAAGATGAAAACGAAAAAGGCACACTCGTTCCCAGTCATAGGGTGAGGGTGCCTTATTGATTTCTATTAAAGGTTATTTCAACACTTTCAGCATTGAGGAAATCATGCCCTCATGATTGACTTCATGCACAACACTAGAAAAGATCAGTTCATCAATCGTTTTTGCTTTGAAAAAGTTCTCTTTGACAGTAACAGCCAGCTTATCCTTCAAAGTCTCACGAATCCGTTCAGCCTGTTCCTTTAGCTGCGTTACAATGACATCCCACATTGGAGGTTCTTCTTGCCAATCGGCTGGTTTGGTACCATTACCGAAAAAGCCCATATAACTGGCAGGAAGTGCCACGGGCTGCTCAGCGAAACTGAATACAATTCGTTCCGTAACCGTTAGGATATGACCAATTTGCCAATGCACGCTATTAGTAAAGCCAGCCGGCACAACATCGCGCTTATCCACTGGGCATCCTTCAATCAACTTCAGTAACCGATCACGATGTTTATCGACGAAGTCGAAAACAAAAGCATCTCTCATGTTTCTCAAGCCTCCTACATGTTTATTTACTAAACTAATCTTCCTCAGTGGAAATCTTTCACTTACATTGATATGCCACTGCCCGCTTTCTAAACATATTCAAAGCTTACTCCATTCCCGTTTCAGCATGCCATACACAATAAGGTCGATGTAATGATCGTACAACCATGCGGCATCCCGGATCTGACCTTCCTTCGTGAACCCTAACTTTTCAGGAATCGCCCTGCTCTTGAGGTTGTGAACCCCGCATCTAATTTCCACTCGGTTTAAGCCGAGTTCGTTAAACGAATAATCGACAAGCCTTTCGCAAGTTCTTGTCATGATACCATGACCTTGAAACCCTTCTCCTAACCAGTAACCAAGACTGGCGCTATGGTTAGCCCAATTAATCGGATGGAACCCGATGCAGCCTGCCAGCTTCCCTTTGAACCAAATACCAGCAGTGAAGCCATTGTTAGCCGCATCTTGATTCTGACAGTGCTGGATAAAAGCTCTTGAATGCTGAACATGCTTTGTCGCATCCACCCAAGGCAGCCATTCTCTCAGATAATCTCGACAGCTATTCGTCAAGGCAAATAAGTCCTCAGCATCCTCTTGCTGAAATGATTTGAGTTTTAGGTCTGTGTCGATTTCTATGATCATGTTATCTTCCTTCCCTTGTGAAATTTTCAAGTGGTCCCCTTCGCATACACAACAAAGAACAGCATCATTTCTCCGATGATGACGTAATTTGGCATTTCAAATAACAAATCCAACCCAAGAAATGCAACAAGCAGCCCTAGAAATAACGCTAAATGAGCTATTCCCAATCGTTGATGGGTATGCCTATATTTATGGAAAACCAGTGATGTTGAGAAAAAGTACAGCAGAACTGAACCAAAAACAAGGCTTAACATAAACCAATAATCCAATTCCTCCATGAATAACAGCTGAATCGACGCGGCTATCATGCACAGTGACATATAAATGAATAAATGACCATAGATGATCGTTTGCCCTGCAGTTTCTAAGGCCTTGTTCACTTTCTTCTCCACATTCTCAAAATATTGCCACCACATCGCGATGATTAATAAGAAGGTGAGGGTTGCAAATACGATGGATGGCCACGTCCAATCACTGGATTGTAGGACGGCAAGTATGCTTATCACCGATTCGCCAAGCAAAATCAGCGTAAATAACGAGAAGCGCTCTAATAAATGATGCGTGTTGATCGGGCTTCTCACCAAGTATTTTCGACCCATTAAAGGAAGCAGAATATCCACCATAATTCCCACATATAACACTGCGTATCGAATCCAAGAATCAAAGAAGAGGGAAAGCGCGGATATGGCAAGCCCGATCCAAAAGCGGCTGCCCAAATAACGAGCGGTCGCCCTTAGATGTTCTTCTTCTTTTTTATGAACCGCTAAGTATTGAATAGCTGTCATGGCTCGTAAACCTATGTAGCCTACAAGGAACGGCACAAAGTACTGATCGAAATCGACAGATAGACTAGCCGTCATGATTAAGACGAAAAATAATTGCAGAATCAGAAAAACGCGATGCGAGATGCTATCCTGCCCGAAACGATTCACAAAAAGGGACTGCCCCACCCAAGCCCACCAGATCGGGATAAAGATAAGGACGAATTTGCCCAAATACTCAATTGGGATCGTTCCATGATGCACATGCAGCAAGACATGACTTGCTTTGGACACTGCCGCTACAAAAAGCAGATCATAAAACAGCTCAAGCCAGGTCACTTTTTTCTCGACCAGTGCCTTAATATGGTGAAGCCCGGATGTATGATTGTTCATTGGGTTGCTCCTTTATGTCAAATGCCCCTTACCTGTGGTTGGCGCGTATAGCTGTATCCAAGTATTCGAGATGAAAATAGATAATCCTGTATTTGTAATAGTGGCCGCATGTAAAAAGCCACGACCCTTTGGAGACGCAGCTTAAATACACATTCCTATTCAAATGCCGGAATAGCCTCTGTATACGCTTCTTCCGGTCTGCCTTACAAAGCCGCCAACAATCGTTGCCGCTCATCTGAGCCTACGAAATGTATCAGGTGCGCCAACACTTTCTTCTGTTCCGGATTCAATCTGGCAAATACCTTAGGCTCCGCATGACACAACTCTCGAATCGCAGCCTCCAACTCATCTCGGTGGCTAGCGGCCTCTGGATCACCAATGAACGTTGGGAAGGCCTTCGCTTCTGCAAATTCCTTAATGACCGTATCGGACAATTTCCGCAGATAGGGCTCCCTTTTCTCCTTAATAAATGTGCCCAGCTCGTCTAACAGAAATTGAAAGGCATCGCTTTTTCGACTTGCACCGAATGTAAAAGACTGCTGTCCGCTAGGCTCTTCACTGCTAAAATCAAACTGATCAAATAGCTTACTCTGAATATACACACTATGGTAAAAGGAATCACCTTTGTTGTTAAACGTCGTTGGCTGTTTATGCTGCTCTTTAAGTTTCGAGTCGATAAAATATAACTTCGAATATTCATGGTTCATACGATCCCCCCAACGAATATAGGTGATCCGAAATTTCGTTTGCGACATGGGATGCACCGATGTAAATGATTCCTTTTCCGCGATCAAGCTAGCGTAGTCCAAGGGTTCACCATTAATGCGAATAGCGAAGGGCTTGTCCGCGTGCAGCTCCAAGAACCATCCAAATTCTCTACTCAGAAATGCTAGAAAATCCTCTACCACAAATTCCTTGATGATATTGTTAAACGTGACTGTCGTCCCTCTGTCCTTGTCCGTTAAGTTAGGTTTCGTCACATGATAGGCATCCAAGCGTTTGGCTTGAATGTGAATGTTATACGTATTTTTGAGCAGGAGACCGTCCTCATAGGTGGTTTGCCAGATAGCCTCGGAAGCAAAATGGTGAAACGTTAAGCGGCCTATCCCATTTTTACCGTGCATAGCCGAGGTAGTTCTGCCCCTTTTATCAGGATCCACACCCTTCTCGGATTCATAGAATGGCGTAAACTTCCCCTCTAAATCTATCAGTTTAATCCCGTAGCCGTTGTCTGCAATCACGATTTGATCTACGCCGTCTAGTATGTTTTTATGAAGGGTTATGTCTACCACCGTAGCCTCAGCGTCGAAACCGTTCCAAATGTATTCGGCAATGGCTTGCAAATAATCAAACTTCCGAAGCGCTTTTTCGATACCTTTTGAGGATATTTTTATATTGTTCATGGCGATCAACCCTTTCTTCACATATTAGTTCGCATCCATACACCTATCATATTGCAAAAAGCTCATTTCGTATGTCGATTGGTGTCTCGCGAGACCAAGTCTTTTTCGACAAAAAAAGCCGACACCACGGGGTGTCAGCTCTCAAATTTCAGTTCTGCCAATGCTTTTTTGTACTTATCGATTCTTTCATAGTCTTGACGGGTTGGCTGTTCAATTCGACTGAGGTCACAATTGTCTTCTAGATCCAAGATCTTCACCATCGATGCTAATGGATTTAGTTTGATTCTTAGAATAAATGCTTCATACGATTCATCTGGCCTTCTTGTAAGGCAATCTAGTGCTTCAAGGATAGGTTGGCTAAAGCCTTCTTTTTTCAAATCAAATAAGGTAAAAGTCGAATCCTCCACAACATCATGTAACACAGCAACAATGGATTCTTCCGTTGATTTCGCCCTACTAGCTAATCGAATAGGATGTAAAATGTAAGGGTTGCCCCCTTTGTCTAGCTGTCCATCATGTGCCTTCGCCGCTATTAAAATGGCTTTCGTAAGTGTGCTCATGGATGCTCTCCCTTCACGTTGGTCGTGAAATCGCTTTTTCACCATTTATAGCATAACTCTCCCTTTTTGCATATGGCTTTCCCATTGTATAATGTAAAAATGATAACGTGACAAGGAGATTGCTTATGGTTGAGAAACAAAACTTATCCGATAACTCGTCGGTTGCTAATCGCCTACATTTGCAAGGAGACTGCGAGAGCTGCTTCGGCTTATGCTGTGTGGCTTTGCCCTACGCAGCTTCGAGCGACTTCGCAAACAACAAGGATGCCGGGCAGCCTTGTACGAACCTCCAAGCCGACTTCCGGTGCGGTGTACATACACAGCTTAGGCAGATCGGCTTTCGAGGGTGTACGGTTTATGACTGTTTCGGTGCGGGCCAGAAAGTTTCGCAGATCACCTTTGGCGGTCAAGACTGGCGGCAAGCACCTGACACCGCAAAGCAAATGTTTGAGGTGTTCCCTCTGATGCGCCAGCTCCATGAGCTTCTCTGGTACTTTACCGAGGCCTTAACTCTGCAGCCTGCTAACCAGATTCACGATGAGATTCGTGATGCGCTGGCTGAAACCGAACGACTCACGAGCCTCGATGCCGACAGTCTCACCACGCTGGACGTTGCCGCACATCGTGCCGATGTGAATGTCCTGCTCCTTCGAGCGAGTGAGCTCGTCCGCGAAGCGGCACTCCGCGAGCTTGAGATCCCCAAAGGCCGCCGGAAATCCTACGGCAGAGGAGCAGATCTCATCGGCGCCAAACTGAAAGGCGCCGACCTCCGAGCAGCTAACCTCCGTGGCGCGTATCTTATTGCCGCTGATCTTAGAGGAGCCAATCTGCGAAAGGCAGACCTCATCGGCTCTGATCTTAGAGACGCCGACCTCCGAGGCTCGGATCTGTCTGATAGCATTTTCCTCACCCAATTTCAAGTGAATGCCGCCAAAGGCGATGCTCATACCAAGTTGCCCTCCTACTTAACTCGTCCATCTCATTGGATTTCCAACGGAGCATAAGGGAACGTATGGCGAAAGATATCAAATAAGCCGCCCATCGCGCATGTCTCGCGCAGAGCGGCTTTCCATTTTGCTCAATACTAAATCTGCTAGAGATCCTTGACCATTCGCCAGACAGCATTGGGTTGATCTTCTTCTTTTGCTAAGAGGCGAAAGCCACATTTCTCGTACAAATGCAGCGCAGGTAAATTCGTTGGCGCCACTCGTAAATGATAGGATTTTACGGCATATTTCTCAAAGAAACGCTCCGCATACGCCACTAACTGTCGGCCGTATCCTTTCCCTCTGTACGATGGAATAAGGTAGAATAAATTGGCATAGCCGATATAGCTGCCCTCATGGAGAACAATTTGAAGCTCCAATTGTCCTGCAGGTTGTCCCTTATCTTCAATCAGCACGAGTCCATCTGGAAAGCGCCTGACCCGATCGGCAATCCGCCTCACATATTCATCTTCATCACCGAAACCTTCTTCACTCCCGAAGCTCACCACATAGGAATCTTTACGGAAGGCAATGATCGTTTCCCGATCCTTTAGCACATCAATCGTTCTAAACTCCATTTAGCGCCTCCTTATTGTCATACTATCCGTTAATTTTAAGCTGGCTTTCAGCTTATTTTCGCTATTCTTTCATAATATCATCGTACAATGTGTACGTGGACAAAAATAATAGGAGTGATACATACACGTATGAATATGAGAAAAATAGCAGGTATATGCATCCTAATCCCCATTCTACTTACTGGATGCGGGAAACAATCTGACACTCAAACTGCAGCCGCAAATACTTCGCAGCCTAGCCAGCAAACGGAGAAGGCAGCAGGAGATGGCCAACAGAATACTCAACAAAACAACCAACAAAATCGTCCTGCTATGGATCCAGCGAAGAGACAGCTCTTCAGTACTTTCCAAATCTTGATGATGCTGGATAAAGCAGAAGGACTAACCATCACGAAGGAGCAAGCGCAAGCCATGCTGCCTGTTGCTCAGGATATCGTCACAAAGAATGAGCTGAGCGATGACAATAAAACCAAGCTGTTCGCAAAGCTGACAGGTGCTCAGAAGACGTTCATCACAGATGCAGAAACACGCATGAGTAATCGCGGTAACGGTGGTAACGGCGGACCAAACGGACAAGGCAATCGGAATGGCGATTCTGGCAAAGCTCAAGCTCCAGGTGCATCCGCTCAACCTAAAGCTACTGCAACCGATGGAACAGGAAATGGTCAGCAAGCTGGCGGGCAAAAACCGAATGGTGGTGCCGGCGGGGGTAATGCCAATGGCGGTGGTCAAAACGGTGGCGGTAATCGCCCTGCAGGCGGGCAAATGGGAGACTTGGGTAAGCTGTTTGTTGAACTGCTGCAAAACAAGGTGAAATAAGTCGAATATTTCCGAGGAAATGATAAAGTGAGAAAGACCTGAGTCCTGTGGCCTCAGGTCTTTCTGTCGTTGGGTCATCAAACATTTAATATCTCTATCAGCTATTAACCATGCAATTCTATTTGTTAAACATAGAATAGTTTGTAAGTAGTTCTTAACCTGATAGGAGATGGCGAGATGATTAATAAACAACGTATCGCAGGAAAACCGAGTAGAATTGTTCGACTTCCCAAAAGCGCAGGCCTTCCAAAAATGAAAGCTATGCAGCTGTACCGTGCTCAATTGAAGAAGCATAACAAACTAGGTGCAGGCCGCCTTTTTCCGAACCAAAGAATACTCTCGATTGGTACGGATAACTCCTGGTTCAACGCCCAAGAAATTCCGCGTGACCCAGCGTGGATACCGGTGAGCAATGCTAACTATGTTTGGTTCTCTGGCAACCTAAGTAGTCAGAATGTGGTCACTTCGACACGTTTCTCACTCTCGCAACGAAGAGCTATTCTGAGCGCTTCTCTTTTTTTATCAGTTGATAACTTCGCGGTTGTCGTCATCAACGGTGTACCCGTTGTCTATGACGCGCCACAGAACACCCCTTCTTTCTACAACACAGGGCGCAGCTTCAACATAAGACGATTTTTACGACGCGGCCGTAATGATATCGTCATCATCGCCTTCAACTTTGACGGACCACGTAGTCCAAGCATGCCCGCAGGCGTGGCAGCAAGACTAGACATTCGACTCAGCTCATTACTGTAAATTCATATAGCCGACTAATCGTGTGAAACATATAAGTCGGCTATATTTTGAGAAAGACCTCCAACACCACAATGTGTGGGTTTGGAGGTCTTTCTCTTTACTATGATCTTAAAGCCTGAATGACCTGCTCTGCCTTCGCTTCACCGCTGGCAACCTGCTCGATGTGCTCTCCGAACATGTCACACATATATACGAAAAGGGTGAGAATTTCTAACACTTCATCACTCTCAAACGTACGTGAAGCCGATAGGCTATACACATAGCGATAATGGATTTCGCCTTCCTCATTAACTCCAAAGTGACCTATTGGTAAGCGCGTATTAACTTCCAATAAGAGCGCGGCTACACCTTCACGAGCACCTGCTTGAAGATGAAACGGCAGTGTACTGTAGATTTGCAGCAGTTGAATAGCGACAATGTCCTCATCATTCAAAGGTAAAAAGCTAAAGTGAAGGAATCGATCCCGCCCTTTACTATCCTCTTGGAAGCCTGCCATGAGTACATGCAGCGGAATGGCTTCGGATTTTTCTAATAAATTCGTGGCAAGCTCTGCCCCATCCAAAATCTCTTTCAATTGCCCTAATTGCGCCAAATGACGCGCATGTGCAAGTTCTGTCAGCATGTCTGTTCAATCTCCTATTCTCTCTTGCCCATCGCTTCAACAATGGCGCTTTTCAGCTTAGCTGGATCGCTCTCGAACTTGACGGGGAGCTTCATAAGCATATCAAAGATAAGATCTGTGTCGTGAGCACGTTTTTCGAGCTATTTAACTGTTGATTTATCAGCATTGAAGATCGCTTTAGTAATACCCCAAGCGCCTGCCTTCGATGCGCGATCACGTCCAGCTTGCTTGAAGGATCTGGTAATACCGCTTTACTTGCCGCCTCGTTGTTGAACCACATGGGTTAATTCGTGGCCAAGTAGTTCCTGTCCCTCGCGCGTATCTGGGTTATATCGCCCTTCACGGAAAAACACATCATTCCCCGTTGCAAAAGCCTCTGCACCTAAAGATCTGTTAATCTTTGATGACTCCGAGTCATTGTGTATATTGACGTTGCTAAAATCGGTATTGAACGCCGATTCCATCTTCGCTTGAATGCTTGCATCCATTTTGCTGCCGCTGCCTTGCTTCGCTTTAATCTGCGACTCAACGCCTGCGCCTGCTTCAAAGCCTCCCTCTGACGACGGCTTCATCTGCAGCTCTTCCTCCTCGGCTTCTCCGCCCTCCGAGCGTTGTATCGATTCCGTTGATGGCTTCATCTGCAGCTCTTCTTCCTCGGCTTCTCCGCCCTCCGAGCGTTGAATCGATTCCGTTGATGGCTTCATCTGCAGCTCTTCTTCCTCGGCTTCTCCGCCTTCCGAGCGTTGAATCGATTCCGTTGATGGCTTCATCTGCAGCTCTTCTTCCTCGGCTTCTCCGCCCTCCGAGCGTTGAATCGATTCCGTTGATGGCTTCATCTGCAGCTCT